>NZ_CP020474.1:707500-1061250 GCF_002080415.1 Roseovarius mucosus | reverse complement strand
GCGATGAGACGGCTTGTCAGGCCGCCTTGAACGAGATGACGCGCCGTGCGCGTGAGGGCGGCAATCTGCTCGACGCAGCGGTTGAGGCAGCGCGTGCGCGCGCCACGGTAGGAGAGATCAGCATGGCACTGGAAAAAGAGTTTGGACGGCATCGCGCCGAGGTCAAGACTTTGGCCGGGGTTTACGGTGCCGCCTATGAGGGCGACGCAGGCTTTGCCGCCATTCAGAAATCCGTCGAGGATTTTGCCGAGGTTGAGGGGCGCCGTCCGCGGATGCTTGTCGTCAAGATGGGGCAAGATGGGCATGACCGCGGTGCCAAGGTGATTGCCACCGCCTTTGCCGATATCGGGTTCGATGTGGATGTGGGCCCGCTCTTTCAGACGCCAGAAGAGGCGGCGCAGGATGCCATTGACAATGACGTACATGTGGTGGGCATCAGCTCTCAGGCGGCGGGGCACAAGACATTGGCACCGAAACTGATCGCGGCGCTTAGGGCGCGGGATGCAGGCGACATTATCGTTATCTGCGGCGGGGTGATCCCCCAACAGGATTACGATTTCCTCAAGAAGGCGGGGGTCAAGGCAATCTTTGGTCCGGGCACCAATATTCCTGAGGCAGCCAAGGATATTCTGCGGCTGATCCGCGAGGCGCGCGGATAACGGCAGGGCGCTGCAACAAACGGCAAGAAGAACAACGACCCCGTGCAGACATGCGCGGGGTCAAGTTCTACATAATACCCGGAAAAAAGGTTTCGCCCGGACGCGAGAGCGACCGGGCGACAACACTTTGCAAGCTCTGGAGGGAGGCTTAGCCCAAAACCGAGAGAAGTGCGGAAATGATCCAGTACCACATCACAACGCCGAGACCGACCATGGGGGCAATCCACCATCCACTGGGGAGATGGAGGGGGGTATTGGCGTCTTGCCCAAACCGATGCGTATCGTTCACTGTCATTTGCGGTGCCAACTGTTTCATTTCCGTATCTCCTGGCAGCCTTGGAAGTACAACCACAATCCCATGATCTGACTGAAATAGAAAGCGCGCGAAGGTATTTGCGAGGGGGCGAAAGAGAGGGCTGGTATCCAAAGATATTGGCGTTGAAGGGGTTCAGTCATCGCCAAAGAAATCATCCTCTGCGTCTTCGCCGCTTCCCAATTCGCTCATCATCATGGAAAGAGCGCCGCCTGCCAGATCTAGACTGACGAGCTTGGCTGTCTTGGCGGGTTTTGGGGGTGGTGCGGGTTCTGGCTCTGGCTCCGGCATTGGTTCCGGCATCGGTGGGGGCAGAGGTTCGGGTTCGGCTTTGACCGGTGGGACGGGTTTGTGCGGGGCATCGAGAGCCTCTTGCAAGAGGCGCAGGCGCAGGCGCATCGCGAGCGCGCGCTGCACCGGATTGCTGGTTTGGGCGTAGACGTTGTTTGCGAGGGGCAGGCTCTCGGTGGCGGGAAGGATCAGCAGGCGCCCCAGCACACGACTAAAGCTTCGGGGCAGGGTGAGCGACTTGCGCATGGCGGGGCGGGCGGCGGTCTCTGACATCGGCGTTCCTTGGTTTCGGGCGGGTTGGCACCAGAATTGCAGGGATGCGGGCAGGGCCGGAGCATCCACGATGCACGTCACCCTGCAAGGACTGGACCAACTGCGATGACCACCCGGGAAAGGATCTCGCGCCATGACAGATGCGTTCCGCGATCACCTGAGCCTCTTTGCTTCGGCTCTGAACCTGCGCGAGCAGCGTGGCGCGATGCTGGCCTCAAACATCGCCAATGCGGCGACTCCGGGTTTCAAGGCGCGCGACATGGATTTCGAAACGGTGCTGAATGCTGAAACTGGTGGCGGTGCCCTCGCCACCAGCAACGGCCGCCATTTCGCAACCAGTGGTCCAAATGCGGGGCAGGCGGGATACCGCGTTCCGGTCAATCCTTCGCTCGATGGCAATACGGTCGAACTGGCTGTGGAGCAGATGGAATTTGCGGAAAACAGCCTGCGTTACCAAACCAGTCTTACGCTGCTCAACCGGCGGATTTCTGGTTTGAACACGGCGATCAAGGGAGAATAAGCCATGATGATCAAGAATATCTTTGATGTCGCCAGCTCTGCCATGTCGGCACAGATGGTGCGCTTGAATACTGTGGCCTCCAATATGGCCAATGCGCAGGCGGTGAGCACCACCAAAGAAGAGGCCTATCGCCCGCTGCGCCCGGTGTTCGAGACGATCTATGCCGATCAGACCGGCCAGTCCGGCCTTTCGACCACGCATGTCACCGACGTTGTTCAGCTTGATCGAGAGCCTGTGCGTGCCTACCGCCCCGATCATCCGATGGCCGATGAAGAGGGCTTCGTCTACGAATCTGTCGTCAACCCAGACGAGGAAATGGTCGAGATGGTCGAGGCCAGCCGCCAGTATCAGAATGTTTTGGAAACCGTCTCGACCCTGCGCACGCTGATGGCACGCACGGTCATGATGGGTCAGGGCTAAGGAGCACTGCAATGCCTGAAGTCAATACAGCAACCGGCGCAAGTGCCACGTTTACGGCCGCCGCCGCTGCCAATTCCGCCCCAACACGGACGGGCAATGGCGATCTGGGGCAGCAGGATTTTCTGGCGCTGATGACGGCGCAGTTACAGAACCAAGACCCGTTCGCGCCAATGGAAAATGGCGAATTCCTCGCACAGATGGCGCAATTTTCGACCGTGGCGGGGTTGGACCGGGTGAACACCACCTTAAGCGATATCGGCAGCCAGATCGGGGGCAATCGGATTGCGACCGCTTCGTCGCTCTTGGGGCAACAGGTTTTGGTGCCGGGTTCGCTCGCGCGGCCAGATGCGTCGGGCGGGGTGCACGGTGTGGCAGACCTTCCAGAGGCGGCAAGTGCTGTCACAGTGATCTATTCCAACGCCGAGACGGGCGCGGAACTCCACCGAAAAGATATGGGCGCACAGCCTGCCGGGCTGATGGGCTTTGACTGGGACGGCCTGCCGCCTGAGATCGTCGCCGCGCGCGGTGCGGTGCGGGTGGCGATCGAGGTGGATGGCGACACACCGGCAGAGCCCTTTGTCTATGCCCGGGTTGTGGGGGTGCAGATGCCCGAGGGCGGGCAGGACATGACCCTCAGGGTCGAAGACTATGGGCTGCGTAGCAGTCTCGAGATCACCGATATTCGCTAATCCCAACCAACACCAGACCCTTCAACGACCTGACAGGACCAGATTCATGAGCTTTCACACTGCACTTTCCGGGCTGAACGCCGCGCAGACCGACATTTCGGTGACTTCGAACAATATTGCCAATGTGGGCACCCTCGGGTTTCATGGCAGCCGGGCGGAATTCGCCGACATCTATACCACCAGCCCGTACAGCCGCCCTGCGTCACAGATTGGATCAGGCACCGAAGTCAGCCGGATTGGTGTAGATTTCAAACAGGGGTCTCTGACGGCGACCGGCAATGTGCTGGACCTGTCTTTGCAGGGGCCGGGGTTCTTTCAGGTCCGCACCGGGCCGGATGCGGGGGCCGATGCGGGCTATACCCGTGCCGGTGCCTTTGGCATGAACCGAGAAGGGTTTGTGACCAATGCGGCGGGGCATTTCCTTACGGTCTTCCCGACCTCAGAGAATGGCGACACGCTGTCCACTACACAGACGCAACGCCTGCAGATCCCGCAGCAGTTCGGCACGCCTCAGGCGACGACGGCCGTTGATCTATCGTTCAACCTGTCGCTGAGCAACAATGGTGGTCTGGGCGCGCAGGCGGCCATTCCTGCCGCTGCCTTTGATCCAGCGGATCCAACGACTTATGCTGCGACCACGCAAATCCCAGTACTGGATGCTGCGGGGCGTGCCGTGCCGGCGCAAGCCTATTTCGTGATGTCCGATGCGCCCGACGCGCTGGATGGCGGGTTGGCCTATACGGTGCAACTGGTGGTCGACGGCGTTATCACCGCCCCCACCGATCCGCTGGCCACATTGTCTTTTGATGCGGGCGGCGCGCAGACCGGCGGTCTTGAGGCGATGAACTTTGATTTTGGGGAGCAGGCGCTGTCGCTTTCTCTTGGTGGCTCGCGGGTGTCTGAGGGCCCGTTTGGCGCGATTGCTGTGTCACAGAATGGCACCCGCCAGCTTGATCTGTCCTCGGTTGATGTGCGTCAGGATGGCACCGTTTGGGCCAGCTATGGTGCCGAGACTTCGGTTGCAGTCGGTCAGGTTGCTGTTGCGAATTTCTCGGATATCCAGGGTCTTGGCAGCATCGGTAGCGCAACTTACCGCGCCTCGCGAGAATCCGGTGACGTCCGTTTGGGTGTGCCGGGGACAAGTGGCTTTGGTGCGATCAGGGCTGGCTCGGTCGAACGCTCGAATGTCGATCTGACTGAGCAATTGGTCAACTTGATCATGGCGCAACGGAACTATCAGGCCTCTGCCAAAGCGCTCGAGACCAACGGAACCTTGGCCGACACGGTTCTGAACATCCGCAGCTAACGCAAGGCGCCACCATGGACCGCATGATCTATACCGCGCTCAACGCATTGGGCGTCAATCGCGACAGTCAGGTGGCGCAGGCGCAGAACCTCGCCAACCAGACCGTTCCGGGTTATCGCCGCGACCTGCCCAACGAGGGCGGGGTGCGGTTCCTCGACATGATGGAGGGGTTGACCACTCGTGCCTTTCAGGTCGAGACCGGGCCCGCCGGGTTCTCGCAGGAAACGGGCAGGCTCACCCGCACCGACGAGGAACTGGATGTGGCGATTGCGGATCGGGGTTTTTTCTACGTGATGCCCGAGTCCGGCGATCCGGCGCTCAGCCGTCGTGGCGATCTGCGGCGTGATACGGATGGCACGCTGCGCAATGGTGCGGGCGATGCGATGCTGGGTGCGGATATGGCCCCGCTTCAGGTGCCCGCTTATCGCAATATCCGGATCACGGATATTGGCGAAATCTACATACAGCCGCTTGATGATCCTGAGGGTGATCCGGTCTTGGCCGGTGTGCTGGCCACCGTGATCCCGCCTGAGGATGTTGCGCTGACCAAAGGTGCAGACGGTCAGATCCGAACCGTGGAGGGCGTGTTGCCGCCGCCCAATCAACAGGCGGAGGTGTTGCAGGGCACGCTGGAGAGCAGCAACGTCAACCCGGTCGAGGAACTGCTGTCGACGATGCAGATGCAGCGGAATTTCGAATTGGGTATGCGCATGGTCCTGACGGCGCGCGAACTGGATGAAAGCGGCGCAAGGACAATGCAGGCCCCCGAAGGCTGACGTTGAATTGCGTGCGGGCTTAGCCATCCCCGGCTTGAGCGATCGCTTTGCCTGCAGCCCAACCCGACGACCATGCCCATTGAAAATTGTAACCGCCAAGCCACCCGGTGACATCTACGGCCTCGCCAATGGCATAGAGGCCGGGCATGTGATTGGATTCCATTGATTTTGACGAAAGCCCGTTAGTGTCGATGCCGCCCAAGGTGACTTCGGCGGTGCGATAGCCTTCGGTGCCGGTCGGCTTCATCTGCCAGCCGCGCAACGCCCCGGTGATCTCGGCGAGCCGCGCGTCGGAGTGATCTGCGAGATTGCCCGCAAGACCCAAGCTCGCCGCCAGATGCGTCACCAGTTTCGCGGGTAGGTAATGGCCAAGGTCGGTTGTGATATTACGGCGGCCTGTGGTCTGACGCTGCTGGCGGAGCATGTCATAAAGTCTGGCGTTGGGATCGAGATCGAGGGTGATCGCCTGCCCCTCGCGCCAGTAAGAGGAAATTTGCAGGATGGCGGGGCCCGACAGCCCGCGATGCGTGAAAAGCGCCGCTTCATCAAAGCTGACCCCGTCGCAACTGGCCCGGACGGGTAGGGCGGTGCCGGAGAGTGCGGTAAAAGGGGCGTCGGAAAAGGTGAGTGGTACAAGTGCCGGGCGCGTTTCGGTGATCTGGTGGCCGAATTGGCGTGCAATGTCATAGGCCATGCCCGTGGCGCCCATCTTGGGGATGGATTTGCCGCCCGTGGCCAGCACGAGGTTGCGCGCGGAGACAGTCATGCGCCGCCCTTCGCGGTCAAGCGTGGCGTGAAACCGGCTGCCGTCATGGCTGATGTCCGACACATGCGTTGAAAGCCAAAGATCGGCCCCCGATTGACGCAGTTCCTTGACCAGCAGCGTGACGATCTGTGTGGCCTTGTCGTCGCAAAAAAGCTGGCCAAGGGTTTTCTCATGCCAAGCGATGCCGTGACGCGCGATGAGATCAAGAAAATCCCACTGGGTATAGCGCGAGAGGGCGGATTTACAGAAATGCGGGTTGGCCGAGATGAAATTCGCCGGTGTCGTGCCAAGATTGGTGAAGTTGCACCGCCCACCGCCTGAGATACGTATTTTCTCGCCCGGTGCGCGCGCATGGTCGATGATCAGCGTGCTTGGCCCGGCATTAGCCGCGCACATCATGCCGGCGGCCCCGGCCCCAAGGATGAGCGTGTTGCAGTTGTGGCGCATGTGCGTGGCTCTGACGCGAAAAGCCGCCGATTGGCAAGGGGATAGTTCTGGTATTAAGGCGAAAACAGCGCTAGAATATGTGTCAGACCCCGAAAAGGGGCGCAAGATGCATGAGGCGGCAGGCAGATGACAGAAATGGTCTATGGGGCTGTGCCCCTGCGGGACGCAGAGCCCGTCATTCCCAAATGGTGGCGCACGATCGACAAATGGTCGCTGACATGCGTCTTGATCCTGTTCAGTATCGGTATGTTGTTGGGGCTGGCCGCCTCGCCACCGCTTGCGGAAAAGAATGGGCTTGGCGCGTTTTACTACGTGCAGCGTCAGGCGCTCTTCGGAGGCATGGCACTGGCGGTGATGGTTCTGGTGTCGATGATGCGCCCGGAAATGGTGCGGCGCATGGCGGTTCTAGGGTTTCTCGCTGCCTTTGCCGCGCTTATGGCGCTGCCGTTTCTGGGGACAGACTTTGGCAAGGGGGCGGTACGTTGGTATAGCCTCGGTTTTGCGTCGGTGCAGCCGTCGGAGTTTCTCAAGCCCGTATTCGTGGTCGTGGCCGCTTGGATGATGGCGGCAAGCCAGCAGGTGAATGGGCCGCCGGGTCTGAGTTGGTCGTTTCTTTTGACCCTCGTGATCCTCACCTTTCTGGCGATGCAGCCCGATTTCGGGCAGGCCGCGCTTGTTCTCTTTGGCTGGGGCGTGATGTATTTCGTGGCAGGGGCCCCGGTGACGCTGCTTTTGGGGATGGCAGGGGGCGTGGTGCTCGTGGGCAGTTTCGCCTATGCCAATTCCGAGCATTTCGCGCGCCGGATTGACGGGTTTCTCAGCCCTGAGGTCGACCCGACCACACAGCTTGGCTTTGCCACCAATGCGATCCGCGAAGGCGGTTTCTTTGGCGTGGGCGTGGGGGAAGGGCAGGTCAAATGGAGCCTGCCGGACGCGCATACGGATTTCATCATCGCGGTCGCCGCCGAAGAATACGGGCTGGTTCTGGTGCTCTGCATTATTGCGCTTTATGCCAGCGTCGTGGTGCGCTCGCTTTTGCGCCTGATGCGGGAACGTGATCCCTTCATCCGCCTTGCGGGCACCGGCCTTGTGGTGATGTTCGGGGCACAGGCGATGATCAACATGGGCGTCGCCGTGCGCCTTCTGCCAGCCAAGGGCATGACCCTACCCTTTGTCAGCTATGGCGGTTCGTCGGTGGTGGCGGGAGGGATCGCCGTGGGTATGCTTTTGGCCTTTACCCGAACGCGGCCTCAGGGACAGATCGGGGATATCCTGCGGGGGCGCTCATGACTGCGCGACAGCCGCTGTTGATCATCGCTGCGGGCGGCACGGGTGGACATATGTTTCCCGCGCAGGCCCTGGCCGAGGTGATGCTGCGGCGTGGTTGGCGGGTACGATTGAGCACGGATGCACGCGGTGCGCGCTATGTTGGCGGCTTTCCTCATTCGGTCGAAATTGAGCAGGTGGCAAGCGCCACCTTCGCGCGCGGCGGCCTGCTCAACAAACTGCTGGCACCGTTTCACATCGCGGGCGGCGTGTTGGGGGCAAGCCTGCGGATGATGCAGGACAAACCGGACGTGGTCGTGGGATTTGGCGGCTACCCAAGCATTCCGGCGCTCACGGCGGCGTGGCTGCTGCGCCGTCCGCGTATGGTGCATGAACAAAATGGGGTGCTTGGTCGGGTCAACCGGTTCTTTGCGCGCCGGGTCGATGTTGTTGCCTGTGGCACTTGGCCCACCACCCTGCCCGAGGGCACGCAGGCGGTGCATGTGGGCAATCCGGTGCGGGCCGCGGTGTTGGAGCGGGCGGGCGCGGGCTATATCGCGCCGGGCGATTATCCAATGTCGGTGCTGGTGATTGGCGGCTCACAAGGGGCGCGTATCCTCAGCGATATGGTGCCAGCCGCTGTCGCAGCCCTGCCGGAGGCGATCTTGCGCAATGTCCGGGTCAGCCATCAGGCGCGCGAGGAAGATATAAACCGCGTGGCGCGGTTTTATGCTGGGGCCGGGATTGATGCCGATGTGCAGCCATTTTTCCGCGATGTGCCTCGCCGCATGACCGAGGCGCAATTGGTGATCAGCCGGGCGGGCGCGTCGAGCATCGCTGATGTTTCGATCATCGGGCGGCCAGCGATCCTCATTCCTTATGCTGCTGCCGCTGGCGACCATCAGGCCGCCAATGCTCGTGGTCTGGCGGCGGCGGGTGGGGCAATCGTGATCCCAGAAAGCCGCTTGACTGAAACGGTGCTGCGCGAGCAGATCGGTGCTGTACTGGGCGATCCGACCGGCGCGTCGATGATGGCGCAGGCGGCGTTGAGTTGTGGCATGCCGGACGCCCCCCAACATCTGGCCGATATGGTCGAAGACCTTGCGAATAAAGGGCAAAAGCAATGAATGCAGCCACCAAGCTTCCGACTGATATCGGCCCCATCCATTTTGTCGGGATCGGCGGTATCGGGATGTCGGGCATTGCCGAAGTGTTGATCAATCATGGCTACCAGGTTCAGGGGTCTGACCTCAAATCCACGCCGATCACCGTGCGGTTGGCGGGCATGGGGGCCACGGTCTTTGAGGGGCAGCGCGCCGAAAACCTCGAGGGTGCCGCGGTAGTGGTCATCTCATCTGCCATCAAGCCCGGCAATCCTGAATTGGACGAGGCGCGCAAGCGCGGCCTGCCCGTCGTGCGCCGCGCCGAGATGCTTGCCGAACTGATGCGGCTCAAATCCAACATTGCGGTGGCGGGCACCCATGGCAAGACCACGACGACAACGCTGGTTGCAGAGCTTTTGGTCAAGGGCGGAATTGATCCCACGGTCGTCAATGGCGGCATCATCCATGCCTATGGCAGCAATGCGCGCATGGGGCAGGGCGAATGGATGGTGGTCGAGGCCGACGAGAGCGACGGCACCTTTAACCGCCTGCCGGCGACCATCGCCATCGTAACCAATATCGACCCCGAACATATGGAGCATTGGGGCAATATCGAGCGGTTGCGGCAAGGCTTTTACGACTTTGTCAGCAATATTCCCTTTTATGGGCTGGCGGTCTGTTGCACCGATCACCCCGAGGTGCAGGCCCTTGTGGGCCGCATCACCGACCGCCGCGTGAGGACCTATGGGTTCAACGCGCAGGCCGATGTGCGGGCGATCAATCTGCATTACGAAAAGGGTGTCGCGCATTTCGACGTGGCGCTTCAGGCTGAGGGGCGGATGATCGAAGGCTGCACCCTTCCAATGCCTGGCGATCACAATGTCAGCAACGCGCTGAGCGCGGTTGCGGTGGCGCGGCATCTGGGGATGAAAGGCGATGAAATTCGCACCGCTTTGGCAAGTTTCGGAGGTGTCAACCGGCGCTTTACCCGTGTGGGCGAAGTGAACGGCGTGACCATCATCGACGATTACGGCCATCACCCGGTCGAGATTGCCGCTGTGCTGCGTGCGGCGCGGCAGGCCACGACGGGGCGGGTTATCGCGGTACATCAACCGCATAGGTACACCCGGCTTTCGAGCCTTTTTGACGATTTCTGCGGTTGTTTCAACGAAGCCGATGTGGTGGCCATCGCCGAGGTCTATGCTGCGGGCGAAGATCCCATTCCCGGGGCCAGTCGCGATGATCTGGTGGCGGGGCTGATCCGCCACGGCCACCGCCACGCCCGTGCCATCCGCGACGAAGACGATTTGGAGCGTCTGGTGCGTGAGCAGGCGGGATCGGGGGATATGGTTGTCTGTCTTGGCGCGGGCACGATCAGTGCTTGGGCGAATGGTCTGCCAGCACGCCTTGAAGGGTTGGGATGACGCTCTCTTTGGTTCTGGCGTGTTGTTGGGCAGTCGCTGCGAATGTGCTGGCGATGCTGCCTAGCCGCAACAATTACTGGCGGCGGGCCTATGTGCTGATGGCCCTTGGTGTGCCGATCCTTGGCTTTGTCACGTGGCAGAATGGGCCGTGGGTTGGCCTATTTGTCATGGTTGGCGGGATGAGCGTGCTGCGATGGCCGGTGATCTATCTTGGGCGGTGGATGCGGCGGAAACTGGGGTAGGGAATGCGCAGGGCTTTACCTTGGGCGCGGCAAAAGGCAGAAGCGCTGTCATGATGACGATGCCACAGACACGGGGCGCGCTGACGCCCGACCGGCCCTTGGCTGACCTGACCTGGCTGCGTGTGGGCGGGCCTGCGGATTGGTTGTTTCAACCAGCAGATCTTGACGATTTGGCAGGGTTTCTTGCGGGGCTTGACCCCAGCCTGCCGGTGTTTCCCATGGGCGTGGGCAGCAACCTGATTGTGCGCGATGGCGGGGTGCACGCGGTGGTTATCCGGTTGGGGCGCGGGTTCAATAGCATTCGTGTTGAGGGCAGTCGCGTGATCGCCGGGGCTGCTGCCCTTGATGCGCATGTGGCACGGCGGGCGGCGGAGGCGGGCGTTGATCTGACGTTCTTGCGCACCATCCCGGGGAGCATCGGTGGCGCGGTGCGGATGAATGCGGGCTGTTACGGGGCCTATGTGGCCGATCATCTGATTGAGGCGAAAGCCGTGACACGGGGCGGCGAGGTGGTGACCCTCGCGCATGATGCGCTGCACTTCGCCTATCGGCACAGCGCTGTTCCTGACGGGTGGGTGATCGTAGAGGCAACCTTTGAGGGGGGCTTGGGCGATCCGTCGGCGCTGGAGGCCAAAATGGCCGACCAAATCGCCAAGCGTGACGCCACGCAGCCGACGAAAGAGCGCAGCGCAGGCAGTACTTTTCGCAATCCGGCGGGATTTTCCTCGACCGGGAGGGCGGATGACGTGCATGATCTGAAGGCGTGGAAAGTGATCGACGAGGCGGGATTGCGCGGCACACGGCGCGGTGGGGCGCAGATGAGCGAGATGCATCCCAACTTCCTGATCAACACCGGTGGGGCGTCTGCCGCCGATCTGGAAGGTCTTGGCGAAGAGGTGCGAAAAAAGGTTTTTCAAATGCGTGGAATAGAGTTAGAGTGGGAAATCATGAGGGTCGGCGAACCGGCTCCGGGCGCAAGCCCACAGGCAGACTAACAAAAACAAATCGACAACAGGGCTGGTGAACCAGCCCGGGACATTGAGGCACATGGTGGTTGGTTCGAGCAGAACAACCCCGAAAGTGGCGGTGATCATGGGCGGCCCCTCAGCGGAGAGGGACGTGTCGCTCTCTTCAGGGCGTGAGTGCGCCGTCGCATTGCGGGAAGCAGGGTTTGAGGTGGTTGAGGTGGATGCCGCGGCCGACCTCTGCACATGTTTACAAGCGATAAAGCCGGACGTGGTATTCAATGCCCTGCATGGGCGTTGGGGCGAGGATGGGTGCGTGCAGGGGATGCTGGAATGGTTGCGCCTGCCTTACACCCATTCGGGCGTGCTGTCCTCAGCACTTGCCATGGACAAGGAACGCACCAAGGCGGCCTATCGCGCGGCTGGTCTGCCGGTGGTCGAGAGTGTGCTCGCGCGGCGTGATGAGGTGCGCACGCGCCATGTCATGCCCCCGCCCTATGTGGTGAAACCATGTAACGAGGGCTCTTCCGTCGGCATCTATCTGGTTGAGGCTGGCGCCAACAATCCACCCGCCCTGTCCGATGACATGCCCGAGGTGGTGATGGTCGAGGCCTATGCGCCGGGGCGCGAATTGACCGCGACGGTTATGGGCGACCGCGCCCTGACCGTGACGGATATTCTGACTGATGGCTGGTATGACTACGACGCCAAATACAAACCTGGTGGGTCGCGCCATGTGGTGCCCGCTGAAATTCCGCAAGAGATTTTTGATGCCTGTCTGGATTATGCGCTGCGGGCGCATACGGTGCTGGGGTGTCGCGGGGTCAGTCGCACAGATTTTCGTTGGGACGCGGCGCGTGGGCGTGATGGGTTGATCCTGTTGGAAACCAACACGCAGCCGGGAATGACCCCCACGTCGCTCGCCCCGGAACAGGCGCAAGCGGTCGGCATTACCTTTCCCGAGTTGTGTCGCTGGATGGTGGAGGATGCGTCATGCAACCGGTAATTCCGCGCGCTGATCCTGCGCCGTCGCGCATGTCCTACCGTCTTCAGCGCCTGATGCTGACGCCGCTCTATCGGCGTCTGATCCGGTTTGGCTTGCCGATACTGGTGGTGGCGGGGATCGCCGGCGGATATCTCAGCAGCGAGACGCGGCGCACCGCCCTTGTCGAGCAGGTTGCCGAAATCCGCCACCAGATCGAAACCCGCCCCGAGTTCATGGTCAACCTTCTGTCAGTCGAAGGGGCGAGCACCAGCGTGCAAGAGGATATCCGCGAGATTTTCCCCTATGACCTGCCCGCGAGCTCGTTTGACCTTGTACTCGATGATATCCGCGTGATGATCGAAGAGCTGCCTGCGGTCGCGCGCGCCGAGGTGCGTATCCGTCAGGGCGGCGTTCTGGTGGCTGAAATCACCGAACGGGTTCCGGTCGCTCTTTGGAAAACGCGTGACGCGCTCAATGTGATCGACATCGAAGGGCAGGTGATCGGCGTGGTCAAAGCCCGCGCCGAGCGTGCTGACCTGCCGGTGGTGGCGGGCGATGGAGCCCCGGATCAGGTGGCTGAAGCGATTGAACTTCTACGGGCGGCTGTTCCGCTTGGCATGGACCTGCGCGGTCTTGTGCGGATGGGAGAGCGGCGGTGGGATCTGGTGATTGCGGATGGCAAACGCATCCTGTTGCCCGAAACTGGGGCGGTGCGCGCTTTGGAGCGTGTGATCGTGCTGCACGGGGCGCAGGACATGCTGGGGCGTGATCTGGCCTCGGTCGACATGCGCATTGCCGCACGCCCGACAATCCGCCTGAACGAGAATGCCATGGAAGACTGGTGGACCATAACACAGATGAGTTTGGGGACGAACTGAACCATGATCGAGCTCTACGAATCCCAACGGGCGATGCGCAACATGCGCAAGGCGGCGATGCAGCGAGGGGTGGTCGCTGTCTTGGATGTGGGCACCTCCAAGATAGCCTGCCTTGTATTGCGCTTTGACGGCACCGAGCGGCTGCACGAGGCCGAAGGCATCGGCCGGATGGCGGGACAAGCTGGCTTTCGGGTGATCGGTGCGGCCACGACACGGTCGCGCGGGGTGCGCTTTGGCGAGATCGACGCCATGGCCGAGACCGAGCGCGCCATTCGCACCGCCGTTCAGGCGGCGCAAAAGATGGCCAACATTCGTGTTGATCACGTCATTGCCTGTTTTTCGGGCGCAGGGCCGCGCAGCTATGGGTTGGCGGGGCAGGTCGAGCTTGAGGGCCATACCGTCAGCGAGCAGGACATCAGCCGCGTTCTGAGCGCCTGTGATGTGCCAGATTTCGGCGAGGGGCGTGAGGTGCTGCATGCGCAGCCGGTCAATTTCGCCTTGGATCACCGCAGTGGATTGATTGATCCGCGTGGGCAGATGGGGCAGGTGCTGGCCACCGATATGCATATGCTGACCGTTGATGGTGCGGCGATCCAGAACCTTGCCTATTGTGTCAAGCGCTGCGATCTGGAACTCGCAGGGGTTGCCAGCTCTGCCTATGTGTCGGGCATTGCCGCTTTGGTCGAGGACGAGCAGGAGTTGGGCGCGGCCTGTATTGATCTGGGTGGCGGCACCTCGGGCGTGTCCATTTTCATGAAGAAGCATATGATCTACGCCGACAGTGTGCGGATGGGTGGCGACCACGTCACCAACGACATTTCCATGGGCCTCCAAGTGCCGCAGGCCACCGCCGAGAGAATTAAGACCTTTTATGGCGGAGTGGTTGCCACTGGAATGGACGACCGCGAGATGATCGATATCGGTGGTGATACCGGCGATTACGAGCATGATCGCCGCCGCGTAAGCCGGGCCGAATTGATCGGCATTATGCGCCCTCGGGTCGAGGAAATTCTCGAAGAGGTGCGCGCACGGCTTGATGCGGCCGGGTTCGATCACCTGCCAAGCCAGCAGATCGTGCTGACCGGCGGCGGTAGCCAGATCCCCGGCCTTGACGGGCTGGCCAGCAAGATATTGGGACAGCAGGTGCGGCTTGGGCGGCCTTTGCGGGTGCATGGTCTGCCGCAAGCGGCAACCGGTGCAGGGTTTGCCAGTGCCGTGGGCATGTGTCTCTTTGCGGCCAATCCGCAAGACGAATGGTGGGATTTCGAGATTCCGGTGGATCGCTATCCGGCGCGGTCGCTCAAGCGGGCAATGAAATGGTTTCGGGACAACTGGTGATCGCAAGATATGGCGTAGTCGGCGAAATCCCGCGAAAAAGGCTGGAAATATGACCATATTTAGTGGTCAAAACGTGTTTTTTAGGTGACGATTGGGCTAACCATCGGTAAGAATGGGCGCAATCAGGCGGAAAACAGCCCGCGAATGTGGGCATCAGGACAGGCGGACAAGCTATGACACTCAACCTCACTATGCCCGGACATGACGAGCTGAAGCCCCGTATCACCGTTTTCGGTGTGGGTGGGGCGGGTGGCAACGCCGTGAACAACATGATCGAAAAGCGTCTCGATGGTGTGGATTTCGTGGTGGCCAACACAGATGCGCAGGCCCTGAGCCAGAGCAACGCAGAAAGCCGCATCCAACTGGGTGTGAAGGTGACAGAGGGTCTGGGTGCAGGCGCACGGGCTTCTGTCGGGGCCGCCGCCGCCGAAGAGAGCATCGAGCAGATCGTTGATCATCTGGCTGGCGCGCACATGTGCTTTATCACTGCGGGCATGGGCGGGGGCACCGGAACTGGTGCTGCACCGATCATCGCGCAGGCCGCGCGGGAATTGGGCGTACTGACGGTGGGTGTTGTCACCAAGCCGTTCCAGTTCGAAGGCGCCAAGCGGATGCGTCAGGCAGAAGAAGGCGTTGAGGCGCTGCAAAAGATGGTCGATACATTGATCATCATCCCCAACCAAAACCTGTTCCGTCTGGCGAACGAAAAGACGACCTTCACTGAAGCGTTCAGCATGGCCGATGACGTGCTCTATCAGGGCGTCAAGGGTGTGACAGACCTGATGGTGCGTCCGGGCCTCATCAACCTCGATTTCGCCGACGTGCGCGCGGTGATGGACGAGATGGGCAAGGCGATGATGGGCACAGGCGAGGATAGCGGCGAAGATCGCGCCATCCAGGCCGCCGAAAAGGCGATTGCCAACCCGCTCTTGGATGAAATCAGCCTGCGGGGCGCCAAAGGTGTGTTGATCAACATCACGGGTGGGCATGACCTCACGCTGTTCGAGTTGGACGAAGCCGCCAACCGTATCCGCGAGGAAGTGGACCCGGATGCAAATATCATCGTGGGCTCGACCCTTGATCCGTCTATGGAAGGCTCGATCCGTGTCAGCGTTGTGGCAACGGGCATCGACGTAAGCCAGGTAGCGGCCGATCTGCCAGTACCGCGCCGCTCGATGGCGCAGCCGCTCAAGCAGCACGTCAGCGCCGAGGCTGCCCCGGTGGCCAAGCCCGAGCCTGCACCGGTCGCCGCGCGTGTGGCAGAGCCGGAGCCGTCGCTCTTTGCCGCGATGGAGACGCAGCGCGCAGCCGCCGAAGATCAGATGGAAGATATTTTCGAAGAGGAAATCGCAGAAGACGATCTTCCGCCGCCTGCCTATCAGCCGCGTGTCGAAGAGTTTGCGCGCAACACCTATGACGATGAAGACGAGCTCGAAGCCTACCTTGCGCCGCGTGCACCGGCCCCCGGCACCCCCTCGCCCGAGGCGCTCCAACGGTTGCAGGCGGCTGTCGGTCGTGCCCCGGTACAGCCTCAACAGCGCCGCCCCGAGCCCGAGGCACGGGCCGCAGAAGAGCGTCCGCGCTTTGGCATCAACTCGCTCATAAACCGCATGACCGGCCATTCTGCAGAGCCAGAACGTGCGCAGCCTGTCGCGCGCCCGAGCCGCCAACAGCCAACCATGGGCGGCGCACAGCCCCAGCAGGCCCCGGCGCGTGCCCATGACGAGGACGAGCAGATCGAAATCCCAGCCTTCCTGCGTCGTCAGGCGAACTGATTATCGTTTCAAGCCAAATGAAAAAGCCGCCCATTTGGGCGGCTTTTTTGTTTCATTTCGGTTTGGTGCGTCTCTTCACATCCGCAGGAGGATCTTGCCGTGGTGTTCGGCGGCCTCCATAAACCGATGCGCTTCTGCCGCCTCGGCCATCGGCAGGATGCGGTGCGTTACCGGGCGCAGCTTCTGAGCAGCGAAGAGGGGCCAAACCGTCTCGTGCAGGGCTTCGGCCACTTGCGTCTTGAAGCCTTCGGGGCGCGAGCGCAGAGTAGAGCCGGTATAGCTCAGGCGTTTGAGCATCACAGGCATCAAATCAATCTCGACCTTTGAGCCCATGTTGAATGCCAATTGGATGATCCGGGCATCGTGCCGCGCGGCTTTGATGTTTCGCGCCACATAATCGCCGCCTATGATATCGAGGATGATGTCGGCCCCGCCAGCCTCGCGAGTGAGAGCGACGAAATCCTCGGTGCGGAAATTGATGGCTCGGTCTGCGCCCAATTCGGTCACAAATTGCGCCGCTGCGTTATCGCCAATCGTCGTCAGCACCGTGAGGCCCATAGCCTTGCCCAATTGAACTGCGGTTGAGCCGATCCCACCTGCTCCGCCATGCACAAGGAAAACGCCGTCCTTGGGCAGATTGTGCCCCAGAAACACATTGCTCCAGACGGTAAAAAAGGTCTCGGGCAGGCCTGCGGCCTCGACCTCGTCCACGCCGTTCGGGATGGGCAGGCAATGGCTCGCGTCGACCGCCACAAATTCGGCGTAGCCCCCGCCGTTGGTCAGGGCGCAGATGCGGTCTCCGGGGTGCCAGTTGGTGACACCCTCGCCACAAGCAACCACTTCGCCAGAAACCTCAAGGCCAAGGAGGTCCGACGCGCCCTTGGGTGGAGGGTAATGCCCGCGTCGCTGCACAAGGTCCGGACCGTTGACGCCAGCGGCGGTGACGCGGATCAGAACCTCGCCTGTGCCGCAGCCGGGCAGGGCGCGCGTGCCGGGGATCAGAACCTCGGGGCCACCGGGGGCGGCCATTTCGATAACGCGCATGGTTTCGGGCAAGGCGCTCATCGGGCAGCCGCCTTTTGCGGTGTCTTGGCGCTCGCGCGTGCTACGGCGGCCACCACGTCATCGGCATGGGTTGCAATCTCGACCCCGGCACCGCGCAGACGCGCGATCTTATCCGCCGCCGTGCCACCGCCCAGAACCGAAAGCGTGCCAGCATGGCCCATCCGCCGCCCGCGCGGCGCATGGCGTCCGACCACAAGGGCAACGACGGGCTTGCCATAGTCCACCGCTTCGAGATAGGCGGCGGCCTCTTCTTCGCCGCGCCCGCCAATCTCGCCGATCATAACGACAGCCTCGGTCTCTGGATCGTCGCGAAATGCCTTAAGACAGTCGACAAAGCCCACGCCATGCAATGTGTCACCCCCAATGCCCACGGTGGTCGATTGTCCAAGCCCCGCCTTGCTACATTGCGCAAGGATTTCCGAGGTAAGCGAGGCCGAACGTGAGGCAATACCGATATGGCCCGGCATTGCATTCACCGTCGGCATGACGCCGATTTTGCATTGGCCCGGCGTCAGGATGCCCTGCGAGTTTGGGCCAATCAATATGGTATCGGTGCCCGCAAGCGCCTGTTTGACGCGGCTCATGTCATGTTGTGGCACGCGCTCTGTCACGCAGACGACTACGCTGACCCCGGCCTCGATCGCCTCGATCATCGCGGGGCCAGCCTGAGGTGCGGGCACGATCACGAGGCTGGCGTTGGCCTGTGTCGCTTCAACCGCCTCGCGCACGGTGTTGAAAAGCGGCAGGCCCAGATGCCGCGCACCGCCCTTGCCGGGGCGCACGCCGCCCACGCAGGTGGTGCCATAGCGCGTCGCCTCATCGGTGTAGAAGGTGCCGGAGCGCCCGGTCATGCCCTGAACAATGAGCCGTGTTTCGGAATTGACAAAGATCGCCATCAGCGTGCCCTCCTCTGGCCTGCCAGCTCTACTACCCGTCTAACCGCAGCCGACAGCGTGTCGCAGCTCTCAACCGGCACTTTGCGTTCGCGCAGGATGCGGTGGCCCCAATCGGCATGTTTCCCCGAGATATAGGCAATCACCGGCAGCTTCCGCGTGGCTTTAGCATAGGCAAAGTTTACGCCTTCGGCTACCGTATCGGCAGAGGTCATTCCGCCGCCGTGAATGGTGAGCAGGATCGCCGATACTCGATCATCGGCGAGAAGTATCTCGACCCCGCGCGCCACATCCATACTGCTCGCGGTCGTGCGGATATCCATGAAGTTTGCAGCCTTGCCGCCAGCGTCTGTGATCATGTCATTGGTAGCAAGGCCAAGCCCCGCGCCATTGGCAACAACGCCAATGTTCCCTTCGAGCCGTACAAGGTTGATATTATGTTTCTGCGCGGCCAACTCATCCGCTGGTGCGGGACGGTCCGCGACCATGGAGGCGAATTCGGGGCGGCGAAAGCCGGCGTTTGGGTCAATCGCAACCTTGGCGTCCACGGCCATCCAGCGACCATCGGTCGTTCGGGCAAAGGGATTGATTTCGATCAGTGTCATGTCGTTTTCGGTAAAGGCGAGGCGGGCGGCAAAGATCGCGTCGACGGCCGCGTCTTGCGCTTCGCTGATCCCGACACCAGTCAGAAAGGTTGCAATCTTGGCGCGCGCCTCGGGGCTATCCGAAGGTAGCGGGCAGCTTTGAGCCGTGTCCTCGTCCATGCGGGCGCGCTGCTCGAATTCCACCCCGCCCGCACCCGAGGCCAAAAGCATGGGCTGCCCCGTTTCCGGATCAAAGGCGATGGCGACGAAACAGCTTTGTGCGATATCAATGGCCGCCTCGATCTGCACGAGGGTTACGGTCTCTCCTGCCGGTCCGGTCTGGTCTGTTACCAGGGTCGATCCAAGTAGGCGGCGCGCCTCGTCAGCCACGGCAGAGGGCGTCGCGGCAAAGCGGATACCCCCAGCAAGCCCGCGCCCACCTGCGCCAATCTGGGCCTTCACCACGTATTTTCGCGCGTCAATTTCCTTGCACAGGCGTTGCGCTTCGTCCGGGCTACGCGCAGGACGCCCGTCGGGGGCAAGCACGCCATATTGCGCGAGCAGCTCTTTAGACTGATATTCGGCGAGAAACATGGGATGTGCCTCCTGTTCGGCTATGGTTCTTGGTATACCAGGTGCCAGATCTAGTCAACGGATGCCATTCCATTCTGGGGACCGGCAGGCGGTTTCGGCCAGGATCTTTCCTCGTGCCGTTCTACAATGCGCTTGCCCTGCTCATTTGGCAATTTCTTGCAAGGTCAACTGTTCTACGGTGCGTTGCAACCCATCAAAGCCATGGCTTGCCCCTTTGACAGGAACATATGCGGCGGGAAGTCCACGCGCCTTGGCGGCGGTGACGAATGCTTCTGAGAATTCAGGGTAGGTATTCGTGTCCTTATCGCCCACGACCGCAAAAATACGAGTGCCACGCGCGATGGAACCGACATAGTCAGAAGGAGAGAGGCTGTTTTTCCAAGCGGATTTGCCACGTTTGGCGCGCCATGCAGGAATGTTGCAGGGGCAGGAGACAAGAATCACGCTGTCTAACAGACCCGGATACAGACCGGCGATCGCCCCAAGTTGCGCGGCCCCGCCTGAATGGCCTACGCCGATTACCTTTGATGCTCCGACGGTTTTTGCAAGATTCTGGATTGTCTGTGCCACCAGTGCATTATTCTGCTTGGTGTAGTGATCGCTGCGCCCGTTGTTGGAGCCGGGGGATTTCTGACCCTTTTCACCCGTGTATCCGGGCCTTATGAGGGCAAAGACACTGGCCCCTTTGCCTTGCTTTGCGACCTGTTCCGCGAAATCATAATGATAGGTGGCTGGCCCGCCCTTGCTGACATCGCCGTGAACCACGACCACGAGAGCGCGGTTGCCTGCGCCAAACATCTGACCGTTCAGAGGCCCGGGGGACTGGGCCATCGCCATATTGGCGAGGCCCAGAACCAATATTGCGATTAGACGGAACAATGAGAGCGGTAGCGGCATGGTGAATTCCCTTCACGTTGTGCATGCGCTCCCATTGTTATCGGTCTTAAGTGATTCAGCCAATCGCCTTGAGCACGGCCTCGCCGAGGCCAGCGGGGCTTTCGGCCACGGTGATGCCGGCGGATTTCATGGCTTCGATCTTGCTCTCGGCGTCGCCTTTGCCGCCCGCGACGATGGCGCCGGCGTGGCCCATGCGGCGGCCCGGCGGGGCGGTGCGGCCAGCGATAAAGCCGGCGACAGGTTTTTTACGCCCGCGTTTGGCCTCGTCTTTCAGGAATTGCGCCGCTTCTTCTTCCGCGCTGCCACCGATTTCACCGATCATGATGATCGACTGCGTTTCGTCATCCGCGAGGAACCATTCCAGGACGTCGATATGCTCGGTGCCCTTGATCGGGTCGCCGCCGATGCCCACGCAAGTCGACTGGCCAAGGCCCACATCCGAGGTCTGCTTGACCGCCTCATAGGTCAGCGTGCCCGAGCGGCTGACCACGCCGACGCTGCCGCGCCGGTGGATATGGCCGGGCATGATGCCGATCTTGCAGGCGTCGGGCGTGATGATGCCGGGGCAGTTCGGGCCGATGAGGCGCGATTTCGACCCTTCAAGCGCGCGCTTGACGCGCATCATGTCCAAAACCGGGATGCCTTCGGTGATGCAGACGATCAGCTCCATCTCGGCATCAATCGCCTCGAGGATACTATCGGCGGCGAAGGGCGGCGGCACGTAGATGACTGAGGCGTTGGCCTCTGTCACATGCTTGGCCTCATGCACCGAGTTGAACACGGGCAGGTCGAGATGCGTCGTGCCACCCTTGCCGGGGGTCACGCCGCCGACCATCTGGGTGCCATAGGCGATGGCCTGTTCAGAGTGGAATGTGCCCTGAGAGCCGGTAAGGCCCTGACAGATCACGCGGGTATGTTTGTCGACGAGGACTGCCATTTTGTTTGGCTCCTGAGTTCTGCGGCGGGGCCGCGTTATGGTATGGTCGGATGATCCGGGGCTCCGCCCGTTCGCGCCTCAAACGCTCCACCGGAGCGTTTGCCGGGGCCAAGGCCCCGGACCGGCGCTCACCCCTTGACGGCCTTAACGATCTTCTGCGCGCCGTCTTTCAGATCATCGGCGGCGATGACGTCGAGGCCGGAGGTGTTGATGATCTCCTTGCCCTTTTCGACATTGGTGCCTTCGAGACGGACCACGAGCGGCACTTTCAGCCCCACCTCTTTGACCGCAGCCACCACGCCCTCGGCGATCACATCGCAGCGCATGATGCCGCCGAAGATATTGACGAGGATGCCCTTCACTTGCGGATCAGAGGTGATGATCTTGAAGGCCTCGGTGACCTTTTCCTTGGTCGCCCCGCCGCCCACGTCGAGGAAATTGGCGGGCTCGGCGCCGTAGAGCTTGATGATATCCATCGTCGCCATCGCCAACCCCGCACCATTGACCATACAGCCAATCTCGCCATCGAGCGCGATGTAGTTGAGGTCGTATTTCGAGGCCTCAAGCTCCTTGGGGTCTTCTTCCGAGGTATCGCGAAGTTCGGCGATATCGGCGTGGCGGTAGATCGCGTTTCCGTCAAAGCCAAGTTTGGCGTCGAGCACCATCAGATTGCCGTCGGTGGTAACGATCAACGGGTTGATCTCGAGCATCTCCATGTCTTTTTCGACAAAGGCACGGTAGAGCAGGCCCATCAAAGATACGCATTGTTTAATCTGACCGCCGGTCAAACCAAGCGCAAAGGCGATGCGTCGTCCATGATAGGGCATGTAGCCGGTGGCGGGATCGACAGCGAAGCTGAGGATTTTCTCAGGCGTTTCTGCGGCGACCTCTTCGATATCCATGCCGCCCTCGGTCGAGCAGACAAAGCTGATGCGGCTGGTCTGGCGGTCGATCAGCAGGGCAAGATAGAGTTCGCGCGCGATGGCCGAGCCGTTTTCGATGTAAATGCGGTTGACTTGTTTGCCCTCAGGTCCGGTCTGATGCGTGACAAGTGTACGGCCCAGCATGCGCTTGGCCTCTTCGGCCGCCTCGTTCACAGACTTGGCAATGCGCACGCCGCCTTTTTCTCCGGCACCCGCCTCTTTGAACTTGCCCTTACCACGGCCACCAGCGTGGATCTGCGCTTTGACCACCCAGACGGGGCCATCGAGCGCGCCAGCGGCGGTCTTGGCCTCTTCGCCGCGCAAGACGACCCGGCCCTCACTGACCGGTGCGCCATAACTGCGCAACAAGGCCTTTGCCTGATATTCATGGATGTTCACGCTCTTCCTCCCTTGGATAATACGACCGCGGCCGTCATTTGATCAGTGGCAACAGTTTCTTGAAGGCCGGTGTTCCAGCCTGGCCCAGCCATTCGAACACGACCATTTCCGTGGTGGCGATACCTGCACCCGCTGCGCTGAGCCGCGCGATGCAAGCATGTTCACTCTCCAACGTGCGTGAGGCGGTGGCATCTGAGACAACAAAAACCTCAAATCCCTCTTCGATCAGGCTTGCGGCGGTTTGCAGCACGCAGACATGCGCCTCCATTCCCGCAAGCACGGCTTGTTTGCGGCCAAGGGCGCGGAAATGCGCTGCAAAATGGGTGTCTTCCATACAGGAAAAATGCATTTTGCTGAGGACGACGGCATCTGGCCCCGGTTTGAGATCCGGGACGGTGCGACCAAGACCTGACGGATACTGCTCGGTCATCACCACGGGTACAGCCATTTCTTGCGCGCAGGCCATGAGAGTGCGCGCATTGCGAATCGTCCGCGCCGGAGCCTGCATGGCGGGGACGAGCCGCTCTTGCATATCAATGATCACAAGCGCGCTGTCGGCGGCACGGATAAGCATGATCGTCCCCCTGATGTCATCCACAAACGTGGTGTTCATTCTTGTGGTATTCCAAATACCACAGATGATTTTGCCCAGCAACCCAGCAATTTTCAGGCGTGATCCGCAGGTTTCAAGCTAAGACAATGCAAGACCCGGTGATGCGGTTTCATTGTAAGATGCGATGCTGCAGTGCGACACGCGCGATGTGATTCGGTGAGAGTGGGCATCCTCTCTAGATTGCAATAAAATTAACAAAAAACAAATATAATCAGATATTTATCACTGCTTCGTTAGGATTGAGCCGTCGTCGATGACCGTTGGGTCCGCACGCCTGAATTCTGCTTGATAAACAAGGCTGTCATGGTCATTTCCGGTGAGTCATGCTGCACCTGCGGCGACGAATCTTGGAAAAATGATTTGCCCGACCTGATATGCTGGTCTATGGTATACCACAGAAATGAGCATGGCCGCCTAAGGGCGCGGGCGCATTGGAGGGATAACATGAAGCTACGCCCGATCGCGTCGAAATTCACGCTCAAGGATCATGTTTACGACCGTCTGCGCGAGGCGATCCTAGAGATGGATATCTACGATCAGAACGCAGAACTGCGGTTGGACGAGCGTTCGTTGGCGGAGCAACTGAATATTTCGCGCACCCCGCTACGGGACGCGATTGCGCGGCTTGAGTCTGATGGGCTGGTGACGGTGGTCCCGCGCAAAGGTGTGTTTGTTCAGCGCAAGAGTCTGGAAGAGATCCTGGAGATGATCGTGGCCTGGGCGGCGCTTGAGAGTATGGCGGCACGGCTTGCGGTTGATAATGCGAGTGACACAGAGATTGCGACACTGCGCAAGATCGCCTCGAAATACAATGACGAGCTCTCCGCGACGCGGATCGCTGAATATTCTGACGACAACCTAAAGTTCCACATGCACATCTTGGAAATTTCGCATTGTGGCCTGCTCAAGACTATGGCGGAGGGGCTGTTTCTGCACATCCAAGCGGTGCGGCTTCGGTCTATGTGGGAGGGTGATCGCGTCAAGCGATCGGTTGTCGATCATGCTGAAATCATCGAGGCGTTGGAGCGTCGCGATGCCGAGGAGGCCGCTGAACGGGTGCGGGAGCATACGATGCAGTTGCATCAGCACCTTCGCAGAACTTGGGGCCGGCTGGAATTAACCCGCAACGCTGCGGCGAACACGGGCTGAACATCATCCTCACACCCGGCAGCATAGACGGGGTGAGACAGATTTGAAACGGGAGGGAAACCATGGCAGTCGCCAGCGCACACGTAGCACATAGCAAGGCACCTGAAGGGGATATCGAAAATCTCACAGATGGGTTTCACCTGCTGATTGATGCACTCAAACTCAACGGGATTGAGACGATCTATAACGTCCCCGGCATCCCGATCACCGACCTTGGCCGCTATGCGCAGGCACAGGGAATGCGGGTGATTTCCTTTCGGCATGAGCAGCATGCGGGCTATGCCGCGTCGGTTGCGGGGTTCCTCACGAAGATGCCCGGCGTATGCATGACAGTGTCTGCCCCCGGTTTCATGAACGGGCTGACCGCTCTTGCGAATGCGACCACGAATTGCTGGCCGATGATCCTGATTTCCGGCTCGTCCGAGCGCGAGATCGTGGACCTTGCCCAAGGCGATTACGAGGAAATGGACCAATTGGCCATGGCGCGGCCGTTTTGCAAGGCGTCCTATCGCCTGACATACGCACAGGACATCGGCATTGCTGTGGCCCGTGCCATTCGTTCGGCCATTTCCGGTCGGCCCGGTGGGGTCTATCTCGACATTCCCGGCGCGATGCTGGGGCAGGTGATGGATGCGGCTGAGGGCGCGCGCTCGCTTGTCAAGGTGATCGAGCCTGCGCAGCGGCAAATCCCGGCGAAATCCGCAATTGATCGCGCCATCGAAGTGATGAAGACCGCGAAGCGCCCGCTGATCGTGCTGGGCAAGGGCGCGGCTTATGATCAGTGTGATGATCTGATCCGCGAGCTTGTTGAAAAGTCTGGCTATCCCTTCCTGCCGATGTCGATGGCCAAGGGTCTGTTGCCTGACACCCATCCGCAATGTGCCGCGGCGGCGCGTTCGATGGTGCTCAAAGATTCTGATGTGGTCATCATGATGGGCGCGCGGATCAACTGGCTGCTCAGCCACGGTAAGGGCAAGCAGTGGGGCGAACCGGGGGCCAAACGCTTTGTCCAGATGGATATCGAGGCCGAAGAGATGGACTCGAACGTCGAGATTGCAGCCCCCATCGTGGGGGATGTCGGATCGTGCTGTGAGGCGCTGCTCAAGGCAATGGATGGGGCTGGGATCGCCCCGCCGAAAGAGTGGCTTGATGCGGTAAACTCCAAGGCCACGGCCAATATGGAGAAAATGGACGCACGTCTGCGCAACAACAATGATCCGATGGATTATCACGGCGCGCTCGGGGTGATCAAAGACGCGATCAACGACAATCCCGATACGATCCTTGTCAACGAGGGGGCCAATACGCTCGATATGTGTCGCTCTATCGTCAACATCCACAAGCCGCGTCACCGGATCGACGTGGGCACCTGGGGTGTGATGGGGATTGGCTTGGGTTCGGCCATTGCGGCCGCCATCGAGACCGGCAAGCGTGTGCTTGCGGTTGAGGGCGACAGTGCCTTTGGCTTCTGCGGAATGGAGATCGAAACGGTCTGCCGCTACAACCTGCCGATTTGCACGGTCGTGTTCAACAATGACGGTATCTATCGCGGCGATGGCGAAAATTGGGGCGGCGGCGATGATCCGGCGACCACGGTTTTTGTCAAAGGATCGCGCTATGACCTGATGATCGAGGCTTTCGGTGGCGTCGGTGTCATCGCGCGCTCGCCGGATGAACTGCGCAAGGCGGTTTATGAGGCGCTCGACAGTGGCAAGCCGACGCTGATCAATGCAATCATTGACCCGGCAGCGGGCAAGGAAAGCGGCAATATCGGCAATCTCAACCCGCAATCTGTGGTGGCGCAACGCCTCTATCCGCAGGCGCGTAAAGACTGAATGAAAACGAAACTGGGGCGTGGGCACTAGGCCCACGTGACTCAGAAGATGGAGAACTCAATGAAAGCTCTTGAAGGCGTCAAGATCCTCGACTTTACCCATGTGCAATCAGGCCCGACCTGCACGCAATTGTTGGCATGGTTCGGCGCGGATGTGATCAAGGTCGAGCGCCCCGGTGTTGGTGATGCCACGCGCAAGCAGCTCGTGGACGTGCCGGGGGCGGATAGCCTCTATTTCACAATGCTCAACCACAATAAGCGCTCGATCGAGCTCAACCCCAAGAATGAGGCAGGTAAAGAGGTGTTGACGCGCCTTGTCGAGACTTGCGACGTGCTGGTTGAGAATTTCGCGCCGGGTGCTCTTGACCGTATGGGCTTTAGCTGGGAGCGGATTCAGGAAATCAATCCGCGGATCATCATGGCCTCGGTCAAAGGGTTTGGCCCCGGCAAATACGAGGATTGCAAGGTCTACGAAAACGTCGCGCAATGCGCAGGCGGTGCGGCCTCGACCACTGGCTTCCTCGATGGTCCGCCGCTTGTGACCGGCGCACAGATTGGCGACAGTGGCACCGGCCTGCATCTGGCACTTGGCATCGTGACCGCGCTTTATCAGCGCGAGCGTTCGGGTCGGGGGCAAAAGGTGCTGGCGCCGATGCAGGACGGGGTGATCAACCTCTGCCGCGTCAAGCTGCGCGATCAACAGCGCCTCTCTGTTGGTCCCCTGACCGAGTATTCGCAATATGGCGCAGGTATCCCGTTTGGCGACTCGACGCCGCGCGCGGGCAACGATTCAGGCGGTGGTCAGCCGGGCCGCATCCTGAAATGTAAAGGATGGGAGACCGATCCCAACGCCTATACCTATTTCATCACTCAGGCGGCTGTCTGGGAAAAGGTCTGCGACGTGATCGGCGAGCCTGATTGGAAAGATGCGCCCGGTTATGCCACACCGGCCGAGCGGCTGGACAAGCTGGATGCGATTTTTGCGCGCATTGAAGAATGGACCATGACCAAGACGAAGTTCGAGGTGATGGACATCTGCAACCCGCATGACATCCCCGTGGGTCCGATCCTGTCGACCAAGGAAATCATGGAGGATGAGGGCCTGCGCAAGACCGGCACCATCGTCGAGGTCGATCACCCGACGCGGGGCCGCTACACCAGCGTCGGTTGCCCGATCAAGCTGAGCGATAGCCCGGTCGAGGTTACGCGGTCGCCCCTTCTTGGGGAACATACGGCGGAAATCCTGAAGGATGTGCTGGGCTATTCCGGCGAGGATCTGGCGCGGATCATGGAGTCCGGTGCCGTTGGCACAGCCAAGCAGGCTGCAGAATAACGAATAGGTGTCGGTAAGGCCGGCGTAGACCGGCCAACCGCACAAACGGGAGGAGCGAATGCGACTTATAGTGATGGGGCAACAGGCCTTTGGCAAAGATGTGCTGGCCAAATTGCTCGACACCGGGACAGACGAAGTTGTCGCGGTCTATTGCGAACCTGATCGGGATGGAAAACCTGTCGATCCGATCAAGGAGCTTGCGCTGGAAAAGGGCCTGCCGGTCCACCAGCCTGCCAATTTCGATGATCCTGCCTCGCTTGAGGTGTTGGCGGGGCATAAGGCGGACCTGATGGTCATGGCCTTTGTGAATGTCTTTGTCCCTGAGGCTGCGCGCGATACGCCGACCCATGGCTCGATCTGCTTTCACCCCTCTTTGTTGCCGCTGCATCGTGGGCCGTCTGCCGTCAACTGGCCCATCATCATGGGGTCCACCAAGTCTGGCTATTCGTGGTTCTACCCGTCGGATGGGTTGGACGAGGGCGACAGCCTTTTGCAGTGGGAATGCGAGATCGGGCCCGATGACACGGTGATCGACCTCTATTTCAAAAAGATCTATCCGCATGCTGTCGACAGCGTGCTGACGGTCTGTGATCTCTTTCGGGCAGGTAATCCGCCGCGCATCGTGCCCGACGAAGATCAGGCCACGTACGAGCGCCGCTGCACGCGCACCCATGCGCGGATCGAATGGCATCGACCGGTCAAACAGGTCTATGACCTCATCCGGGGAACCAATCCGGCCCCCGGGGCCTGGACCACGCTGAATGGCGCAGAGGTTGATGTTTACGACTGCGCGATCGTGGCGGGGGACGGGATTTCGGGCCGCGTGCGTGACGTGTCTGATGCAGGCGTTGCGGTGCAATGCGTGGGCGGGCGTATCCTGATCAAGCGGGTGCGACCGGCAGGCGGAGCCAAAATGCCCGCAAGTGATTGGGCGGCTTCGGTCGGGCTTGCACCGGGGGCCACCCTCGGAAGCTGATTTCGACACCAGAGCAATGGGAGCGCATCATGGCTGATTTAGACCATTCCCACGCCACCACAGGAGGGCCGAGGCAGATTGCCGATAGCCCTACGGGTCAAGGTCTGACAGGCTGCACCATCGTGACCGCGCCGATTTCGGGCGATATGCCTTTGGCGCGGTTCCTATCCACCAACGCCGCAGGCGTTCCCAACGGGTTCTATTGATCATGGGCAAGAGCACACTTCACACCATCATGATGCCGGTTCGCGAAGACGGGCGGGGGCCGATCCTGTTTGCCCATGCCGCAGCCCTCGCCAAGCGCTATGACGCCCATGTGCGGGTGGTCCATTGTCACCCTAAGGCCGAAGATATGATGCCCTATGGCGTGGTTATCCCCGCGTTCCTGCGAAAGCAGTTGGAAGAAGCCAGCCAGAAACGGGCGGATTACGAGCAAGGCTATATGCGCGACAAGTTTCTTGAGGATGCCAAGCGTCACGGCATCAGCGTAGAGCCGCGCGCCATCGGCAAGGCCACGGCTGCCTTTCGCGAATACGAGGGCAAGCAAGTCGAGGTGGTGCGCCACTACGGACGTCTGGCCGATCTAATCTGTGTGGCGAAGCCGAGCCAAGAAGAGAACCTTGGGTATAACACATTGAAATCGGCACTCTTCACGTCTGGGCGCCCAGTTCTTGTGTGCCCCGAAACCGAGGTAGTGGCCCCGGATATCGGCAGCCATGTGGCGATTGGCTGGAACGGCTCACTCGAGGCCTCGCGGGCGGTGGCCATGGCGATGCCTCTCATCGAGGGCGCGGACCAGGTGACGATCCTGACCGGAGGCCGAATCGATCACACCGCCACGCCCGAGGAATTCCGCCATTATCTCGCGCAGCGGGGGATAACATCGCAGATTAACACCTTTGAGCGCAGCGGAAACGTTGGCCGGACGCTTTTGGAAAAATGCACCGAAGTTGGGGCAAACATGCTGATCATGGGTGCCTATCATGAGAGTTATGAGCGGGAGTCGCTCTTGGGCGGCAATTCCGCAACGATTGTCGCGGAAGCGAAAATCCCCGTCGTCATGGTGCATTGAGGCCGCGAGCAAGCGGGTCGGAAAAGTTCTGGACAGAAAAGGGAGGACGACAGCAAACTAAAATCTGGTTCGGATAAGCCCCAAAAAACATGGCCGAGGAGGGTCAAGGGCATGTCAGAACCTCTAACGCATCTGGCCAAACAAACAGGCCATCAACGGGAGGAAGACATGAATATTCTAAAGACGTTAGCAGTCGGCATCGCCGCGCTCGGGCTCTCTGCCCCAGCCGCCATGGCCGAATGGCAGCCGCGCAAGCCCATCGACTTTGTCATCATGGCGGGTCCGGGTGGTGGTGCAGACCAGATCGCCCGCTTTATTCAGTCTGTGGCTGAAAAGAAGGACATGACAAACCGTCCGCTCATCCCCAACAACAAGGGTGGCGGTTCTGGTGCAGAGTCGCTGATCTGGCTCAATTCTACCAACGATCCGGATCACACAATTCTGGTGACGCTGAACTCGTTCTTCTCTACGCCGATCCGTCAGCCAGAGCTGGGCATCGACATCCAGACCTTTACGCCGATTGCGATGATGGGCGTTGATCCTTTCGCCCTCTGGGTCCACAAGGACAGCGGCATCGAGACCTTCGAGCAGTGGCTTGATGCGGTCAAGGCGGCGGATGGCGAGTATGTCACTGGCGGCACCGGAACGGGGCAGGAAGACAGCATCGTTTTCGCCTACATGAACAACGCGTTTGACCTCAAGACGAAGTATATTCCCTTCGACGGTGGTGGCGCGGTTGCGGCGGCCCTTGCAGGCAAGCAGATCATGGCGACTGTGAACAACCCGGCTGAAGCGCGCGGTTTCTTCCAGTCGGGCGATGTACGTCCGCTTCTGGTGTTTTCGGACGAGCAGATGAGCGCCTATCCGGGCATTCCGACGCTCAAGGAAAAAGGCCAAGACTTCAGCTACTACAACCAGCGGGCCGTCGTGGGCGCGCCGGGGATGTCGGACGAGGCTGCAGCCTATTACCAAAAGCTGTTTGAGGACATCTTCAACTCGGAAGAGTGGCAGGGTTACCTGGAAGCTGAATCTCTCTCGCCGCTGTGGATGAACGCCGACGAGCAGCGTGCATACTGGCAGTTGCAGGTGGAAAACCACACCAAGCTGCTTGAAGGCATGAAGTGATCTGAACCGAAACTGAAAACAAGGAGGGCTGGCCATGCGGGTTGGCGAACTAGTGACGGCGGGCGTGCTGGCCCTCCTCTCCATCTATCTGATGTACAAGTCATCGGCGAACGGGATCGGCTTTGTTGCCGGAACCGGACCACAGGGCGGCTTCTGGCCATTCTGGCTGTCGCTTGGCATGCTGATCTCGACCGGTTTTATCGCCCTGAACTGGGTGCGGGGCACGTCTCCGCAATCCCAGTCGGACGAACCGGTTCTCGACTCTTACGGGCTCAAGACATTGTTGCTCGTAGGGGGCGGTATCATAGGCTTTGTTGCCCTGATCGACATTGTGTCGATGTATGGCGCGGTTGCGATCTTCATGATTTACTACCTCAAAGTCCTCGGCCGACATGGCTGGTTTCTGACCAGCATGATGGTCGTGATGTTCCCGCTCGGACTGTTCTTCTTCTTCGAAGGGCTGATGCAAATCTCGATGCCAACAGGCATGGGATTCACCGAGCCGGTGTTCAATGTCCTCTACGAAATCATCTACTGAGCCGGTCACGGCCTAGCTGACAAAAAGGGCGACCAAACCCATGGAAATTCTATCTCTACTTGGCGACGGCATATTTGTCGCATTGCAACCTCTTAACCTTTTGCTCATCTTTGTTGGCGTGACTCTCGGGCTCTTTATCGGCGCAATGCCGGGTTTGGGTTCGGTGAACGGTGTGGCAATCCTGTTGCCGATCACCTTTCTTGTCCCGCCGGGATCAGCAATCATCTTCTTGGCCGCCATCTACTATGGCGCCATGTATGGGGGGGCGATTTCGTCGATTACCTTGGGTATTCCCGGGGCCTCGACGGCGGTCGCAACCACCTTTGACGGACGACCACTGGCCCTCCAAGGCAAGGCGCGTCTTGCCCTCGTGGCGGCAGCGATCGCGTCTTTCGTCGGGGGAACGGTATCTGTTGTTCTCTTCACCGGTTTTGCCCCGCTCTTGGCAACGGTGGCGCTCAGCTTTGGTCCGCCAGAAATCTTTGCGCTGATGCTTTTGGCCTTTGCCACATTCGTGGGCCTCGGCGGCGACGATATCCCCAAGACGGTGTTCTCGATCTGCTTTGGCCTCGTGCTGGCAACAGTGGGCTTTGACCAGATTTCCGGCGCGCCGCGTTTGATCCTGCTCGACATGAACGGGTTTCTGGGCGGTATCAGCTTTCTGGTTCTGGCCATCGGTGTCTATGGCATCGGCGAGATGATCTGGACAATTGAATCAACACGCGGGGAAGTGACCAACACCGAAGCGAAGATCTCGGTTAAAGGGATCATTGAGGATAGTGGCACGACCATCAAACGGGGGTGGAAAGGCATCTCTGTCGGTTCGTTCCTTGGCTTCTTTGTTGGCGTGCTTCCTGCTGCAGGGGCAACTCCGGCCTCGCTCATGTCCTATGGCGTGACCAAGATGCTCTCGAAACGCCCCGACGAATTCGGCAAGGGCCATGTTGGTGGTGTGGCCGCCCCTGAAGCGGCAAACAATTCTGCTTCGACCGGGTCCATGCTGCCGATGTTGACCTTGGGTATCCCAGGGTCTCCGACCACGGCCATTCTGCTCGGCGGGATGGTCATCTGGGGTCTGACACCCGGTCCGCGCCTCTTTGTCGAACAGTCGGATTTCGTTTGGGGGCTGATCGGGTCGTTCTACGTGTCCAACCTGTTTGCCCTGATCGTGAACCTTGCCTTCATCCCGCTCTTCATCTGGATGCTGCGTATGCCCTTCACGGTGCTGGCACCGCTGATCTTTGTTTTGTCGGTCGTTGGCGGCTATGCGGCGATGCAGGATATGTTCGACATCTGGTTGCTGCTGATCTTCGGCTTTGGCGCGTTCTTCCTGCGCAAGTTCGACTATCCGGTGGCTCCTGCGGTTCTGGCCATCGTGCTGGGTCCGATTGCCGAACCGACGCTGCGCCAATCGCTGCTGTTGTCTTCGGGTGATCCCTCGATTTTCTTCACCCGTCCGATTTCGGCACCGATCATGATCGTGGCGATCGTCCTGATCCTGATGCCCGCGTTCAAGTATCTGCGTCCGCGCCGCGCCAAGCCGGCCGAATAAAGACCTATCGAGTAAAATGGAAAGGGGGGCCAATCGGCCCCCCTTTCAGCTTTCATACCGGGTGCTGCCGCGCCGGTTCTCGTCAATCGGCAATTCCATCAACAAGGGCTGATGTGCGCGCTGCGAACAGGCCTGACGCGGACAAAGGTTGCAATTGAGGCCGATAGGCGCATAGAGCTTGGGGTCGTCGAAATTGTAGCTCGATGCATAGCGCAGGCGGTGCGCGTATTTCGCCTCGCATCCAAGGGCAAGTGTCAAGCGGCGGTCTTGCGTTTCCTCACTGAAAACGGGGCGGTGCACCGTGCGGCTGACCGTGAAATAGCGCGCGCCATCGGGCATTTCGACGAATTGCGGCATCATCACGCCGGGTTGGTAAAACGCCGTGTGAATATTCCAGACCGGGCAGGAGCCGCCATATTCCGCCAAATGGAACGAGGTGGAATTGAACCGTTTGGTAACATTTCCAGCCTTGTCGATCCGCAAGAAGAAGAACGGGACACCACGCGCGCCCTCACGTTGCAGAGTGGTCAGGCGCTGACAGACCTGTTCAAACGAAGTGCTGAAGACGGCGGCAACGCGGTCGATGTCATAAGCGGCCAACTCAGCTTCGCGCAGAAAGGCGTCATAGGGCATGAGAAACGCGGCGGCAAAGTAATTGGCCAATTCCACCCGGAGCCGCGCCAATGCATGCTGTGAGCCAAGCCCGCTGCGGTCCACGACCCCTAACAATACGTCAGGATAAGCGACAAGGCAGAGCACATGCGCCAGCTGAAAGGCGCGGTTGGAGGTATCAAGCGCCTGTGACAGATGCACAACGCCCGTTGCCTCATCGTAGTAGCGCAGCGCGTCGCCCATCTCTCCGATCCGTCGAATGCGTACGCTGATGCCATGGCGTGTTCTCAGGCGTTCGCGCAGGTCGAAATAGCGATCTTCGGGCGAGGAAAAGTCGCCTTCGCGCGCGCTCTCAGCGGCGCGTTCCAACTCGGGAAAGTGGTTTTCGTGGTCGCGGAAGAAGTTGTGGATCACGGTCTCGGGCGAACTGCGCAAGAGTTCATCGGCGGCGTTCTCTCCGGCGAGGCTCAGGATCTTTTCCAGCGCGGTGCGATAGGCGCCATGCAGTTCAAGAAAAAGATCGACAAGCCGGGGGGCGTGATCGACGGCACCGCGCAATTCCTGCAAGTCTGGGCGGTCTAAGGCAAATACTGGATCGCGCACCGCATGGCGCAGATCGGCCACCCGTCTTGCGGTCTCGTCTCGGGTCAGGTCACGCCAGTCGACCGCATAGGCATCGGCAATCGACATCAGCATCTGGACGGAAAGGCTACGCTGGTTGTTTTCCAGTAGGTTGATGTAGGACGGGCTGACGTCCAGCTTGCGCGCCATGTCGGCCTGAGTTTGCCCGCGTTCGCGCCGCAACTGCCGCAGACGAGGACCAATGAGGGTCTTTGCCATAGAGAAACCTTACAACATTACAGATTTTTGCATTGTAAAGTTTACCGTACACACATTGACATAAATTTCGTAGTGAAATCGCGGGGCTCCTGTATAGTAAATTCATCATCTACACGCGCAAGATTCTTTCGAAAGGACTATCATGGCATATCGTATCGTTATCCTAGGGGCCTCTTATGGCTCTTTGCTTGGCACCAAGCTCTTGATGGCCGGGCAGGATGTGACGCTCGTCTGTCGTCAGTCCACCGCTGACCTCATCAATTCAGAGGGCACGGATGTGCGTATCAAACTGCGTGATGAGGCAGAGCACCGTTCGTTCCGCTCCCATGACCTTCCGGGCAAATTGAATGCCTTGACGCCTGAGGATGTGAATCCTGCCGATTATGATATGGTGGCGCTTGCCATGTCAGAACCGCAGTATTGTGCTGACAATATCGTTGATCTGTTGGGCCGGATCGCGGCTGCGGGCACGCCGTGCCTGTCGATCATGAACATGCCGCCGCTGCCCTATTTGCGTCGGGTGCCGGGGCTGGATACCTCGAAACTTGAGGCCGCTTATACCTGCCCGCGGGCATGGGCTGCGTTCAAACCGGGCACTGTGACACTTTGCAGCCCCGATCCGCAGGCCTACCGCGTCGCAGAGGATGGTGCCAACACCCTGCATGTTGGTTTGCCCACCAATTTTAAAGCCGCGATTTTTGAGGATGAAGCCCATAACCGCATCTTGCGCGACCTTGAGGCGGCGATTGATGCGGTGACGGTTGAAGGCAAAGATGTGCCGGTCAAGCTGCGCGTGTTCGACTCGATCTATGTGCCTTTTGCCAAGTGGAGCATGCTTCTTACGGGCAACTATCGCTGCGTGCTGCCCGAAGGGGCGCGGCCGATCAAAGAGGCGGTGCATGGTGACGTGGCGCTGTCGGAAAAGATCTATAGCACGGTCGACGAGGTTGTGCGCCGCTTGGGTGCAGAGGCGGACGACGCCGTGCCCTTTACCAAATATGCCAGTGCTGCCAATGGCTTGCTCAAGCCGTCCTCAGCCGCGCGTGCGATTGAAGGTGGGGCAGACCGGATCGAGCGCGTGGATATGCTGGTCAAGCTGATTGCCGATCAGCAAGGGCTTGATTGCGCGGAATTTTCTGGGATCGTTGACACCGTTAATGCACGGCTCAAGGCCAATCGGCGCGACGCCGCTTGAGAATAGATCAGTGTTCGCGGCTCAGGCCGCGAGCCCTTTGGTTCCCATTCGCAGGAATTTTTCGCGCCGATCCTTTATAAGGGCGGCGCGATCCTTTTTCGCCAACTCGCTGAGCATGGCTTCGATTGTCTTACCCACGGCGGCGATGGTGCGGGCGGGATCGCGATGCGCGCCGCCCAAAGGTTCGTCAATCACCCGATCCGCAACGCCAAGTCGTGTCAGATCCTGTGCCGTCAGGCGGAGTGCTTCGGCAGCCTCGCGCATTTTCTCGGAATCTTTCCACAAGATTGAGGCGCAACCCTCGGGGGAGATGACGGAATAAACGGAATGTTCCAGCATCGCCACACGGTTGGCCGAGGCAAAGGCCACGGCACCGCCTGATCCACCCTCACCGATAATCACACTGACCAACGGCACACCGATGGCAAGGCAGGTTTCAGTGGCGCGGGCAATCGCTTCGCTTTGGCCGCGTTCCTCAGCCCCTTTGCCGGGATAGGCGCCGGGGGTGTCCACCAGCGTGACAACCGGGAGGCCGAAACGGTCGGCCATTTGCATCAGGCGGACGGCCTTGCGATAGCCCTCGGGGCGGGCCATGCCGAAATTACGTGCAATCCGGCTTTTTGTATCATTGCCTTTCTCATGGCCGATCACCATCACGGGATTTCCGTTGAGCCGGGCAAGACCACCCATGACCGCGTGATCCTCGCCAAAGGCGCGGTCGCCGGCCAGCGGGGTGTAATCGGAAAACAGCGCCTCGACATAATCGCGGCAATGCGGGCGGTCAGGGTGTCGGGCCACCTGACATTTTCGCCATGGAGTCAAAGTCTTATAAAGATCGCGCAACATTTCGGCAGCCTTGGCATCCAGTGCTGCAGCCTCTGCTTCGACGTTCATTTCGGCATTTCCGCGCGCAATGGCGCGCAGCTCTTCGGCCTTGCCTTCAATCTCGGCCAGCGGCTTTTCGAAATCGAGGTAGTTGGTCATCGCAATGCTGTCTCCACGGTTGCCGTGGCGTTATATGGCTGCAAGAGCGGTGATTTGCAATCACAACCCGGTCAGGTGGGCCAAAGGACGGGGATAAGGGTTACGATCAGCAGGGTGGCCATGATCCAATTGAAGATGCGTAAGCGGGTTTGGTTCTTGAGGAGGCGGCGGAGTTGTTGGCCGAGCAGGGTCCAGCTTGTGGTGCTGACCATGGATACCGCAACATATACCCCTGCCACCCAGAGAACCGAGGCCATATCACGGCCAGTAGCATAGAGGGTGATGGCCGAAAGAGCCATGCTCCACGCCTTGGGATTGACCCATTGAAACGCCGCAGATTGTAGGAAAGTCAATGGCTTACCAGACGCTTCTGCATCGCGGGGTGGGGCGGCGTTGGCAATTTTCCACGCCAGATAGACGAGATAGGCGACGGAACCGATCTTGAGCAGGGTGTAGCTGAGCGGCCATAGGTCAAAGACCTGCATCACGCCAAGGCCCACAAAGGCCACCATTAGCGGAAAGCCCAAACCAACCCCCAACATATGGGGAATTGAGCGGGAAAAACCGAAGTTTGTCCCTGATGCCATGAGCATGAGATTGTTCGGTCCCGGTGTCATGACCGTGACAAAGGCGAAAGTGGCGAGGGCGGTGAGCAAATCGAGTGTCATGTCTGCAATCCTATGCGATAACGGCAGGCATGGAATTGCGTTTTGTTGTGATCATAACAGAAATATGCAATAAAATTCGGCCATGGACAAAATAAGCGAACGTATATTGCAAGAGTTAACGCGCGATGGTCGGATCAGCAATCTGGAGCTGGCCGAGCGGGTGGGATTGTCGGCTTCGGCTTGCTTGCGGCGGGTGCAAGACCTCGAGCGGCGCGGGGTGATTGCAGGCTATCGTGCCGTGCTGGATCGGGGCGCGCTTGGCATCGGATTTCTGGCCTATGTCACGGTCGGTTTGAACAGCCATACCAAGGCCAGTCAGGTGGCGTTTGAGCAGGCAATGGGCCGGGCACCCGAGGTTGTGGAATGTCACAACATCACCGGCGCGGTGGAGTATATCCTGCGGGTCGAAGTGGCGGATCTGGTGGCCTACAAACGGTTTCACACCGATGTTCTGGGCACCTTGCCGCAGGTCAATGCAATCACGTCTTATGTGGTGATGGGATCGCCAAAGGATGGCCGCGGATAAACTGAGCGCCTAAAAATGAAAGGGGGCCGTTGGTTCGGCCCCTCGATCATTCCTGCCATCGTAACTGTGAAACCCTGTAAGGTCAGGGTGTTGGAAGGTTGAGAACCTGACCCACGCGCAAGCGATCAGTCGGTTGCATTGTGTCTGCGTTGGCGGCGAGGATATCAGCCTGCCGCCCGAAATCACCATAAAAACGATAGGCGATAGAGGCGAGACTGTCGCCTGTGGCCACGGTGTAGCTATTTGGCACGCGAGGGCGGGCGGGCTGTGACAGGGCGCTGAGCAGGAGGGCCGTATCAACCCGGCCTTCGGCGGTCACAAGACCTTGGGGAACCTCGACCTTGCCCTTCTTCGCGGCGTCATTCACGAGCGCGTCAATGTAGGTTTCGGACTGGCCTTGTTGCAGGGCCCCAAGCACCATGGATTCAAGCGCTGGCCCAACCGGCATGGAAGCCTGAGGTGCGGCAGAGGGGGTGGGTGTGGGGTCTGGTAGCGCCGGACGCGTGGCAACGGTCGTGCCGTTTACCAATGGCTCAGGGGCCAAGGCGGGCGCGGCGAGCGTTGAGAGGTCTGGCGCTGCGCGGGTGACATCGCTGTCGGTCACGGGGGGCAGGTCCGCCAGGGTGCGCGGTTTTCCGGGTTGAATGAGGATCAACGCAAGGGTGATGGCGACAAAACCCGCCGCGATCAGTGTCGCACGCAACATATGAAAACCTCACTAAAATCAATACATTGGGAAAGGCTGGTCCGGGATGGGCAGCAGCCATAGCCTAGCGCTGCTCGGCCAGTGACGTGATAGTGCACGGCGCTTCCCCCCTTGGTGATTATGCAGTCCGGCGGGCACGAAAGCCGGTTTTATTGCCTATATCTAGTCTGAATTTCACGATTTCGTCAATATGGGGTGATTCGGAAAAAGCCCAAAACGGCCCGAAAAGCCGTTAAATGCGCCGATTTCTGTCGCGGCGTCGCAGGGAGGCGGTGACCTTACAATCTGTAAGGTTGTTACATGGATTTTGTAAGCTTTTTGCGTGCGTCCGGTTCGTTCCGCTTTGCCGAAAAGCGCCTAGCCGTTCTCGCGCAGAATTCCGCCAGCGAGATAGAGCGACCCGCAGATCAAAATTCGCGCCTCGGGGCAGATTTTCACGATGTCGGTGACAGCGGCAAGGGCGGTATCGGCGGTGCTGGCGGGAAGGCCTGCGGCGCGGGCGGCCTCTGCCGTTACTTCGGCGGGTAGGGTGTTGGCCTCGCCGGGAATGGACAGGGCGGTGAGGGCGGTGGCATGGGCGGCCAGCGGTGTGAGATAGCCCGCGATGTCCTTGGTGTTGAGCATGCCGCAGATCAGATAGGTCGGGCGTGCGGGCAGGCTGGCCAGATGCCGGGCGAGCGCCTGCCCGGCGGCGGGGTTGTGGCCCCCGTCCAGCCACACCTCGGCGTGCGGGGCGGCATCGGTCAGCGGGCCGGTTTGCAGGCGTTGCATGCGGGCAGGCCAGAACGCACGCGTAACGGCGGCCTCAAAGGCTGCATCGCCCATGGTCAAATGGCGCAGGGCGGCAAGGGCGGCACCGGCATTCTCGATCTGATGCGCGCCGGGAAGATTGGGCAGGGGCAGATCAAGCAAGCCAGTTTCGTCCTGATAGATCAGGCGGCCGCGTTCTTGGGTGACGTGCCAGTGCTGGCCGTGGGCCAAGAGAGGCGCGCCGTGGCGGGCGGCGACGGCCTCGATCACCTCCAGAGCCTCATCCGGTTGCGGGCCGACGACGCAGGGCACGCGGCGCTTGATGATCCCGGCCTTTTCGCCCGCGATTTTGGCCAGCGTGTCGCCCAGATATTGTTCGTGGTCGATGGAAATGGGGGTAATGACGGTGAGCGCCGGTTGGTCGATCACATTGGTGGCGTCAAGCCGCCCGCCAAGACCCACCTCAAGCAAGGTATAGTCGGCGGGTGTTCGGGCCATGGCGAGAAGGGCGGCGCAGGTGGTGATCTCGAAATAGGTGATCGCATCGCTGCCATTGGCGGCGTAGCATTCATCCAAGACGGCAGTCAGGTGCTCTTCGGTGATCAAGTCGCCGGCAAGGCGGATACGTTCGTGAAAGCGCGCGAGATGGGGCGAGGTATAGGCATGCACGGTCTTGCCCGCCGCCTCGAGACCGGCACGGATCATCGCCTGAGTGCTGCCTTTGCCATTGGTGCCTGCGATATGGATCACGGGCGGCAAATCGTTCTGGGGATTGCCCAAAGCATCGAGCAAACGCCAGACGCGATCGAGCGTGAGGTCGATGATCTTGGGGTGCAGCGCCATCATCCGGGCAAGGATGGCGTCAGATGTGGGAGCGGTCATTTCTGGGTGGCGTCCTGCGGTTTGGCATCGGGCGTGGGCGCGGGCAGGTCGCCCTTGATCGCGGGGGGCAGGCCCATGAGCATGCGGGTGATTGTGATCAACTCGTCGCGCAATTGGGTGCGGGGGGTCACGCGGTCGAGCATGCCGTGATCCAGCAGGTATTCGGCGCGCTGAAAGCCCTCGGGCAGTTTCTCGCGGATGGTTTGTTCGATGACGCGCGGCCCGGCAAAGCAGATGAGCGCGCCCGGTTCGGCAATCTGGACATCGCCCAGCATCGCATAGGATGCGGTGACGCCGCCGGTGGTGGGGTGGGTCAGCACGACGATATAGGGCAGGTTCGCCTCTTTCAGCATCTGCACGGCGACGGTGGTGCGGGGCATTTGCATGAGGCTGAGAATCCCCTCTTGCATGCGCGCGCCACCGGCGGCGGAAAAGAGGATGAGCGGGCGCTTGAGCTTAACGGCTGTTTCGGCGGCGGCGATGATGGCATTGCCCACATACATGCCCATGGATCCGGCCATGAAGCTGAAATCCTGTGCGGCGGCGACGATGGGCGTGCGGCCCATTTCGCCGGTGGCGACCAGCATCGCCTCTTTCTCGCCGGTGGCCTTTTGGGCGGCGCGCAGGCGGTCGGGGTATTTCTTTTGGTCGCGGAAATGCAGCGGGTCGGGGGTAGGGGCGGGCACGTCCACCTCGGAGAAGATGCCGCCGTCAAACAGCCCCACGAAGCGGGCGCGCGGGGTGATGCCCATATGGTGGCCGCAGTTGGTACAGACGTTGAGATTGTCCGAGAGTTCGCGGTGGAACAGCATGGTTCCGCATTCGTCGCATTTGGTCCAGAGGTTTTCGGGGATTTCGCGGCGCGAGAAGATCGAGTTGATCCGCGGGCGCACGTAATTGGTGATCCAGTTCATCGGGTCAGGTCCCTCTGGTGACGATTGCGCCCTCACATAAGCGGGGCGCGGGTGAAATGCAATCAGCGGCGCAAGCTGAGGCGAATGGCGAGCCAGCCGCAGACGAGGATCAGCAGGTCGAGCGGCATCATGGCCCAGAGGGCCTCGGCATTGTCGAGGGTGAAGGGGTAGGCGTAGAGCGCCAGCCCGTCGAATTGCCCGCGCGGGGCCGCGATCATGATGGCGCTGAAATTGTTGACGAAATGCAGCGCTGTGGCGGGGCCAAGCGTGCCGGCGCGGGCGGTCAGATCTGCGGCGGCAAGGCCAAAGGTGGCGGCCCAGGCGACGACCACCCAGGCGTTGGCGCCAAAGCTGACGGGATCGTAATGCAGAATGGCAAAGCTGAGGGAGGGCAGCACCATCCATACAAGAGGCGATGCAAAGCGCGCGGCAAGCTGGCTTTGCAAATAGCCGCGAAACACCAGTTCTTCGGCAAAGACCTGAAGGAAGAGGCCGGTGAGCGCGAGCGGCAGGAGCATGAGCCAATGCGCAGGGGTGAGATTGGCAACGGGGTCCATCCCTTCGGGCATCGGCAAAAAGAGGAGGGCACCGTAGAGCAGCAACATGACGCCCATCGCGCGGGCGAATTGGCGGATGGCTAGGGCGCGGGGGCCGATAATGCTCCAGAGGCTGCGGCGGTGGATGATGCGCAGGGTCAGGCCAAGCGCCACGATCAAGAGGCCGAAGACGAAGAGGTTGATCAGCACGCCTTGTGGGTTTGAGGCGGTCTCGATTCCCGGTGCGATTTGCGCCCAAGCCTCGGGGCCAAAGAGGATGGGGAGCAGCGCGGCATAGCCAAAGCTGAGCGCCACGAAGACCGGCACGCCAAGCGCAATGCCCGCCAGCAGGCGGGCGGGATGGGCGGTGCTGCGGGCGGGGCCGACAAGGATTTCATGGGCGTCATATCTCATGGGCGCACGCTATAGGCAGGGCTAAGGGGTTGCAATCGGCTTGCCCCCGTCGCGTCGCTGGCCTAGACCGATTTCAGCAAATTTCGGGAGGCCCCTCATGACAAAGTTCGACAAAGCCAAACTGCCCAGCCGTCACGTGACCGAAGGGCCCGAGCGCGCGCCGCATCGGTCCTATTACTATGCCATGGGCATGACCGAGACGGAGATTCATCAGCCGCTCGTGGGCGTGGCGACCTGCTGGAACGAAGCAGCCCCCTGCAACATCGCGCTGAACCGTCAGGCGCAGGCGGTCAAGGGTGGCGTGAAAGAGGCGCATGGCAGCCCGCGTGAGTTCACCACGATCACGGTCACGGACGGGATTGCGATGGGGCATGAGGGCATGCGGTCGAGCCTTGCGAGCCGGGAGGCGATTGCCGATACGGTGGAATTGACCATGCGCGGACATTGCTATGACGCGCTGGTTGGTTTGGCGGGTTGTGACAAATCCCTGCCCGGAATGATGATGGCGATGGTGCGGTTGAACGTGCCGTCGGTGTTCATTTATGGCGGGTCGATCCTGCCGGGCAAGGCCCCGCAGGTCGAGGAGATTCCGGCGGATTTCCGCAGCCGTGATCTGACCGTGCAGGACATGTTCGAGGCGGTGGGGCGGCATCAGAACAACGAAATGTCCGACAAGGCGCTGGATATGCTGGAGCGGGTGGCGTGCCCATCGGCGGGGGCCTGTGGCGGGCAGTTCACCGCCAACACCATGGCCTGTGTTTCTGAGGCGATTGGTCTGGCGTTGATGAATTCCTCGGGTATGCCTGCCCCTTATGAAAGCCGCGATCAATATGCCGAGGCGTCTGGTCGTGCGGTGATGCATCTTTTGGAGCGCAACATCCGGGCGCGGGACGTGGTGACGCTCAAGTCGTTGCAGAATGCGGCGCGGGTTGTGGCGTGCACCGGCGGCAGCACCAATGCCGGTTTGCACCTGCCTGCGATTGCGCATGAGGCGGGGATTGATTTCTTTCTCGAAGATGTCTGCGACATCTTCCGCGACACGCCCTATTTCGTCGATCTGAAACCGGGCGGGGCCTATGTGGCCAAAGACCTTTATGATGCCGGTGGTATCCCGGTTGTGATGAAGGAATTGCGCAAGGCCGGTCTGATTCATGAGGATTGCATCACCGCGAGCGGGCGCAGCATCGGCGAGGAGCTGGACCTGATCGAGCGCGAAGCCGATGGCAAGGTCATCTATCCGATTGAAACGCCGATCACCAAGACGGGGGGCGTTGTCGGTCTCAAGGGCAATCTGGCCCCGACCGGCGCGATTGTGAAAGTGGCGGGCATTGCGCCCGAGCATCAGGTCTTTACCGGCCCGGCGCGGGTGTTTGAATGTGAAGAAGACGCATTCGAGGCCGTAAAAGCGCGCGCCTATAAAGAGGGCGAGGTGATCGTCATCCGCAATGAAGGCCCGGCAGGCGGCCCCGGCATGCGCGAGATGCTGTCGACCACAGCGGCGCTGAGCGGTCAGGGCATGGGCAAGAAGGTGGCGCTGATCACCGATGGGCGGTTCTCTGGGGCGACACGCGGGTTCTGTGTGGGCCATGTTGGACCAGAGGCCGCGCATGGTGGCCCGATTGCCTTGATTGCCACGGGCGACATGATCACGATTGACGCGATCAAGGGGGAATTGTCGGTTGATCTGAGCGACGAGGAACTGGCCAAGCGCAAGGACGCTTGGGGCGGGCCGCGCGAGACGATCTATACCAGCGGGGCGCTGTGGAAATATGCGCAATTGGTGGGCGAGACCTATAAGGGCGCTGTGACCCATCCCGGCGCAGCGTTCGAGCGGCATGTCTATATGGACCTCTGAGCAAGGTAGGGTCCGGGCGCATGCGTTCCGGACCCTGCTGGGGCTGGGGATGATGGCCCTTGCGGGCTGTCTGGCCGTGCCTGTGGAGAAAAAGCCGCAGGCCATGGCGGCTGTGGCGTTTTATGACGGTGATGTGGTGGTCACGGGCCCCCGTGGCTATTGTGTGGATGCCGCCAGTGTGCGGCGCGGGGCGTCGGGCAGTTTTGCGCTGATGGCCAGCTGTGTGAGCCTAGGCCAGACGGGGGGCGTCTATGCTGATCCGGCGGTGATGACGGTTTCGGTGCTGGCCCGTGCGGCGTCGACCCAAAAGCCCGATGCACAGGCCATGGCGCGGGCCCTGGCCCCGGCCAAGGTGCGGGTGGCGCAGGACGATGAGGGGCTGGCGCTGGTGCAGGTGATGCAGGGCGGCGATGCCGCGTTGCCGGGGGGTGACCCGGTGCATTGGCGCGCGGGGCTGGTGATCAACGGGCATCTGGTGGGGTTGGCGGTTTATGGACCCGCGGGGCAGGGCGTGTCTGGGTCTGACGGGCAGGCGTTGTTGCAAGCCTTGGCGCGGGCGATGCGGGCGGCAAGCCCGAAATCCTGATCTTTGGGATGGATTGTTTCCTCTTTTGAATTAATGCTATGCAAGGATTTGGGACGTAGCATTGCGGCACGACCGCGCGTGCGAATAGTGGCAAGGGTGCGCTCTGCATGAAATTACTGGACGTGTTGACGCATCGCCACAGCCTGCGCAAATGGCGTCAGACTGCGCGCAATGCCCCGATGATGGGATTGGCGGAGTTGCGGCGCGCGCGGGCGCGGGCGCGCAAGCTGATGTATTCGCTGAACGAGGTGATCTCGATTTCCGATAACCGGCTGGCGCTGCCGATGATCGGGTCAAATTCGTTTTCCCGCCCGCATGGCACCGATTGGGCCTGGCGGCCCGAATTGTGGCGCGAGCCGCTGCCGGTGCCGGGTATGGCCTCGGTTCGGTCCAAGTCTATGCTGGGCCGCGAGGTGACGCTGTTTCACGATTGCGCCCGGTCGGAGTTGTGTTTGCGCCAATTGCGCAACAGCCGCGAGGCGGATCTGGCGCCTTACGGCTTGCGGATGGATGTGTTTGCCTTTGACGGATCGTTTCTGTCGGTGGTGCTGGATTTCCCGCAGCAGGCGGTGAACGGGCTGACCAAGCGGCATCTGTTGCGGATGGATACGATCGTGGAGCTGGAAAAGCCGCTGGAGATTTTTGCGCGGCTCAATATCAAACATGGGCCGAACACCGAACAGATCGTGCGGGAATTGCCGCTGAATGCAGAGGAAATCATGGTTGAGTTCGATCTGGCCTATTCCAACCTGAACGAAAAGCGGGTGGAGCGGGCGTGGATCGACCTGATTTTCGAGAATCCGCAGATGAGCCAGCTTGTGTTGCGGGATGTGACGTTCAGTCGCCGTCCGCGCGCGGCGCTATAGGGGAGTGCGGCGATGAACGAGTGGACATTGACCAAGACGCGCCTGTTTGAAGGGGTTTGGGAAGGTGTTTTGACGCGGGCGGGCGAGGATGAGGCCGCGCCCGAGATCGAGGTCACGCATCAGCAAGAGCCGGTGGCGGGGGTTGCGGTGACCGCCAAGCCTGAGGAAAAGCTCTGGGTGGTGCGGGTGCCGGTGCCGGTGGAAAAAATCGCGGATGGGGTGCAGACCTTTGTTATCCGGGATCGGCGGAGTGGTGAGGTTCTGGACAGTTTCGCGCTATTGTCGGGGGATGTGCTGAGCTATGACATCCGTGCGGAAATGGCGCTCTTGCGCGAGGAATTGGACCTGCTCAAGCGGGCGTTTCGGCGGCATTGTCTGGATACGATGTAGGGGGCCCAAGGCCAGCCGTGATCTGCGCGTCAAAGCCGGTCGAGATCGCCCTTGCGCGGCAAAAGCTGTTGCACGATGCCCGCAAAGAGCAGGTAGATACTGGTAACGACAAGCCCCCAATGTGCCCAGCTTTGGGGATCGAAATGCACCCATGCGGCCCAGCCTGCGAAGAAGGTCCAAGCCAAGGCCATCGGCAGGGTCAGCCAGCGCCAGCGTTCGGTGCGCACGGGGTGCACGAATTTGAGCGGCAGGAACATCGCCACCGCCAGTACCACCACCAGACCGAGGATGATCCAGAAATTCGGCTCGAGCGCGAAGAGCACCAGAACCAGCATGTTCCAGCAGCCGGGGAAGCCGGAAAAGGAATTGTCCTTGGTTTTCATCCGTGTGTCGGCGAAATACATCGCGCTGGCAAAGGTGATGACGATGATGGCAAGCCAGCCCGTCCAGCCCGGCAGCAGGTCTGATTTGAAGAGCGCGAAGGCCGGGATAAAGACGTAGGTGAGATAGTCGATGATGAGATCAAGCAGCACGCCATCAAATTCGGGGGCGTGTTGTTGAACATCGTATTTGCGTGCCAATGCACCGTCTATACCATCCACCGCAAAGGCCACCACGAGCCACAGGAACATCAATTCCCATTTGTGATCAACCGCCGCCAGCATCGCCAGCATGGCAAACACGGCGCCGGTGGCGGTGAAAAGGTGAACAAGAAGGGCGCGCATCTGCTGGGTCATCCGGGTTTAATGACGCAGAGATGAGGGATTTGCAAACAAAAGCCCGGCCCCCAAGCAGGGACCGGGCCAATTTTCTGACAGGGTGCTTAGTTTGCCAGCCGGACCTCTTCCAGCGGATAGGCCATCATGTCTTGTGCCTCCCATGCGACGTGGCAGTCATGGCAGAAGCTTTGCTTGAATTTCATCGGCTTGCCGTCCGGCTGAATGCTGGCATAGACCCAATCGGCGGTCTCTGGCGCGCTGCCGGCTTCGCCCTTGGTCATGATAAAGAGCGGGCCTGTCACGGCGGCTTTTTTCTTGGCGCTGATGGTGATGCTTTCCTTGGCCAGCACAGACCCGACGGGCATGACGACGCCGTCGTCTGCATATTTCAGGTATTGCTCGGCGGCGATGTCATTGGCGAAGGTGTAAAGTAGGCGGTTGCCATGGGCACCGGCCACGGCGGGGCGGCTCGACGTTACGGTCCAATCGCGATAGGCACCTGCCACGGCATCGCCCTCTTTGGTGTAGCTTGCAACCATCTCGTCCTTGATGCAGGCGTAGATTTCTTCGATTGCGGCGGCTTCGAGGGCAAAGGGATCCTCGACCGCGACGGCACAATCGGCCGCGTGGGCGGTCTGAGCGACGCTGAGGCTGGCTATCACGGTTGCGGCGGCGAAAAGCTGGCGTTTCATTTTATATCTTCTCCATTGAAATCCTGAGACACGGTGGTCATCCGTGCGGACATTTGCATGAATTCTCTGTAATTGAACTTAACTAATGCGTGAGGCGTTGAAGGGATTGGCCCTTTGGTGGGGCTGGGTTTGCGCGATTGCTGCAATGCAGCAACACTCTGCGGTCGCTGTGTGGGGATGGGCGATTTCCGAGAGGATTCGCGCTATATTATCCCAAGGGAGGGAACCTGTCCGATCCGGGAAAGGGAACCCAAATGGGCGATACCGACCTGACGACCCGTTTCATGCCCGCCAATTGGCGGCACGATCTGGATCTTTTTCTGGTGGAGCGCGCTGCCGGAATGAATGGCTATCTGCTGGCGCGGCCACGGCTGGCAAGCGTGGCGCATCTCCAAAGTCTGAGCGCTTCGGAGTTGGAGGCGATGGGGCTGACGCGCGCCGATATCGCCGCCTTTGTATTCGAGGACATTCTGCCTGACTGAGCGCGTCGCGCGGGCGTTGATGCAGCTTGACAGTTTCGGCGGCAACGGCCAACTCTCGCCCCATGTTCGACATGCGACCCGTGGGATATCTCGTTGGCCTGATGGTCATGGCCATGGGCCTGACCATGGCGCTGCCGCTCTTGGTGGATATTGCCGAGGGGCGCGAGCATTGGCCTGTGTTTGCCGAGAGCTTGATCGTGACCTGCATCGCGGGCGGATTGGTGGCGCTGTCGTGCAAGAATTCGATGGGCCAGCCGTTGACGATCCAACAGGCGTTTTTGCTGACCACGCTGGTCTGGGTGGCGCTGCCGCTGTTCGGGGCGTTGCCATTCATGCTTGGCGAGACCGATCTGGAGTTCATCGACGCCTATTTTGAAGCGATGTCAGGCGTGACCACGACCGGCGCGACGGTGATTGAAGGGCTGGATACCCTGCCCAAGGGGCTTTTGCTGTGGCGGGGCATCTTGCAATGGCTGGGCGGCCTGGGGATTGTGATCGTGGCCTTGGTGTTCCTGCCCGAAATGCGGGTTGGGGGGATGCAATTTTTCCGTGCCGAAGGGTTCGACACCTTTGGCAAGGCCCTGCCGCGCACCATCGATATCTCGAAGGGTGTGTTGAACATTTATCTTTTGCTGACCGCAACCTGCACGCTGACCTATCTTGCGCTTGGGATGGGGGCGTTTGACGCGACGGTGCATGCGCTGACTACCGTGTCGACGGGTGGATTTTCCAGCATGGATAGCTCGTTTGCGGCCTTTCCCGGTGGGCCTCAATATGCCTGTGTGCTGTTCATGGTGTTGGCCAGCCTGCCTTTTGTGCGGATGATGCAGGGGGTGCAGGGCAACCTTTTGCCGCTTTATCGCGATACGCAGGTGCGCACCTATCTGCGCTGGATTTTCTACGCCGTCGCCATGGTGGTGGGCTATGATTTTGTGATGAACGGGCAGTTTACGGAAGAAAGCCTGCGCCTGCGTCTATTCAACATCGTCTCGATCTTTACCGGCACCGGCTATGGCGATGGCGATGTGACCGCCTGGGGCACATTCCCCTTTGTCGTGCTGATCGTGGTGGGGGCGATTGGCGGCTGCACCGGGTCTACGGGCTGTTCGATCAAGATTTTCCGCTACCAGTTGATGATGCGGGCGATGGGCCAACAGGCGCGGCGGATTTTCAACCCGTCGAGCGTGATGATCCTGCGCCATGAGGGGCGGCGGGTTGAGGATGAGGTGCTGCAATCGGTGATGCTGCTATTCACCGTCTATATTCTGTCGCTCGGGTTTTTCTCGGTCGCGCTGGAGTTGACGGGGCTGACGCTGATGGAATCCGTCACGGGGGCCTGGACGGCGATTTTTAACGTGGGGCCTGCCTTTGGTCCCAGTGTTGGGCCGACTGGCTCGCTTATTGCGTTTCCGGATTCGGCCAAGGCGCTGATGATCCTTGCCATGCTGATGGGGCGGTTGGAGATTCTGGCCGTGATCGTTCTTATCCTGCCGTCGTTCTGGCGTCCGTGACACCCTAATCTGAAAAGGAGCCTGAGATGGCTGAGAAATCCGACGAGTTCCGCGCCCAAGCGCCTTTGGGGGCGCAGATCAGCCATATGCTGAAATCGCGCGGGGTCGCGGTGATTTTTGGCATTCCGGGGGTGCATAACCAAGAGATGTATCGCGGGATCGAAGAGGCCGGGATCACGCATGTGTTGGCGCGGCATGAGCAGGGGGCCGGGTTCATGGCCGATGGCTATGCGCGGGCCACGGGCCAGCCGGGGGTGGCCTATGTGATCACCGGGCCGGGGCTGTGCAATATCCTGACGCCGCTCGGGCAGGCGTGGTCGGACAGTGTGCCGGTGCTGGTGCTGTCGTCCTGTCTGGATGAGACAGCGGCGCAGCAGGGGCAGTTGCACCAGATGCGCGATCAGCGCGCGGCGGCGGGCTGTGTCACAGAATGGAGCGTTGAGGCGCGCGATGCGGCCAGTGCCTATCGGTTGATTGACCGCGCGCTTGTGGAATTTGCCACGCGGCGCGGGCGGCCGCGGCATATTCAGGTGCCGATTGCGACGCTGGAAGGGATGGCCGAGGCGGCGCCTGCGGCCCTGCCATTGGTGGATGTGCCCGAGATCGCCACCGAGGTGGTGGCAGAGGTGGCCGAGGCGTTGCGGGCAGCGCGCAAGCCGTTGATCATCTTGGGCGGCGGGGCTGCGCAGAGTGCCGAGGCCTGGCGCGAGATTGCGACGCGGTTGGGGGCTGCAACCTTTACCACCTATGCTGGGCGCGGGATCATGGGGGCTGCGGCCCCGCTTGATTTCGGGGCCTATCTGGCGCGGCCTGATAGCGCGACGGTGATCGGCGAGGCCGATCTGGTGCTGGTGGTGGGCAGCGAGTTGTCGCAAAACGATCTGTGGCGGGCAGAGTTGGGGCATCGTGCGCCGCTGATCCGGGTGGATATGGACCCGGATGTTCTGGGTGGTGCTGTGGCCGGTGATCGCCGGGTTTTGGCAGAGGCCGGGGCGTTGGCGCGGAGGCTCTTGGCGCAGGATTTGCCGTCATGCGGCGGTTGGCGGCCCGAAGAGATCACTGCCGCGCGGGCGCGCTGGCGGGCTGAGAGCGACGCCGAGCGGCCGGGGATTGCCAGCATCTGCGATGCCTTGCGCTCGGCGCTGCCCGAGGACACGATGATCTATTCCGACATGACGCAATTCGCCTATGTCGCCAAAGAGGTCTGGCCGATGGCGCGGCCCGGTCATTGGCATCATCCCACAGGCTTTGGTACGCTCGGCTATGCGCTGCCTGCGGCGATTGGCGGCGCGATGGCGCGGCGGGGCAAACCCACCGTCGCCATCGCGGGCGATTACGGGTTTCAGTATACGGTGCAGGAACTGGGCACGGCGGTAGAGCAGGGGCTGGCCCTGCCAATTCTGGTCTGGGACAATACCAAGCTGAAAGAGATCGAGGACAGCATGGTGCGGGCGCAGATCGCGCCCAATGCGGTCAAGGCGCATAACCCCGATTTCTGCGCGCTGGCGCGGGCCTATGGCGCCCATGCCGAGGCCCCGCAAAACGTGGCGGCGTTGCAAGAGGCGGTGCAGGCGGCGCTGCGCGCGGACCGCCCCACGTTGATCCATATGACGCCGGTTCTGTCGGTGCAGGCTTAGTAAACATCGCCGCGACCGGTCACCGAAATATAGGCCGGGCAACCGGGCCGGGCGGTGTTGATGATCAGATACCAGACGGTTTCGCCGGGCCGCCCGGTGCGCGAATATTCGCAGCCCGAGGGATGCGTCCACCATTGGCCCTGATGGCTGACGGGGGGCATGACGCTGGATTTGCCGACCTTGATCTGGCTGGCGCGGCCGATCGTTTTCGACACATCCGCCTGAGCGATGCCGGTGAGGCCGAGCGTGAGGGCGGTGACGAGTGTGAGGATGGTTTTCATTGGCGGGACTCCGTTACAAGTTTTGCATTCCGGCCTTCACTCCACTGCCCGCCGGGGGCGCGTTGGCGTCAGGACCATGTCAAAAGAACGGCGCTTGCCGAGGATTATTCCCAAATTTTTGCAAAGAGTGCGCAGTGTTGCGCGCGCAAACCCGTGGTATAAGAGGGGCATGTCGCTCTTTTATGGGCTGACACGCTTTGAACACGGATCACAGGCGCGATCATGCCCATTGTCACCTTTCATATCGGCATGCCGAAATGTGCGACGACCACGGTCCAGAGCTTTCTGGCGGAGGGTGCCGCGTGGCTGGCGGCGCAGGGGCAGGTCTATGAGCATCATCCCGAGGACCGCACGCGCAATCAGGGCAATGCGGCGCAACTGGCGGCCTTTGGTGTGGCACAGGATAGCGCGCGGATGGCGGCGCATCTGGGTTATTTCCTGCGCTCGGGGCGCGATGTGGTGCTGAGCAGCGAGGTTTTGTTTGACCTTTGGCGTCAAGACAGGTTCGTGCCGTTGCGCGATGCGGTGCAGCGGCTGGGCTATGAGCTGCGCGTGGTGGTCTATCTCAAGCGGCAGGATCTGTGGATCGAGAGCGATTTCAAGCAGCATGTGAAGGGGCGGAGCGACTGGGCTGGCAGCTTTGAGCACCTGCTGGAGCGGCGGCTGTCGCGGGGGACGCTGGACTATCATCGGCTTTTGGGGGCATGGGCGGCACAAGTGGGGCGCGAGGCGATGACCGTTGTGCCGCTCAACCCGTCGCAGCCACAGGATTTTGCCGTGCGGCGGTTTTTGGAGATCATCGGCGTGGCCCCGCCCGAGGGGGCATTGGGACTAGCGCCGCAGAATGTGAGCCCGCCTGCGGCGATGATCGAGGCTGCGCGGCACATCAAGGCCGCCCTCCTTGCGCGGGGGCTGAGCGGGCCAGAGATTGCGCCGCTCTTGGCGCAGTTCATGGCGCAGGTGCCAGAGCGGGCGCAGACCGGCGCGGCGCAAGAGATCCTGAGCCCTGAGGCGCGGCGCGACCTTTTGGAGCGCTGCGCGGCGTCCAATGCGGCGCTCGCGCAAGAGTTTCTTGCCGGGCAGGTGCCCTTTGAGCCGCCAGAGCCGGTGGGGGCGTGGGTGCCGCTTTCGGAGCGGGCGGTTGCGATCCTGGCAGAGCGTGTGTCGCAAGAGATGCTTGGATCTGCGCCCGAGGCCAAGCCCGATAGCTCGCTTATCGGGCGCTGGCGGGCGGCGCGGCGCGGCAAGACGTAGTGTAATCTTTTGCCGAGGTGGCGCAAATTGGGCTGGTCTCGGGCCGGTGGCGCGATTAGGTAGATGGGCGATAGCGACGCAACGGAGTGAGCCCAGACATGGCTAAAATCACCTATATCGAGCATAATGGCACCCGGCATGAGGTCGAGGTGGCCAATGGCCTGACCGTGATGGAAGGCGCACGCGACAACAATATCCCCGGCATTGAGGCCGATTGCGGCGGGGCCTGCGCCTGTTCCACCTGTCATGTCTATGTCGATCCGGCTTGGGTGGGCAAACTGCCTGCCAAGGATGACATGGAAGAGGACATGCTCGATTTCGCCTATCAGCCGGACCCGGCGCGCTCGCGTCTGACCTGTCAGCTCAAGGTGACGGAGGCGCTGGATGGTCTGGTGGTGCAGATGCCGGAAAAACAAATCTGAGATGCGCGGCGCGGCGGCGGTCTTCGGGGCGCTGCTGCTTGCGGGGCCAGTTCTGGCCGAACCTTGGGTGACGAGCGGCGGTGGCAGCATCGCCGCTGCGCGCTTTGAAGCCCCTGATGACAGCTATCCGCATCGGATCATGGGGCAGATACACGAGCGCCGTGTCTTGGCGGTGCGCGATGCCTCTGGAATGGAAATCCGGTATGACCTGCGGCGGGGGCCGGAACCCAGCCATGTGTTCGAGGATATCGCCCCGCGTCTGGTGGATGCCGATGGCGATGGGCAGATTGATGTGGTGGTTGTGGAATCCAGCCCCACGCAGGGCGCGCAGCTGGCGATTTACAGTCTGCGGCGCGGGCACTTGGTGAAATCCGCCGCCACGCCCCACATCGGGACACGGTTTCGCTGGCTGGCCCCTGCTGCGATTGCCGATCTGAATGGCGACGGGATCACCGATATCGCCTATGTCGAGACGCCGCATCTGGGCAAGACCCTGCGCGTCTGGAGTTGGGCACCGGGGGGCTTGACGCAGGTTGCGAGCCTCAAGGGCGTGACCAATCACCGGATCGGGGATGAGGTGATCTGGGGCGGGTTGCGCGACTGTGGTCTAGGGCCTGAGATCATCGTTGCGGATGCCGGATTTCGCGAGGTTGTGGCGGTGGCGTTTGACGGCGCTGACCTGACGGCGCGGCCCTTGGGGATCATGGCCACCCCAAAGGGGTTCGCACAGGTGCTGGCCTGTGGCTGAGGTTCATCTGGCCAAAAATACCTCGGGGGTGTGGGGGCTGGCCCCCACGCAGGGTGCAGTTCAGAGCGCGCGCCAGCCAATGTCGCGGCGGCAAAACCCTTCGGGCCAGTCGATCTGGTCCACCATGGCATAGGCGCGCTCTGCCGCCTCTTGCAGGGTGGTGCCACGGGCTGTGGCGGCCAGAACGCGGCCGCCTGTGGCGGTGATTTGCCCCTCTGCGCGGGTGGTGCCTGCATGAAAGACCATGTGAAAGCTGTCCTCGGGGCAGGTCTCTAGCCCTTTGATGACGCTGCCTTTTTCATAGGTGCCGGGATAGCCGCGGGCGGCCAGAACGACCGTCAGGGCGTGATCTTCGGCCCAGTTGACCGAAATATCGCCCAGTCGTCCTTCGGCGGTGGCGAGCAGCAGGTCGAGCGCCTGCGCGCCCAAGCGCATCATCAGCACCTGACATTCGGGATCGCCAAAGCGGCAGTTGTATTCGACAAGGCGCGGTGTGCCGTCCTTGATCATCAGCCCGACAAAGAGCACGCCTTGGTAGGGCGTGCCGCGCCGTGCCATTTCGGCCAAGGTGGGGCGGACGATCTGATCGAGCGCCTGTTGGGTCACGGCGTCGGTCATCACGGGCGCAGGGGAATAGGCCCCCATGCCGCCGGTGTTGGGGCCGGTGTCGCCCTCGCCCACGCGTTTGTGGTCTTGGGCGGTGCCGATGGGGAGCGCTGTCTCGCCGTCGCAAAGGACGAAAAAGCTGGCCTCTTCGCCGTCCATGAATTCCTCGATCACCACTTCGGCCCCGGCAGCGCCGAATTCGCCGCCGAACATATCCTCCAGCGCGGCGAGGGCCTCATCCTCGGTCATGGCCACGATGACGCCTTTGCCCGCGGCCAGACCGTCGGCCTTGACCACGATGGGGGCGCCTTGCGCCGTGACATAGGCGCGGGCGGCGGCAAGGTCGGTGAAATGGGCATAGGCGGCGGTGGGGGCGTTTGCCGCGTCGCAGATGGCTTTGGTAAAGCTCTTGGACGCCTCAAGCCGGGCGGCGGCGGCGGAGGGGCCAAAGACCAGCAATCCCGCCTCGCGCAGGCGGTCGGCGACACCGGCGGCAAGCGGGGCCTCGGGGCCGATGATGACGAAATCAATGGCCTCGGCCTCGCAGAAGCCCGCAATCGCGCCGCCGTCGAGGATATCGAGTGCGGCACATTCGGCGATTTCGGCGATGCCCGCGTTGCCCGGGGCCACGATCAGCCGGTCGCATTTGGGATTTTGCAGCACGGCCCAGCCAAGCGCATGTTCCCGCCCGCCCGATCCGAGGATGAGAATATTCATGGCGGCAACTCCTGCTTGGCCTTGGTTGGCCTGCGTTCTAAGGTGGTGGGCAGGCAGACACAAGGCAGGAGGGGCGCGCGCATGTCCGATCTGATCGACGATCCCCAAGAGGGCGGTAATGCCCCGGAGTTTTCCGTCTCGGATCTGTCGGGGGCGATCAAACGGATGATCGAGGGCGAGTTTTCGCATGTGCGGGTGCGCGGCGAATTGGGCCGTATTTCGCGGCCACGGTCGGGGCATATCTATCTGGACCTCAAGGACGACTCGGCGGTGTTGGCTGGGATCATCTGGAAGGGGGTTGCCGCGCGATTGGCCGTGCAGCCCGAAGAGGGGATGGAGGTGGTGGCCACGGGCCGTTTGACCACCTTTCCCGGTCAATCACGCTATCAGATCATCATCGAGGATATGAAGCCAGCGGGCATGGGCGCGCTGATGGCGATGTTGGAAAAACGCAAGGCGGCGCTGGCGGCGGAAGGGCTGTTCGCACCCGAGCGCAAGCAGGCGCTGCCCTATCTGCCGGAGATCATCGGGGTTGTCACATCGCCCTCGGGCGCGGTGATCCGCGATATTTTGCACCGGCTGCGCGACCGGTTTCCGCGCAAGGTGCTGATTTGGCCCGTCGCCGTGCAGGGTGACAAATGTGCGCCGGAGGTGGCGCGAGCGATCCGGGGGTTCAATGCGATGACGCCGGGGGGCGCGCTGCCGCGCCCTGATTTGATTATCGTGGCGCGCGGTGGTGGATCGGTCGAGGATCTGTGGGGGTTCAACGAGGAAATCGTGGTGCGCGCGGCGGCGGAAAGTGCGATTCCGCTGATCTCTGCCGTGGGCCATGAGACGGACACCACGCTGATTGATTTCGCCTCGGACAAGCGCGCGCCGACGCCGACGGCGGCGGCGGAACTGGCGGTGCCGGTGCGGATGGACCTTCTCGCTTGGGTCGAGGGGCAGGGCGCACGGCTGAGCCATGCGCTGAGCCAAGGGGTGCGTTTGCGCGGTCAGCGGTTGCGCGATCTGGCGCGGGCCTTGCCACGGGCCGAGGTGTTGCTGGATGGGCCGCGGCAGCGGCTGGACGCCTTGGGCGAGCGCCTGCCTGCGGCGCTGATCCGGTCGGTGCAGGTGCGGCGGGTGCATCTGTCAGAGACGGCGGGGGCGTTGCGCCCGGCGCTGTTGCGGCGGGCGGTTGAAGGGGATCGGCGACGGTTGCAGGCGACGGCGGCGCGGCTGAATGTGCATGCGCTCAACCGCGATATTGCGCAGAAGCGGCGCGATTTGGATCAGGTCTCGGCGCGGTTGTCGGATGTGGCGGGGCGGCAGGTGCGGGGCTGGCAGGATCGGCTGGCGGCGCTGGAGCGGTTGCGCGAGACGCTGGGCTACAAGGCCACGCTGAGCCGTGGCTACGCGGTGGTGCGCGGCGACGGGGCCGTGATGACGACACGGGCGGCGGCAGCAGGGGCGGCGGCGCTGCAGATTGAATTTGCCGATGGCGTACTTGATGTGTCGGGGTCGTCCGCCGCTGCGCCCAAGCCCAAGCCCAAGACCCCGCCTGCGGGGCAAGGCAGCCTGTTCTGACAGGGTCAGTCCGGTTTTTGCCCGCCAATGCGCTGGGTGAGTTCGGCTGCGGCCTCGGCGACTTGACGCCCGACGGTGTCGAGCCGGGCATCGGGCAGACGTGCGGCCAGACCCGAGACCGAGATGGCGCAGACCGCTTCGGCCTGTGGCGACCAGACCACGGCGGCCAAGCAGCGTAAGCCCGTCACATGTTCCTCGTCATCAAGTGCAAAGCCTTGGGCGCGGATGCGTTTGATATCGACCATGGCTGTGGTCAGGCTGCGGTGTGAGCGTTTGGTCATCGGGTGAAACCCGGTGCGGGCCACGAACTCGGCGATATCGGCATCGGGCCATGTGGCGAGAATCGCCTTGCCCATGCCAGAGCAAAAGGCGGGCACGCGCCCGCCGGGGGGCGAGATGGCGCGCATGATTTCGCGGCTTTCGACCTGTGAGAGGGTCACAAGCTCGTCCTGATCGAGAATGCCGAGATTGGCGGTTTCGCGCGTGGCATCGCGCAGGTGGCGCAAGAGCGGCAGGGCCGGGGTGACGAAATTATGCCGCCGGGCAAAGGCGGTGCCAACGGAAAACGCGCCCCGTCCGACATGCCACAGCGCGCGCTCTGAATCGAATTGTGCGAAGTGCTGCAATTCGAGCGTGGTCAGCAGGCGGTGCGTGGTCGAGACCGCAAGACCGGCCAGCCGGGCCAAATCCGAGACGCGCGCGCCTTCGTCCTGCTGGCTGAGCAGGTGCAGCAGGCGCAGGGCGCGGGCGACAGACTGGACGCCTTGGGATTGGGGATCGGTCATGTTCGGTATACCTTTCCATACAATGGAAAACATTTTTCCCGTTCTTACAAGTCCCGCAGCACTGAAGTAGCTGCAAAACCCGATGATTTCCTGAAATACTGGAGCGATACCATGACCACCTATGTTGACCGTCACGGCCTGAGCGTGGCCGCACCGCTGGCCCGTTTGATCGAAGATGAGGTGCTGCTTGGGCTGAGTGCCGATCAGTTCTGGTCCGGCTATGCCGCTTTGTTGAGGGATCTTGCGCCCAAGAACGCGGCCCTTTTGGCCAAGCGGCGGGAGTTGCAGGTGCAGATTGACGGCTGGCACCGCGCGCGGCGCGGGCAGCAGTTTGATGGTGACGCGTATCGCGAATTTCTGACCGAGATCGGCTATCTGGTGCCGGAACCTGAGGCGTTTGAGCTGGGCACGCAGAATGTGGATGCCGAGATTGCACAGGTTGCGGGGCCGCAATTGGTGGTGCCGGTGATGAATGCGCGGTTTGCGCTCAATGCCGCCAATGCGCGCTGGGGCAGTCTTTATGATGCGCTTTATGGCACGGATGCGATTGCGGGCCGGGCAGAGGGGCCGGGCTATGATGCTGCGCGGGGCCGCCAAGTGATTGCCTGGGCGCGGGCGCATCTGGACAAGGTGGCCCCCTTGGCCGCCGGGTCTTGGGCGGATGTCGCGGCGTTCGAGGTGGACGGCGCGTTGCGTGTTACCGTAGGCGGGCACGTCACGGGGTTGGCTGATGCGGGACAGTTTGCAGGCACTACGGCGGGCGGCAACGTGATGCTGCGGGTCAATGGGCTGATGATCGAGATCGTGATTGACCGGGCGTCGGCCATTGGCCGCGATGATCCGGCGGGAATTTCGGATGTGCGGATCGAAAGCGCGCTGACCGCTATACAGGATTGCGAGGATTCGGTCGCGGCGGTGGATGCTGACGATAAATGCGTGGTCTATGGCAATTGGCTGGGTCTGATGCGTGGCGACCTGCAAGAGCGGTTCGAGAAGGGCGGGCGTCTGCTCACCCGGGCGCTGAACCCGGATGTGACCTATCTTGATCCGCAGGGGAACGAGGTGGTGCATCCCGGACGTGCGCTGATGCTGGTGCGCAATGTCGGGCTTTTGATGACCACTGATGCGGTGCTGCTCGATGGCAAGGAGACGCCTGAGGTGATGCTGGATGCCGCCGTGACGGTTGCGGCGGCGATGCATGATCTGGCGCGCGGTGCAGAGGGCAATTCGCGGGCGGGATCGGTCTATGTGGTGATCCCCAAGCTGCATGGGCCGGAGGAATGCGCCTTTGTCGATACGCTTTATGGGCGGGTCGAAGAGGTGCTGGGCCTGCCGCAAAATACCGTCAAGCTGGGCGTGATGGATGAGGAGCGGCGGACCTCGGCGAACCTTATGGCCTGTATCAAGGCGGTCAAGGATCGCTGTGTGTTCATCAACACCGGGTTCCTTGATCGGACCGGCGACGAGATTCACACCTCGATGCAGGCGGGGCCGGTCATTCCCAAGGGCGAGATGCAAAAGGCCATCTGGCTTGCGGCCTATGAGGCCGGGAATGTCGATGCGGGCCTTGCAGCCGGCATGACCGGGCGCGGACAGATCGGCAAGGGCATGTGGGCCAAGCCCGATGCGATGGCCGATATGCTGGAGGTCAAGATCGGGCATCCCAAGGCTGGGGCGAATACGGCCTGGGTGCCGTCGCCCACGGCGGCGACGCTGCATGCCACGCATTACCATCAGGTGGATGTGGCCGGGCTGCAAGCGGCGCTCAAGGGCCGGGATCGCGCGGCACGGGCTGATCTGCTGACACCGCCGCTGATGGTGGGGCGCAACCTATCGGGCGAAGAAGTGCGGCGCGAGCTGGACAATTCCTGTCAGTCGATTCTGGGCTATGTCGTGCGATGGGTCGATCAGGGGATCGGCTGTTCCAAGGTGCCGGACATCAACGATGTGGCGCTGATGGAGGATCGTGCGACTTTGCGGATTTCGTCGCAATATCTGGCCAATTGGCTGATCCACGGGATATGCACGGCGGAAGAGATTGACGCCTCGTTGCGGCGTATGGCACCCAAGGTAGATGCGCAGAACGCGCAGGACCCGGCCTATCGCCCGATGGCCCCCGATTTCGATGGGGCGGCGTTCAAGGCGGCGCGGGACCTGATCTTTGAAGGGGCCAAGCAGCCCTCGGGCTATACAGAGCCGCTGTTGCATGCGGCGCGGCGCGGGGTCAAAGCGGCATAGGGGGAACGGTTTATGCTGATGGTAAAAAGGCTCGATCTGGCGGACGCTGGGGTGCTCTTGGCGGGTGCGCGCGCCAAGGCGGCGGAGATTGGCGTGCCGATGTGCATCGCCATCACCGACGAGGGCGGCAATCTGGTGGCGTTTGAGCGGATGGACGGGGGCAAGGTTACGTCGATCACCATTGCGATCGACAAGGCCTTTACCGCCGCCGGAGCCAAGAAAGCGACGCATGAGTATGGCGAGCTGAGCCAACCCGGCAAGCCCGCCTATGGCATCGCGGCGGCCATTGGCGGGCGGTTGATGGTGGTGGGCGGCGGCCTGCCCGTGGTTGTGGAGGGCGATGTTGTGGGCGGCATCGGCGTAAGTTCGGGCACGCCGATGCAGGACCGCGAGGTTGCGGAGGCTGGTATCGCGGCGTTTCTGGCGGGGCTCTAAACCTCTGCCGGGGCGACAACCTCTTGAAAATTGGTGAAAAACTGCGCGGCGAGCTTTTTCGCCGTGCTTTGAATGAGGCGGCTGCCCAATTGCGCGAGCTTGCCGCCGATGTCGGCGCGGGCATTATAGCGCAGGGTGGTGACGCCGTTTTCTTCGGTCAGCGTCACATCCGCGCCGCCCTTGGCATGGCCCGCAGCGCCGCCATTGCCTTGGCCCGTCAATGAAAACGCATCTGGCGCACCCGAGGTGTCGAGCGTGACCGTACCGGTAAAGCGTGCCTTGACCGGGCCGATCTTGAGCACGACGCGGGCCTCTAATTCTGTATCGGAATGTTTGATCAGTTCCTCGCATCCCGGAATGCTCTGGCGCAGAATCTCGGGATCGTTGAGCGCGGCATAGACGCGGGATTTGGGCGCATTGAGCGTGATTTCATCGGCGAGGTCCATGGGGGTCTCCTTGATATTTAGGGGAATGTCAGGTCTGGCGCTGGCCTTGGCGGCGGTGCTGGACGATCTGGGCCAGAATTGAGAGCGCGATTTCCTCGGGGGTGACAGCGTTGATCGCAAGGCCCGCCGGGGAATGGACGCGCGCCAGCGTCTCTGGCGTGGCATCGAGCCGCGCGGCGAGGGTTGTGAATTTGCGGCGGCTGGCGACAAAGCCGATGTAGTCGGCGTCAGAGGCCAGTGCCGTGCGCAGGGCGTCGAGATCGCCGGCCCCTTGGGTGGCGATGACCACCATCCGCGCATGGTTGGCGGCGGGCAGGGGGCCAGAATCGGGCTGGGTATCGGGTGTGGTGATGTCAAACCCGAAGGGCTGCGCAAGCGTGGCGAGGGCAAGCGCCACAGGCGAGGCACCAAGGATCACGAGTTCGGGGCGGGGCAGGACCGGTTCCACGAAAATCTCCATCGCGCCCTTGCTGGGACAGCCGTTGCGGGCGATGTCGCGGCCCTGATGGTGTTCGCCGGGGGTCAGGCCCTGCGCGGTCAGGTCTTCGTCAGGCTGAATGGAAATGAGGCGCGGCGTGCCTTCGGCGAGGGCGCTTTGGGCGGCGCGGGCCACCGCACCCCGCACGCAGCCGCCGCCAATCCAGCCCTCTGATATGGTGCCATCGGCGAGGATCAGCGCCCGTGCGCCAGGTTTGGCGGCAGTGGCCCCCACGGTGCGGATCACCGTGGCAATGGCATAGGGGGTGCGGGTGGCGTTCAGGCGGTGGGTGGCGGTGTTGAGCGTGTCAGAGATCATGTCAGGCGCTCCAGCTGCGGGCCGAGGGCCGCCAGATCGTTCAGCGTCGTGGCGGCGGCAAAGAGATCGAGATGCGGCAGGGCGGCGGCCATGGCGGCGGTGACGGGCGCGTAATCTGCCCAACCTTTCAAGGGGTTGAGCCAAATGATTCGCCCACCTCGTTTGCGCAGGCGGATGAGGGCCTCGGTCAAGGCTGCGGGCGCGTCAGTGTCATAGCCGTCCGACAGGATCACCACGACCGTGCGGGAATTGACGCCGTGCCGCGCGGGGCCACGGGCGAAATCTGCCAGCGATGCGCCAATCTTGGACCCGCCGCCAAAGCCATCGGCCAGAAGCGACAGGCGGTTGAGGGCGCGCAGTGGGTCAGGATCGCGCAGCGCGTCCGAAATACGCACAAGGCGGGTATGAAAGAGCCAGGCATCCGTGGCGTCATCAGCGCGAACAAGGCCGGTGAGAAAGGCCAAAAACACCCGCGCATAGATCGTCATCGAGCCAGAGACATCGCAGAGGGCGACGATCCGCATCTGACGATCCGGGCGTTTCTTGCGCGGGAGCGTCAGGGGTTCGCCCCCGGTGGCAAGGCTGGCGCGGATGAGGCGGCGAAAGTGGATCTGATCGCCCCGATGGGCGGCCCGGCGGCGGCGGGACCGGCGGTAGGCGAGGGATTGCGCAAGGCGGCGGGCGATGGATTCAGCCTCGGCAATATCCTGCGGGCTGACCAGTTTGCGCATGTCGTGATGCATCAGGCTGGCGGTGCGGCTGGCGATGAGCGTGCCGGTGCCGTCGCCATGGGCCGCACCCCGGCCATCGTCGGGGGCGTGGATTTGCCCGCGCGCGGTGCTGTTATCGCCGCTGGCATCGCGGCTGTTGCGGCTATGGGCATTGCCGCTGCGCTCTGAGGGGGCGAATTTCTCGCGCACGCGGCCTGCGTTCAGCCAATAGCTGTCAAAGAGCGCGTCGAACTGGGCCACCTCATCGGCGGTGCTGGCGCAGACTGATTTGAGGGCGCGGCGAGTCTCGTCGGGGTTGGCCGCGTTGATATGGCTGAGGGCTGTAAGGGCTGTTTGTGTTGCGCCCACGCCCAACCGCAGGCCATTGGCGCGCAGATGGGCGATGAAGCCCGCGATACGTGCGGATGGCCCCGGATCGCGGGCGGCAAAGCGGGTGACGCGGCTCATGCGGCCTGCCCTGCGAGGCGCTGCGCCACTTCTGTAGTGATATTGGCGCGGTCTGTTTGCGTCTTGAGCAGGGTCGCAAGCGCGGCTTGCAAGATCACCGGATCGTGGGTCAGATCGTTGATGCCAAGACCCGCAAGTGCCGCAGCGAAATCGAGGGTTTCGGCGATGCCGGGAGTTTTCTCAAGGTCCTCGCGGCGGAGGGCCTGCACGAAGCTAACGATCTGGCGGGTGAGGTGCTGGTCGATCTGCGGACAGCGGCTTTGCAATATTGCAAGCTCTGCGGTGCGGTCCGGGTAATCGACATGGGCATAAATGCAGCGCCTGCGCAGCGCATCCGAAAGGTCACGGGTGCCATTGGCAGTGAGGATCACCATCGGGCGCGCGGTGGCGGTGAGCGTGCCCATTTCGGGGATGGTGATCTGGAACTCGGACAGGATTTCAAGAAGATAGGCCTCGAATTCCTCGTCGGCGCGGTCGATCTCGTCGATCAGCAGGACCGGCGATTCTGCCTGCCGGATGGCCTGCAAGAGGGGCCGCTCCAAGAGGTAATCATCAGAGAAAATTCGCGCTTCCACGCCTGCGCCGGTCTCGCCGCCCTCTGAGGCGGCGCGGATGGCGAGGAGTTGGCGGGGGTAGTTCCATTCATAGATGGCTTGGGCGGCGTCGAGCCCTTCGTAGCATTGCAGGCGGATCAGGCGCGCGGATTTCATCGCAGCCAACACGCGCGCCACCTCGGTCTTGCCGACGCCTGCAGCCCCTTCCAGCAGGAGGGGCCGTTCCAGTGACAGGGCGATATGCAGCGCCATGGCCAAATCGTCACCTGCGATATAGCCATGATCTGTCATGCCCTGTTGCAGATCGCGCCAGCCTTGCATGCAGTCTCCCTGTTTCTTTTTGGTGCAAATACTCCGGGGGTCCGGGGGCTGGCCCCCGGTCCCGTCCTTAGCCATGCAGCCCGAGGTCGTGGGCTGCGCGCCAGATGCGCCAATGATCATGCGGCATATGGCTTTGACGCAGGCCAAAGGGGCGCAGCGCATCATGCACGGCGTTTGAAAAGGCCGGAACACCGCCGACATTCGGGCTTTCACCCACGCCCTTGGCCCCGATGGGGTGGTGTGGCGAGGGGGTTTCCGTATGATCTGTGGTGTAATGCGGCGTTTCCCACGCGGTGGGGATAAAGAAATCCATCAGCGTGCCGGTTTTGACATTGCCCATCTCGTCATAGGCAATTTCCTGCCCCATGGCGATGGCGAGCGCCTCTGTCAGGCCGCCATGCACTTGGCCTTCGATCACCATCGGGTTGATGCGGGTGCCGCAATCGTCGAGCGCGTAGAACTGGCGGATTTGAGTTTCGCCGGTGTCGACGTCAATTTCCATCACGCAGATATAGGCCCCGAAGGGATAGGTCATGTTGGGCGGATCGTAGTAGCTGACCGCTTCCAGCCCCGGCTCGACGCCGGGAATGGCCTGATGATAGGCGGCATAGGCAATCTCGGCCATGGTCTTGAACCGTTCTGGCGCGCCTTTGACGGCGAAGCGGTCGATGTCGAATTCGACGTCATCGTCATGGACCTCTAGCAGATAGGCCGCGATCATCTGCGCCTTGGCGCGGATTTTGCGACCGGCGAGCGCGGTGGCGGCCCCTGCCACGGGGGTAGAGCGGCTGCCATAGGTGCCAAGGCCGTAGGGCGCGGTGTCGGTGTCGCCTTCTTCCACCGTGATCTTGTCCGCCGGGATGCCGATTTCGGTGGCGAGGATCTGGGCAAAGGTGGTGGCGTGGCCTTGACCCTGAGAGATGGTGCCAAGACGGGCGATGGCCGATCCGGTGGGGTGGATGCGGATTTCGCAGCTGTCGAACATGCCCATCCCAAGGATGTCGCAATTCTTGACCGGGCCGGCCCCCACGATTTCGGTGAAATGCGTCAGACCAATGCCGATCAGTTTGCGGGTTTCGCCGCGTTTGAAGGCCTCGATGCGTTCGGCCTGTTCGGCGCGCAGCCCGGCGTAATCCACAGCCTCGAGCGCCTTGTCCCACGCAGTGTGGTAATCGCCGCTGTCATATTCCCAGCCAAGCGCCGAGTGATAGGGGAATTGGTCGGCGCGGATGAAGTTGATGCGGCGGAGTTCTGCCGCGTCCATGCCGAGTTCAATGGCCAGTATTTCGATCATGCGCTCGATGAAATACGCGGCCTCGGTCACGCGGAAGGAGCAGCGATAGGCGACGCCGCCCGGGGCCTTGTTGGTATAGACGCCATCGACGCCCACGTAGGCCACCGGGATGTCATAGCTGCCGGTGCAGATATGAAAGAATCCGGCGGGGAATTTGGTGGGATCGGCGCAGGCGTCGAACGCGCCGTGATCGGCGGTGACATGGCACCAGAGGCCGGTGATCTTGCCCTCTTTGGTGGCCGCGATCTTGCCCTTCATCCAGTAGTCGCGGGCGAAGGCGGTGGCCATCAGGTTTTCCATCCGGTCCTCGACCCATTTCACCGGCAGGCCGGTGACGATGGTGGCGACGATCGAGCAGACATAGCCGGGATAAACGCCCACCTTGTTGCCAAAGCCGCCGCCGATGTCGGGCGACACCACGCGGATGTTGTGTTCGTCGATGCCCGACAGCAAGGAGGCCACGGTGCGCACCACATGCGGGGCCTGAAAGGTGCCATAGAGCGTGAGCTTGCCATTCACCTTGTCCATGGAGGCGACGCAGCCACAGGTTTCCAGTGGGCAGGGGTGGGTGCGGTGGTAATAGATCATTTCCTCGGCCACCACATCGGCGGAGGCGATCACCTCTTCGGTGGTGGATTTATCGCCCTGTTCCCACAGGAAAATATGGTTGGGGTGGCGGCGGGGGCCGTGGGCACCATCGGCACCGGGGGCGAGATCCTCGCGCAGCACTGTGTCGGAGTTGAGCGCCTCGAACGGGTCGGTGATGACGGGGAGTTCCTCATACTCGACGTCGACCAGTTCCACAGCGTCGGCGGCAACGTAACGGTCGCGGGCGACGACAAAGGCCACTTCTTGCCCTTGAAAGAGCACCTTGCCATCGGCCAGCACCATCTGTTTGTCGCCCGCAAGGGTGGGCATCCAGTGCAGGCCGAGCGGCTCGAGATCCTTGGCCGTCAGCACAGCCACCACGCCGTCAAGGGCCATGGCGGCGGAGGTGTCGATGGATTTCACGCGGGCATGGGCATAGGGCGAGCGGACGAAATCGCCAAAGAGCATGCCGGGCATCTTGATGTCATCGACATAATTGCCCTTGCCTTGGGTAAAGCGCGCATCCTCGACGCGCTTGCGGGCGCAGCCGATGCCCTTGAGCTTGGCGGTGCGGTCGTCGCGGTCTGGCGTCAGATCGTTCATTCTGCGGCCTCCTTGGAGGAATTGAGTGTGGCAGCGGCGGCGAGCACCGATTTGACGATGTTTTGATAGCCGGTGCAGCGGCAAAGATTACCCGCCATGCCAAAGCGCACCTCTTCTTCGGTGGGGTCGGGGTTTTCCTTGAGCAGTTGTGCCGCGCGGGTGATCATACCCGGCGTGCAAAAGCCGCATTGCAACCCGTGATGTTCGCGAAACGCCTCTTGCAGCGGGTGGAGCGCATCGGGGCTTCCGAGCCCTTCGATGGTGGTGATGCTGGCCCCGTCTGCCTGAGCGGCAAAGACGGTGCAGGATTTGATCGACCGGTCGCCCATAATCACGGTGCAGGCGCCGCAATGCGAGGTTTCGCAGCCGATATGCGGGCCTGTGATATTGAGGCGTTCGCGCAGGACATGGATCAAAAGCTCGCGTGGTTCTGCCAGCAATTCATGGCGGGTGCCGTTCACGGTGAGGGTGATCTGCATTTTCTTGGACATGGGTGCGTTTCCTCAGGCGCGCGACCAAGCGCGGGCGATGGCGCGGGCAAGGATGATGCCTGCCGCGTGGCGTTTGAATTCGACCGGTCCGCGATTGTCCTCTGACGGGTCGATGGCTGTTTGCATCGCGGTGATTGCGGCGATGACGGCATCTTCGCCGCAGGCGGTGCCGATGAGGGCATTGCCTGCTGCCTCGGCCCAGATGGGCGTGTCCGACAGGTTGGTCATGGCGATGGACGCGGCGGTGCAGTGATCGCCCGAGCGGGTGAGGATCACGGCGGCGGCGGCGGTGGCGTAATCGCCGATCTTGCGTTTCTGTTTCTCATAGGCCTGCCCGCCGGTGGGCGCGTCAAAGCTGACTGCGGTCAGGATTTCGTCATCCTCGCGGGCGGTGAGATAGGCGCTCTCGTAAAATTCCCGTGCGGGGATGGTGCGGCTGCCCTCGGGGCCGGTGACGTGGAATGTGGCGTTCAGGCATTGCATCAGGCCGGGCATGTCGTTGCCGGGATCGCCATTGGCGACGTTGCCGCCGACCGTGCCCATGGCGCGCACCTGCGGATCAGCAATCTGAAGGGCGGCTTCGCGCAGGATGGGCGCGTGGGTGGTCAGACCAGCATGGGCGATGATTTCGGCCTGCGTGACCATGGCCCCAAGGGTGATGCGGCTGCCATCCATGGTGATCCCGCGCAGCGCGTCGATGGCTTGCAAGTCGATGAGGTGCGGCACCTCGGCCATGCGCAGCTTCATCATCGGGATGAGGCTGTGACCGCCTGCTATGACACGTGCCTCGTCGCCGTGTTGTTGCAAGAGGGCGAGGGCGGCGGGCAGATCACCGGGGCGGTGATACTCGAATGCGGCTGGAATCATGTGGTCTCCTCCCAAAGACGGGGCCGGGCGGCCTTGGGCGGAATTGGAGAGGGCAGGGGCGATTTGTCGCCTCACAAGTCCTGAAAATCGTGGTTCGCTGCACGAAATGCGAAATGCTTGCACGAAATGCGAGCGTTTCAGGCGGTGAGCGTTTCGGCCTCTATCGGCTGCCATGCCCGCATCCGCGCGCGGAACCATGTGCGCTGGCGTTTGGCATATTGGCGGGTGGCGATGGTGGCGGCCTCGCGCGCCTGATCGAGCGTCATTTCGCCGCGTAAATGCGCGATGAGTTCGGGCGCGCCGATGGCCTTCATCGAGGGCAGGGCAGGGTTCCAGAGGGGCAGATTGGCGCGCACCTCGTCCAGCGCCCCGGCGGCGAGCATGGCGTCAAAGCGGCGGGCGATGCGGGCATTTAACCAATCCTTGTTGGCGGTGATCAAAAGCGGGGTGCAGGCGGTGAGTGGCAGAAGGGGCGGCGGCGTGTCATCCTGCCATGCGGCCAGCCCGCGACCTGTGGCGCGCTGCACCTCCCACGCGCGCTGGACGCGCATGGGGTTGCGGGTGTCGATGCGCGCAAGGGTCGTGGGATCAAGGGCGGCAAGGAGTGTGGATAGCCCTTGTGTGGCCATGACGTGATCGGCCTCGGCGCGCAAAGCGGGTGGGGTTGGGGGAATCTCGGCCAGACCTTCGGTCAACGCGCTGAAATAGAGGCCGGTGCCGCCGATGATGATCGCGCGTACCGGCGTCTGGAGGATTGCTGCCACCTCGCGCAGCCAATGGCCGGTGGAATAGTCGGCCTGCGCGCCGATATGCCCGTACAGGCGGTGGGGAACGGTTGCTGTGTCCTCGGCGCTGGGTCTTGCGCTGAGAATGCGCCAGTTTCCATAGACTTGCAGGGCGTCGGCGTTGACGATGACGCCACCTTGGCTGCGCGCGATATGCATCGCGAGCGCCGATTTGCCGCTGGCGGTGGGGCCAGCGATCAAGACGGGACGGTCAGGGTGGATCTCAACGGGCAGGCTCATAGGCCCCGGTTAGCGCCAATCGCGCGGTTTGGCGAGGCGGTTTGCCGCCTTTTCCCCGCGAAACGGGGTGATCAGCGATTGCACATGGGCGGCATTTGCGACATTTTGCGCGAGATTGACACGACCGAACGGAGAATGCCGATGACCACCCCGGAGAGAGCCAAATTCACCCGTGTGATGCTCAAGATTTCCGGGGAGGCGCTGATGGGGGATCTGGGCTATGGGTTGCATCCCCCAACGGTTGAGCGGATCGCGCGCGAGGTCAAGATTGTGCATGATCTGGGGGTTGAGATCTGCATGGTGATTGGCGGCGGTAACATTTTTCGCGGCTTGCAAGGCAGCGCTCAGGGGATGGAGCGCACGACAGCGGATTACATGGGCATGCTGGCCACAGTGATGAACGCGCTGGCCATGCAGAGCGCGCTGGAGAAAATGGGCGTGTTTTGCCGGGTGATCAGCGCCATTCGCATGGATGAGGTGGCAGAGCCCTATATCCGCCGCCGTGCCGTGCGGCATCTGGAGAAAAAGCGCGTGTGCATTTTTGCCGCTGGAACCGGCAACCCCTATTTCACCACCGATACGGCGGCAACGCTGCGGGCCAATGAAATGGCCTGTGAGGCGATCTTTAAGGGGACCAAGGTGGATGGGGTCTATGACAAGGACCCGATCAAATATCCGGATGCCAAGCGGTTCGAGCGTGTGACCTATGACGAGGTGCTGGCGCAGCATCTGGGGGTGATGGATGCCTCGGCGATTGCGCTGGCGCGGGACAATAACTTGCCGATTATCGTCTTCTCGCTTGACGAACCGGGCGGGTTCAAGGGCATTCTGGCCGGTGAGGGCACCTATACAACCGTGCACGGTTGAGGCAAAACAAGGCTTAGACGCAAGAGCCGCAAGAAGGACCAAGACAATATGGCGGATGATATCGAAATCGACACAGGTGATCTGGAGCGCCGGATGGAGGGTGCGATTGGCGCGCTCAAAACCGAGTTTGCCTCGTTGCGCACCGGTCGCGCCTCGGCCTCGATGCTGGAGCCGATCATGGTCGATGCCTATGGCCAGAAAACCCCGATCAATCAGGTGGGCACGGTCAACGTGCCCGAACCGCGCATGGTGACGGTCAATGTCTGGGACAAGGGCCTTGTCGGTAAGGTGGAAAAAGCCATTCGCGAGAGTGGTTTGGGCATCAATCCGCAGCTTAACGGCACCATTATCATGCTGCCGATTCCTGAGCTGAACGAACAGCGGCGCAAGGAATTGACCAAGGTCGCCGCGCAATATGCCGAACACGCCCGGGTTGCTGTGCGCAATGTGCGCCGCGACGGGATGGATCAGATCAAGAAGGCCAAAGGCGATGGCATGTCGGAGGATGATCAGAAATTCTGGGAATCCGAGGTGCAATCTCTGACCGACCGTTTCATCAAGCATGTCGATGAATTGCTGGAGGGTAAGCAAGCGGAGATCATGCAGGTCTGATGGCAAAAAGCGCGCCCATGGCAGGAATATCCGCGCCGGCCGAGGGGCCGCGCCATGTGGCGATCATTATGGATGGCAACGGGCGCTGGGCGCAAAAGCGTGGGCGGCCGCGTCTCTTTGGTCATCATGCCGGTGCACGCCGGGTGCGCGAGATCGTGCAATCCTGCCCCGGTTTGGGCGTCAAGTATCTGACGATATTTGCCTTTTCCACCGAGAACTGGAAACGGACCCAGACCGAGGTGGCGGGGCTGATGAGCCTCTTTCGTCGCTACATCATGAAGGAAATGCAGGAATTCGTGCGCGAGAATGTGCAGGTGCGTTTCATCGGCGACCGGCCCCGGCTGGATGCCAAGCTGCGCGGGCTGATGGATGAGGCCGAGGCGATGACCGCGCATTGCACGGGCACCAACCTGACCATCGCGCTGAATTACGGGGGGCGCGATGAGGTTTCGCGCGCCACCAAGCGGTTGGCGATTGATGTGGCCGAAGGGCGGTTGCGCCCCGAGGATGTCGACGAGGAAACCTTGCCCCGCTACTTGGATACCTGCGTGCTGCCTGATCCTGATCTGGTGATCCGGACCAGCGGCGAGGCGCGGATTTCCAATTTCCTGCTGTGGCAATCGGCCTATGCGGAATATGAATTCATCGACACGCTCTGGCCAGATTTCACGCCGGATGTGTTCGCCCGGTTGCTGGCGCAATATGGCGCGCGGGATCGCCGCTTTGGGGCTGTGCCTGCATGAGCGGGGCGGCGCGCTGGGCGGACCTGTGGCCGCGCCTTGTGTCGGGTATCTTGCTGATCGTTGTGGGCGCGATTGAAATCTGGTTGGGCGGTCTGCCCTTTGCCGCGCTGGTCTGTGTGCTGGCGGGCGCGATGATCTGGGAAGCGGCGCGCATGTTCGCGGCCCCTGACGCGCTGCGCTCGGGCGTGCTGGCGGCTGTGGCGGTGGCACTGGCGCTGTGGTTGCCGGGGATCATGGTGTTGCCGATCCTTTTGGCTGCGGTCGTGGTTGCCGCAAGTTCGGTCGAGCGCGAACGCGGGCCGTTCTTTGCGCTTGCGATTTGGGCCCTGTTGGGGTGCTACGCCATGGGCACGCTGCGCGCCGAGGCGGGGCTGATCTGGGTGTTATGGCTGGTGGCGGTGGTGGTGATCTCTGACGTTGCGGGCTATTTTGCCGGGCGCATGCTGGGCGGGCCCAAGTTCTGGCCGCGCATCAGCCCCAAGAAAACATGGTCAGGCACGATTGCGGGCTGGGTTGGTGCGGCGGTGATCGGGGCGATATTCGCCGCGCCGACCGGGGCGGGGCTTGCGCTGGTGCCGCTGTCAGTGCTGGTGGGGTTTGCCGGGCAGATGGGCGATATTGCAGAAAGTGCGGTCAAGCGGTTGCGCGGGATCAAGGACAGTTCCAACCTTATTCCCGGTCACGGCGGCGTGCTGGACCGGTTTGATGCGATGCTGGGCGCGGCGTTGGTCGTGGTGATCATGTGGGCGCTGGGCCTCTTGCCGGGGGTGGCATGAAACGAATTTCCATTTTAGGGGCGACCGGCTCTGTCGGGCAGAATACGATTGACCTGATCCGGCGCGCGCCGGGGGCCTATCAGGTGGTGGCGCTGACGGGGGGGCATCACATCGACAAGCTGGCGCGCGACGCCATAGACCTCGGGGCCGAGGTGGCGGTGACGGCGCATGACGATCTGCTGGTGTCGCTGCGCGAGGCGCTCAAGGGGAGCAAGGTTGAGGCGGCGGCGGGCAAGGCGGCGTTGAATGAGGCGGCCAGCCGACCGGCGCAATGGGTGATGTCGGCGATCGTTGGGGCCGCAGGGCTGGCGCCCGGTTTGGCGGCGCTGGAGCAGGGCGCGACGCTGGCCTTGGCCAACAAGGAATCGCTGGTGACGGCGGGGGCGCTGATGATGCGCACCGCGCGTGCCAACCGTGCCAATATTCTGCCCGTGGATAGCGAACATTCCGCGATATTTCAGGCGCTTGTGGGTGAGGATGCGGCCGCTGTCAGCCGGGTGATCATCACCGCTTCGGGCGGGGCCTTTCGCGATTGGCCGCTGGAGCGGCTGGCGGGGGCCACCGTGGCTGAGGCGTCGAGCCATCCCAATTGGGCCATGGGGCAGAGGATCACCATTGATTCCGCCTCGATGTTCAACAAGGCGATGGAGATGATCGAGGCGCGCGAATTTTTTGGCTTTGCCCCCGATCAGATTGAGGTGCTTATCCATCCGCAATCGCTGGTGCATGCGTTGGTGGGGTTCTGCGATGGTGCGCTTATGGCGCATGTCGGGCCGCCGGATATGCGCCATGCCATTGGCTATGCGCTGAACTGGCCGCAGCGACAGGCGCTGCCGGTGGAGGCGCTGGATTTGGCGGCGATTGGCATGCTGGAATTTCGCCCGCCAGACCCCGAGCGCTATCCCGCGCTGCGGCTGGCGCGCGAGGTGATGCAGGCGCGCGGCCTTTCGGGGGCGGTGTTCAATGCGGCCAAGGAGCGGGCGCTGGATCACTTTATCGCGGGGCGGATCAGCTTTACCGATATGAACATCGTGGTTGAGGAGGTTTTGACAGCCTTGCAGGATGCGCCAGAGGCGCGGAATTCCGAGATGACCCTTGATGTGGTGGCGCATATGGACCATCTGGCTAGGAAGCAGGCCGATCTGGTCGTCTCTCAGCGAAGAACCCAAGGATAAAGCGTGGAAATTCTGACCTCTCTGCCGCAATTCGGCAATCTGTTCCTGACCCTGTTGGCCTTTGTTGTGGCGTTGTCCGTGATCGTGGCGGTGCATGAATATGGCCATTACATCGTTGGACGCTGGTCAGGGATCAAGGCCGAAGTTTTCTCTTTGGGATTTGGTCCGGTGCTGTTTTCGCGGATGGATCGGCATGGGACGCGCTGGCAGATCGCGGCTTTGCCCTTTGGCGGGTTCGTCAAGTTTCTGGGTGATGCCGATGCTGCGAGCGGCAAGGACGGCGCGGCGATGGCGGCGCTGCCGCCTGAACGGCTGCGCCAGACGATGCATGGTGCCCCGCTTTGGGCGCGCACGGCGACCGTGGCGGCGGGGCCGGTGTTCAATTTCATTCTGTCGATCATTATTTTCAGTGCTGTAATGATGACCGGGGGCAAGACCGCCGACCCGCTGACCGTGGGCGCATTGAAGCCGCTGCCGGTTGAGGGGATCACGCTAGAGCCGGGCGACCGGGTGCTGAGCGTCGAGGGTATGCCCCTGCCTGATGTTGCGGCGGGCGAGGTCTATGATGATATGATCGACGCGCTGCCGCGCGAGGCGCTGTTGCGCTACACGGTTGAGCGCGCGGGACGCGAGATCGAGGCGATGGGCCCGCAGCTTATGCCGCCGTTGATCAGCGGGCTGGCACCGCAATCGGCGGCCTTTGCCGCGGATTTGGAAGCGGGCGATGTGATTACGGCGATCAATGGCACGCCGATTGTGGCCTTTGAAGAGCTGAAGGTGGTTGTCGAGGGGTCTAACGGGGCACCGCTGGCGCTGACGGTGTGGCGCGAGGGCGACGAAAGCCACGAGGTCACGATTACCCCGCGCCGGGTGGACGAACCGCAGCCTGAGGGCGGGTTTCGCACCGAATGGCGAATCGGGATCGCGGGCGGCATGGCGTTTGAGCCTGCGACCGAGCGGCTTGGGCTGATTGAAGCGGTGGGGGATGCGGTCGGCCAGACCGGCGACATCATCCAAAGTTCGCTGTCGGGCCTTTATCACATGATCACCGGGGCGATCAGCAGTTGCAACATGTCCGGGCCGATTGGCATCGCGCAGGTTTCTGGGGCTATGGCCAGTCAAGGCGCGGAAAGCTTCATCTGGTTCATTGCGGTGCTGTCAACGGCGGTTGGTCTGCTTAATCTCTTTCCAGTGCCGGTGCTGGATGGCGGGCATCTGGTGTTTTACGCCTATGAGGCCGTTTCGGGCCGCCCGCCGAGCGAGCGGGCGTTGCGGGTGCTGATGACTGTTGGTCTGACGCTCATCTTGTCGCTGATGCTGTTCGCCCTCTTCAACGATATTTTCTGCCCCTAAGGCGCGGGAGGGGTCAAGGTGACGGAGCATGATTATACTGCCCGCGTCGTCTGGACCGGCAACCGGGGCGACGGGACGCGGCATTACAAGGGCTATGACCGGACCTGGAATGTCGAGACGCCGGGCAAGCCCGTGATCCACTGCTCGAACGACCCGCTGCTTGGCGGCAATCCCGGTCTGCATAATCCCGAGGATATGCTGATTGCCGCGCTCAGTGCCTGTCACATGCTGTGGTTTTTGCATCTGGCGAGCGATGCGGGCATTGCCGTGCAAGCCTATGAGGATGATCCGCTGGCGGTGGGTGAGACGGATAGCACCGGGGCCAGCCGGTTTCTGCGCGCCACGCTGCGGCCCCGGATTGCGGTGCCGGCGGGAACCGATCTTGGGCGGGTTGATGCGTTGCATGGGCAGGTGCATGCGTTCTGCTTTATTGCGCGGTCGGTGAATTTTCCCGTGAGCTACGCGGCGCGGTATCGCGTTCTGGCGTGAGCGGTGCGGGCGGCGTCGGTTTCAGACTTGCAGATCGGGGGCCTGCGCGGCTAGGCTGATCCTGTCAGGGTGCCGCCCTTTGGGGCGGAGAATTGGGAAGCCGGTGTAACTCCGGCGCTGCCCCCGCAACGGTAAGGGAGGGCATTTCGGCGATAGGCCACTGGGCAATTTGTCCGGGAAGGTGCCGAGATGCGAGGGCCATTTGGCCTGCCGCCCAAGCCCGGAAACCAGCCTTGGCGGATCGTCGAATCGCGGGGTGCGGTGCGGGCGTGCGCGCCTCGTCTCTGTCGTGCCATGGCCCCTGCTGCTCTCGCCCCATCCGACCCGGGGTGCGGTCGGGGAGAAGAGCAGAATGAGTTTCCTAAGAATCATGAATGGGCTGGAGCGTGATCCGGCCATCGGGCGTCAGGCCGAGCAAGTGGCGCGGATCGGGTTTTTGACCTGGGCGTGTTCGGTTGAAGGGCCTGTCACGGCGCAAGTGGCGCGCGCGGCGTTGGACTGCCCCGAAGCGGTGGCGGCGGAAAGCGACGCGGCGCGGGCCTTTGTCGGGATCTTGCAAGAGGCGAGCCGGGCTTATCTGGCAGGCACGATGCGGCGCGGGCGCGCGCGCGTGCAGCACTAAGCCTTGCCGTGCGGCTACCGGAGGGGTGAGCCGCGCGGGGCGGTTCGTGCGACTAGTGAAAAGTTTGCCCTGTCTTGCATCCGCGCAATAAAAAACGGCGGCACCAGGGAGGAGGAGGGGTGCCGCCGTTTCCTATACGTCCGGCCCAGGGAGGAGGAGAGGGCCATTCGCAAAACGAAGGGACTTGTTCAGTCCCGATTTGACGGCCCCGAGCATCAGGGAGGAGGAAAGATGCCCGTGACCGTAACAGATACCCCAGGGAGGAGGAGGGGGGTATCTGATCCTTTAGTACGACCGGTGGCCGTAAACTGTTTCATGCGCAACGCGGCGGATTTCGCTACGGTGCAGGCCCAGATCGGCGAGGTCATGCGCGCTCAGTTGCGACAGCTCATTGACCGTGCGGCGATAGGTGCGATAATTCACAAAGCGCTGCATTGCAGCATAGAAAGCCGCGCTCAGGTCTTCGCCGAGGACGGCGGTGGCGGAGCGGCTGGTGTTAAGCGTCGTCGGCATTTTCGGGTCCTTGCGGATTTGATTGTATTCAGGTTCGGCGGGGTTCGTTTCGCCATTTGTTGAGAGTAAGATACGCCTTTGCTGCGCGTGCACAATACCCCTGATAAGCAATGCTGCTATGCAGCAAATGCATAAGCTAAAAGTGACCTAAGGTTAAGCAAATGCGGCATTTTTTAGGCGTTATGTGAAGACTTGCTGCTGTCGCCGTGATGGTGGCTGAGGACCAACCCAGGACCAAAGGACCGAAGATGAACGATTTTCGCAGCGAACTTGAAGCGCGGTTGCGGCATTTGGAATTGCCGGATGGCGGTGATCTCATCTCCCGAGACATGGTGCGGGCGCTGACCGAAGAGGCCGGTGAGGTGCGCTTTGTCATCGAGGCCCCAAGCCCCGAGATGGCGCGGATGATGGAACCCTTGCGCGCCGCCGCCGAGCGCGCGGCCCTGAGCCTGCCGGGGGTTGTCCGCGCCCGCGTCGTGCTGACGGCACAGGCGGCCCCGCCTGTGCTCAAGCTGGGGCAGCATCCCAAGGGGGGCAATGCCTCTATCAGGCCCGAGGGCATTGGCGCGTTGCTGGCGGTGGCCAGCGGCAAGGGTGGCGTGGGCAAATCAACCGTGGCGGCCAATCTGGCGGTAGCGCTGGCGCGACAGGGGCGGCGCGTGGGCCTGCTTGATGCCGATATTCATGGGCCAAGTCAGCCCCGCATGATGGGGCTGAGCGCGCGCCCTGCAAGCCCTGATGGCACGCGGATTACGCCGCTTGAGGCGCATGGCGTCAAGGTGATGTCGATCGGGCTGATGCTCGATCCGGCCAAGGCGGTGATATGGCGGGGGCCGATGTTGATGGGGGCCTTGCAGCAGATGTTGGCGCAGGTTGATTGGGGCGATCTGGATGCGCTCATCGTCGATCTGCCGCCGGGCACGGGCGATGTGCAACTGACGCTCAGCCAACGCGCGCGGCCTGATGGGGCGATCATCGTCTCGACACCACAGGATGTGGCGCTCCTTGATGCGCGCAAGGCGATGGATATGTTCCGCACGCTCGAGGTGCCGATATTGGGCATGATCGAGAATATGTCGTTCTTTACCTGCCCCGACTGCGGGCACGAGGCGCATGTCTTTGGTCATGGCGGGGTGAAGCACGAGGCGGAGGGGCTTGGCCTGCCGCTCTTGGCGGCTTTGCCGATTGATCTTGAGACGCGGCTCGCGGGGGATGCGGGATGCCCGGTGGCTGCGGGCGACAGCCCGGCGGCGCGGGCCTATGCCGAGCTTGCGCTCCGTCTGATCCGGGAGGGGCATGGGTGAGGGTCAATGCCGCAAGCGTGACCCCAATGCCAAAGGCGGAGCAGGATCAGTCGCTGATTGGCGTGGCCACCAACCCAAGGCGGCGGGCGCTGTCGAGCGAGAGCGTATCGCTCTCAAGGCCCAATGGCGCTTGATAGCGGGCGATGGCGGCGCGGGTGCGGGCGTCAAACCGCGCGGTGATCTGCCCGGTGTAGAGGCCGCGCGCCGCAAGGGCGCGCTGCACCGAGGCAATGAACTCGGGCGTCAAGAGATCGGCGCAGGGGGTTTCATACCAAGTGGTGACGCGTTCGCGCAGAATCGCCTGACGGGTCACGGTCGCATAGGCGGCGGGGCGCAGGGTCTGGCCGGATGCATCGGTTTCCGCTGGGGTAAGCTGCACCTGTTCGGTGACAGTTTCGATCACGGCGGGGGTGTCTTTTTTGCCCCAGCAGGTGCCCGGGGGCGCGCCCGGTGGCGCTTCGGCCCCGACGTTGGAGCGCTCTGGCCCAGAGGGCACGGGCTGACACGCGGCGAGGGCGAGGGCCAGCGCAAGGCAGAACAGGCGGGGCAGCAGCATGGGCGGGCGTCTCGCGGGCGATGATCGAGGCGAGCCTAGCCTGTTTGATCCGGCGGGGAAAGCGGGGTTTCGGGATCGGCCAGAAGGTCAAGCAGCGCCGAGATATCCTCGATCTCTTCGGCGACGAGATGGGTCACGCCGGATTGCCGCTCGACGCGCCCGGTCACACGCAGCATGCGCCCGGCGATCACCGCGCGGCGAAATCGGTCAAACACCTTGCGCCAGATCACGACATTGATGGTGCCGGTCTCATCCTCGAGCGTGACAAAGACCACGCCGCGCGCGGTGCCGGGGCGTTGACGCACCAGAACCAGCCCCGCAACCGTGACGCGCCGCCCCGGTGCTACCTCGGGGAGGGCCGCAGCGATCAGGGCAGAAGGGGGGCGGGGAATGGGGCGCGACGGGGGCATAAGGTCTTTCGGGTGGGAATATCTCTGACAAGAGCGCACTGCGGTGACGCATCACGACTTTAACAATTATCAGGAAAAGTGGCAGCCCGTAGGGGAGTCGAACCCCTCTTTTCAGGTTGAAAACCTGACGTCCTAACCGATAGACGAACGGGCCATGCCTTGGCGTGTCGCGTAACTAGGCAAAAGCGGCGGGGGGTGCAAGAGGGATTTTGCAAAAACTTTGCGCCCCATTCAGAAATTTATCCGCCGAGGGCCGGAACGGTCAGGCCTCGCGCGCCTCAGGCTGGGGCGGCGTCCTCCAGGCGCAGTTGCACGGTTTGCCGACCGCCCCAACTGTTGAGATCAAGCCGCCCGGCGAGGTGGAATCGCGCGCCGCCATGGTTCAAGAGCGCAGGCCCCAACGGGCCGTCAAGCGCCCCAAATGCGATGGCGTCAAGGCTTGCCCCCATGCCATCCCCGAAGCGCAACTTGAGATGTGCGCCGCTCAGCGCCTTGGCAAAGGTGATCTGGCAGTCGGGAAAGACATAACGGGGGCCGGGCGCGCCTGCGCCAAAGGGGCCTGCGGCCTCGATCTGTTCGACAAGCTCGACCGTTGCGGCACCGGGCATCAAAAGACCGTCAAGCCGCAGATCGGCGGCACCGCCCACGCCTGCGCCCTGTTTGGCAAGCAACTCTGAAAGACGCGCCATGGCGGCCTCTAGCCGCTCACGCGCGACGGTGAGACCCGCCGCCATCTTGTGCCCGCCGCCTTTGATCAAGAGGCCCTCGCTGGCCAGCCGCTGAATGGCGGCCCCCAGATCAACGCCCGAGACCGAGCGACCCGAGCCTTTGCCCTCGTCGCCGTCCAACCCGATCACGATGGCGGGGCGGTTGGCGCGTTCCTTGAGGCGGCTGGCGACGATGCCCACGACACCGGGATGCCAACCCTCGCCTGCGGCCCAGACAAGGGGCGCGTCCAGGCCTCGCGCCTCGGCTTGGGCAAGGGCGGCATCGCGCACCTGCGCCTCGACCTCGCGGCGTTCGGTGTTGAGCTGGTCAAGACGTTCGGCCATGGCGCGTGCCTCGGCGGGATTGTCACAGGCCAGAAGGCGCGCGCCCAAGTCCGCCTTGCCGATCCGCCCGCCTGCGTTGACGCGCGGCCCGAGCAGAAAGCCTAGGTGATAGGCGTTGGGGGCGGTGTCCATCCGCGCCACATCTGCCAGCGCCACCAAACCGGGACGCGCGCGCGCAGCCATAACGCGCAGCCCTTGGCGCACAAAGGCGCGGTTGACGCCAATCAGAGGCGCTACATCGGCCACGGTGGCCAGCGCCACCAGATCGAGCATCGCCATCAGGTCTGGCCCCTGAGCGCCGCTGTCGCGCAATTGCCGCCCGGCCTCGACCAGCATCAGGAACACGACACTGGCGGCGCAAAGATGCGCCAGATCACCGCTCTCGTCCTGACGGTTGGGATTGACCACGGCATGGGCGGGCGGCAGGGTTTCTCCGCCCAAGTGGTGATCGAGCACCACCACATCCGCGCCTGTCGCTGCGGCAATCGCCTCATGGCTGAGGGTGCCGCAATCGACGCAGACAATAAGATCGTGGCGCGCGGCTAGATCGGACATGGCGGGCACGTTTGGCCCATATCCCTCGTCTATCCGGTCGGGGATATAGAGCGTGGGGCTGGGCGCGCGCATCTGGCGCAGCCAGTCGATCAGCAGCGCAGCAGAGGTGCCACCATCGACATCGTAATCGGCGAAGATGGCGATGCGTTCCCCGCCACGCAGCGCCTTGAGAAACCGCGCGGCGGCCCGTTCCATGTCGCGCAACGCGTGCGGGTCAGGCAGAAGATCCCGCAGGGTCGGGGCGAGATAGGCCTCGGCTGCGTCCTCTGGCACGCCAAGGCGCGCCAATGTCTGACACAGGGGGCGGGGCAGGGCGGTGGCCTGTGCCATGGCCTCGGCCAGTCGGTCGGCCTCGACGCCCGGACCGACCCATCGGCGACTTGTCAACGAGCTCTCAACTCCGAGAAAGGCCGATTGCATGCGCGCCTCCTCTTCCTCATCTGGCCCAAAATACCTCGGGGGAGTCCCGGACTTGGTCCGGGACGGGGGCAGCGCCCCCTTCCCCTGTGCCGCGCTTAGTCCCGCTTGCTGCGATAGGTCATGCGCCGCACGGATCCCGTGCGCGAGCGCATCAGCAGGGTTTCCGTTTCGACATAGCCGGGGCGGCGTTTGACGCCCGACAGGATCGAGCCGTCGGTGACGCCGGTGGCTGCAAAGATCACGTCTGATGTCACCATCTCGTCGCGCGAATAGATGCGGTCGAAATCGGTGATCCCGGCCTTGGCGGCGCGGGCGCGTTCATCTTCGTTGCGGAACACAAGGCGTCCCCACATCTGCCCGCCCATGCATTTGAGCGCAGAGGCCGCGAGCACGCCTTCGGGTGCGCCGCCGGTGCCCATATACATATCAATGCCGGTGCGGTCAGCCTCGGCGCAATGGATCACGCCTGCGACATCGCCATCGGGGATCAGAAACACGGCAGCGCCGGTGCTGCGCAATTCGTCGATCATTTCCTGATGGCGGGGCCGTTCCAGCACGCAAACAGTGATTTCGGAGGGGCGGCAGCCACGCGCGGCGGCCAGCGCCTCGACGCGCTCCCGTGGGCTCATGGCGAGGGAGACGACATTCTCAGGATATCCCGGCCCAATGGCCAGCTTGTCCATATAGGTGTCGGGCGCATGCAGAAGCGTGCCGCGCGGGGCCATGGCGATGACGGTCAGGGCATTGGGCATGGCCTTGGCGGTCAGGGTGGTGCCTTCGAGCGGATCAAGGGCGATATCGACGCCGGGGCCGTCGCCGGTGCCCACTTCCTCGCCGATGAAAAGCATCGGGGCCTCGTCGCGCTCGCCCTCGCCGATGACCACGACACCCTTGATGGCAAGGATGTTGAGCTGTTCGCGCATGGCGTTCACGGCGGCCTGATCGGCAGCCTTTTCATCGCCGCGTCCGATCAGGTCGGCGCAGGCGAGGGCGGCCTGTTCGGCCACGCGCGCGAGGCCGAGCGAAAGCATGCGATCGTTGAAAGCGGTATCGGAGGTCATGGGATGGTCCTTGTAAATCAGGTCAAATCAGCATTAGCGCCGCGCGCTCTGGCGCACAAGTCTGGCGGGCGGGGCTATGTCAGACGGTTTCGATGCGCAGTGCGACCGGCTCTCCGTGGAGAACATCAAGACGGCTGATGCCGGTCAGGGCCGTGTCGAGCGCGTCGCGCGTCGTCTTGTGGGTGACGATCAGCACGGGCGCTGTGGTGGCATCGTGGCGATACTGGCGCATCCGGTCGATGGAGATGCCGGCCTCGCCCAGAAGGGTCGCAACCTTCGCCAAGGCGCCCGGTTTGTCGATCAGCGACATGCGCATGTAATAGGGGGCGGGGGTGGCGCTGGTCGCGGTCTGGCACTGCGCAAGGCTGGCGGCGGGTTGGCCAAAGGTGGGCAGGCGGGCGCCGCGCGCGATGTCCATCACATCGCCCATCACCGCGCTCGCCGTGGGGCCCATGCCTGCACCGGGACCGCGCAGCACGATCTGCTCGACATTGTCGCCTTCCAGCACAACCATATTGGTGCCGCCTTCAAGCTGTCCAAGCGGGCTGGTATCGGGCACGAGGCAGGGCGACATGCGCTGTTCAAGGCCGCGCCCTGTCATCTGGGCCACGCCCAGCAGTTTGATGCGATAGCCCATATCGGCGGCGTGGCGGATATCCTCGATGGTGATCTTTTCGATCCCCTCCAGCGTGACACCGTCGAAATTCACCTGACAGCCAAAGGCGATGGACGCGAGCAGCGCAAGCTTGTGACCGGCGTCGATGCCGCCCACGTCGAGTGTCGGATCTGCCTCGAGATAGCCCAGTTTGGCGGCCTCGTCGAAGACTTGGGCATAGGGCAGGCCTGCCGATTGCATGCGGGTCAGGATATAGTTGCAGGTGCCGTTCATCACGCCCATGACGCGGGTGATGTCATTGCCTGCCAGACCTTCGGTCAGCGCCTTGATGACAGGGATGCCACCGGCGACAGCCGCCTCGAACCGGATCACGCGGCCTGCGGCCTCTGCGGCCACTGCCAGTGCCTGACCGTGGAGGGCGAGCATGGCCTTGTTGGCGGTTACGATATCCTTGCCAGCAGCAATCGCCGCCTCGGTTGCGGCCTTGGCCGGACCGTCAGAGCCGCCCATCAGTTCGACAAACACATCCACATCGGCACGTTTGGCCAAAGCGACGGGATCGTCTTCCCATGCGTAATCGCTAAGGGTGACGCCACGATCCTTGTCCCTTGTGCGGGCTGAGACAGCGGTGATCACCACGGGGCGGCCTGCGCGGGCGGCCAAAAGATTGGCCTTTTGCCGGATGATCCGCACGACACCCGTGCCAACCGTGCCCAATCCGGCGATGCCAAGGCGCAGGGGTGTGTTCATGGGGTTCTCCGATTGTCACTGTTCAGGGATTTTGCCGCGATGTAGCGGGTTCGGTGGTCCCTTGCAACGCGGCTTGCAGGGGATGGACGTTGGTTTTCACTCGCGCACGCCGGTTTGCAGGCGCTCTTGCGTGCCGGGATCGACCACGCCACCCTTGAGCCGCGCCGCACGGGCGCGCAACCCGGCGCTGCGCTGATCGAGATTGTCGGCGGTGTCGGGCGTGATCTGAGGTGTGGTTGCCTTGGCGCGGATGTTTTCGGCCGGGATCAGATCGGGATAGGCCGCATCCCGTGTGCGTTTATCGACAGAGCGGTCGAGTGGCAGGATATCGCTGCATCCCGTCACGAGGCCGGTGATCAGGATCAAAAGGGGCAAGCGCAGAGCCATGAGGGCCGGTGTCATCGGGGCCGGTGTCCTTTGTGCCGGAGGGTGTGCTTGTCTTGCCATTCTTTGGGGGCAAAGGGCAAGCCGGGCTTTGATTTGAACGCGTGTTCAGTTAAACCCGATGTCATGGCACGAACCCAAGGCTCTCATTCCGATATTACAGGCCCGCGTGTGCGCGAGGCGGCGTTGCGGCTTTTTGCGCGGCATGGCTATGCGGCGGTCTCGATGCGGCAGATCGCAGCGGCGGTGGGGGTGCAGGCGGGCGCGCTCTATAATTACACGCCTGACAAGCAGACGCTGCTGTTTGATCTGATGCGCGGGCATATGGAAGAGTTGTTGGCCGCTTGGGATCGGGCGGAGCCTCAGGGCGATGCGATGGCGGCGCTGGAGGCGTTCACGCGGTTTCACATTCGTTTCAACACCAGCCGGGCGGATGCGGTCTTTGTGTCCTATATGGAATTGCGCAACCTTGAGCCTGCGAATTTTGCGGTGATCGAGGGGCTGCGGCGGGATTATGAGACGCGGCTTGAAGCGGTGTTGCGGCATGGGGCGGAGGCGGGCACGATGGTTGTTGCCGAGCCACGGATCGCCAGCATGGCGTTGATTGCGATGCTGACCGGGGTCAACACCTGGTATCGCGCGCAGGGGCGTCTGTCGCTGGCAGACGTGGAGGCGGTTTACTGGGATATGGTGCGGCGGTCGGTGGAAGGGTGAGGGGCAAAATTGGCCTTCGGGAGCCTTTTGCGAGAGATGAGCAGAGAGAGGACGTTTGCCCTAAACGTTGAGCCGCGCGGATCGCTGGGCCGCGGGACGGCCCAGCGATCCGCGCCTTGCTCCGCGCGGCGGCGCGTTCAGCACCTTGTTCCGCGCGGATGTTGGTTGATGCCCGGCAACAGGCCAGTCGCGCTCTTAAATCCCTGCCTGCCCCGCTGCTTCACTTGATGAAACTGCCCTCTCGCAATTCTCGCATCGCTTGACGCAACTCGTCCTTGGTGTTCATCACGATCGGGCCGTGCCACGCGACCGGTTCTTGGATCGGTGCACCGGAAATGAGCAGGAACCGCACGCCTTTTTCGCCTGCCTGCACCGTCACGCTATCGCCGCTGCCAAAACGGATCAACGTACGGTCGCCAGAGAAGTCGCGGATGTGGATCTCTTGACCGGCAACTTCCTTTTCCAGCAAGACTCCGGTGGGTTTTGAGGCATCGGCAAAGGCACCGGCCCCCTCGAACACATAGGCAAAGCTGCGCCGGTACGTGTCGACCGGAAAGGTCTTTTTCACTCCTGCAGGGACCGAGATATCGAGGTATTGCGGATCGGCGGCAATGCCGTCCACAGGGCCGCGCCGCCCCCAGAACTCCCCCACGATCACGCGCACACGCGTGCCGTCATCGTCGATGATCTCGGGTATGTGCGCCGATTGCACGTCTTGGTAGCGGGGGGCGGTCATCTTTTGTGCGGCGGGCAGGTTGGCCCAGAGTTGAAAGCCGTGCATCTGACCCTGCGCGTTGCCGCGCGGCATTTCCTGATGCAGGATGCCCGATCCGGCAGTCATCCATTGCACATCGCCTGCGCCCAAGCTGCCCTGATTGCCCAAGCTGTCGCCATGCGCGACCTCGCCTGCAAGGACGTAGGTGATCGTTTCGATGCCGCGATGCGGATGCCAGGGAAAGCCCGCCGTATAGCGTGCGGGATCGTCATTGCGGAAGTCGTCGAACAAAAGGAACGGGTCAAGTTCGGTTGGGTCCTGAAAGCCGAACGCGCGGTGAAGGTCTACGCCGGCCCCCTCGCGTGTGGGAATGGCCTGACGTTGTTCCAAAACGGGTCTGATGGACATGGTAAATCTCCTTTGAGACAGCATATAGGCAGCGTAGGCGCTGGTGAAATGATGCTGTCTGTTCATGGCTGAACGGCACCTGTGCGTTTTGCGCGGTGCCCCTCTCGCCATGGGGGGCGATCCGGGGTAAAGGCAGGCGCAAAGGGAGAGATCGCATGCAGGATGAAGAGGTTTTGGCGGCATTAGGGGCGTCGGCGGGGCGGCGGATTCTGGGTGTCGGTTCGGTTGCGGGCCTGGGGCTGACGCTGCTTTATCTGGCACTTGTCCAATCCCCGAGCCTTGGCTGGCAGGTGTTCATGGTCGGGTTCGGAGGCACGTGCGTTTTTCTGGCCGAGCGGATGTGGCGGGCGACGGCGCAATGGCTGGTGCTGACGCGCGACGGATTGCGCGACAACACGGGCCGGATGATCGCGCCAGCGGCACAGATTAGATCGGTGGATCGGGGCGTGTTTGCGTTCAAGCCGTCAAACGGCTTTCGCATCCTGCTGACGGAAAAAGCCCCGGCTGTCTGGCAACCGGGGCTTTGGTGGCGTGTTGGGCGCAGTGTTGGCGTGGGCGGAGTAACCGCTGGCACGCCAGCCAAGTACATGGCCGAGCAGATTCAAGAGTTGATCACCCGGCAGTCGCAGGATTAGGCGGCAGTACAGACACCCTCGAAGCACAGTTGCGACGCAAAGCGCAGCGGCACGAACATCCGTGTTTTGATATTGGTGCCATCGGTGAACCCGGTGGAGAAGACCGGGTCATAATCCGAGGATGTCTCGACCAAGATGATTTCCTGGCCATTCAGCATTTGCGGCAGCGTCGCATGGGCGTTGCGCACATCATCCGCGCTCAGAGGGTTGAGATCGCCCGAGCCGCGCACTTCGGACCAGCGCAGTTCGAACTCGTCAATGTTGTTGGTGGCGTCGACGTGGTAGCGAACCACGGTGACACGCACCTGATTGTTCCCGTCATCATTGGTCATGATGTCGAACAGGACTTTGACGTTGTCGATATAGGCCTCGTTCACCTCAGAGGTTTCGCGCGAGAGCATGTCGGCAACTGTGTAGGTCGCCTTTTCTCGGACGCTCTGATAGCGGAACATGTCGAAATATTCGTAGCTGAAGGTGAGCCCCATGAACAGGAAGGGGAACATCACGACCGTTTCCATGGCGGCGGTTCCGGTTTCTTGTTTCCAAAACCGGCGCAGCAGTTTGAGAGCAGGGCGCAGGGTCATCAGATTGGCTCCTGAACAAAGGCAGTCGTGGCGACGAGGGACGCTTGGCTGTCACCGTCTGGGACAAGGCGGCTTCCGAGCATCCCCGCAGGAAACAGCGGCCGGAACTTGAGGCAGGCGCGCAAGAGCATGAGCGCGTTTTGTTGGCCGGGCACGAATTCGCGCACCGGCTTGGCGGGCTCTGCCTGATCCGTGCAATCGGCCTCTGCATCCAGCCCATTGAAGTTGCGGATATCTGCGGGGCGCATTTCCAGGCGCAGGTTGTTTTCGCAATCGTTGATCATGATCGCGTTGGTGCAGATGATCTGTTTGATGTCATCATGCTGCGGTGCCGTTCCGGTGCCTAGGCGCACCTCGCGCACCGCCATATCCAGCCCGCGCTCGAGCAAGGTGGCGCGCATGGTCACAAACCCCATTTCGATCGAAAAGATCATGATGCCGATGAAGAACGGGGCCACCAGAACGAATTCGAGCGAAGCGGTGCCGGTATCGTCCTGCCGGAAACGGCGCAGGAAGTTTTTGAACACGCGGGTCATTGGGTCAACCTCAACTGTTTCACATTCGCCGCGATGGCGCTGAAGGCACTGGCAATATTGACGGTTGTCGCATTGTAGTGATGATTGACCGACGAGGCGCATTTCTTGATCTTGTCGGCCCCCGTTGGCTGATTGCCCATCTCAAAGGCGATGGTATAGATCACGATACCTTCGGATTTGGCCTCGCGGCAGATGTCGTCGAGACGTTCATCTTTCTTCGAGCGGTTAATCGGATTGTTTAGGAAGTTGTTCCACGGTCCCCAGTTGCCAGTCGTGTTGCCATAAAAGCGCGGCGACATGAGGCCCCAAGCGGTTTCCCAGCTCAGACGCTCGCTGGAAATGAAGCCGGGCAGGGTGTTGGAGTTGTAGTTGTTAAAGGTGGACCACGTTACGGAACCGCCATCGGTGACGTTGTACATGCGGCTGTCCGAGGGGCGGCGCAGGAAATAAGCCACCTGTTCCTCGCCTGTCGGCTCATAGATGCATGTATAGCCGCTGTAGCTGCAGTATTGCTGATACTCTGACCCATACCAACGGCGATTGTCATAGTTCCGCTGGAGGTAAAGGAACTGCATTTGCTCGTATGTCAGCTTGAACAGATCCGAGTTCGCCCCGCGATAGGTGCTGCTGAAGCTATACGAATTGTCATTCGCCCCGTCGCCCATGAGCACGATCACCTTGAGCGTTTCGCTTTCGTTGAAGACGGCGGGCATGTCGCTGAGCGCGGGTTCAACCAAGGAATAGGTCAGGATGGTGCCGTCATCCTGAGGCACCTGGATCGGTTGCTGGAGGCTTGTGACAACGGGCTGGAAGGCCGGGTCCAGCAAAGCTGCGGCCCATTTCACGCCTTCGTCGTTCGAGGTACTGCCGCCCGCCTGTAGCCCATTGATCTTGTCGTGCAGCGCTGTTTTGGTGGTGGCGTAGGGCAGGATGTTGAAATAATCCTGCGTATAGCACGTCTGGTTATAGGTATCGAGGAAGTCGCCCAGTGGTGTTGTCGTGAGATCGCCAAAGGTTACGCCCTCGCGGGAGGTATAGATCAGCTGATTATAGGCTGTGTTCGGATCAATCGTGGTGTCGGTGAAATGCGAGTCATTCAACTCTAGGCACGATGAATACTTGTGAGTTTCGTTGACGGTCAGCGCCTCGTAGATTTCCTTGGACGGGGTCACGCCCCAGCTGAACGGGACCACTGAGATCACCGCATCATTCGGTTCTGTGCTGTCGAGAATGGAGTCGACAAATTCGATGGCGGCGGGTTTCAATGCGTCGATACGAGCGCCAATCATGGAGCCCGAGACGTCGAGCGCCATGGCGATTTCCAGCTTGGGGATCGTCACCTCTGCGGTAGAGTTGCCCGCTGAGGTCAGCGTGTCCACCCCGGCAAGGCGCATCAGGTAGGTGTCAAGCGTCTGGGTCGCCCGTGCCGTGACCTTGGACGAGTTGAGACGAATGTCGATATCGCCGGCTTCCTGCGCCGCGAGATAGTCGGACTGACCTGATTTGGCGAAGTAATCCTCGATCACGGCCCTGGCCGTGGCGTTGTTGACCGCTGTGGCCCCAGCCAGAACGGCCCGATCCAGCGTAGCCTGAAGGCTGGCACGCGCCATTTCCTGACGCATCATATCAATGCCGATACCGCCCATGACGAGGAACATAACGAAAATCGCAAATGCGAGTACCGTTACGGTGCCCTCTTCATCCTTGGCGAACCGTTCCGCATATTCTGCTGCGCGCGTCGTCTCGCGCAAGTTCGACCGTGCCCCCCGACCCGACGTCTTGCCATTCCAAAGCATGTAAACACCTCATTGTGACGGAGCATTTCCCCAACCCCGCACTGCACCATCTGGCTTTATCCTTATTCTCTATGGCTGAATTGTGGCGGGTTTCGGACGAAAATGCAGAAGTTAATCAATCAAAATCAACAATGTAAAAGCTGGCGCTCGATTGTATGATCTTTGGCGACAAACACCCAAGGTGGCCCGAATCCGCCAAGGGGCGCGCTGGCGGCGGGTAGACAAACGGCTTTCATCGGGTAGCATACGACTGCACCGGGGCTGCGCGCTACTTGGGCCAGTCGACAGAGCCGGGCTGCAACAGGGAGAGGACGAATGAACGCCAGCAAGGAACCGAGCTTTCGCGAAAGTGTGGATCTGATGTTCAATCGCGCGGTGGCGCTGATGGATCTGCCGCCGGGGCTCGAGGAAAAGATCCGCGTTTGCAATGCCACCTATACCGTGCGCTTTGGCGTGCGTTTGCGCGGACAAATCCACACCTTTACCGGCTATCGCAGCGTTCATTCCGAACATATGGAACCGGTCAAGGGCGGGATCCGCTATGCCATGGGCGTCAATCAGGACGAGGTCGAGGCCTTGGCCGCGCTGATGACCTATAAATGCGCGCTGGTAGAGGCCCCGTTTGGCGGCTCCAAGGGGGGATTGCGGCTTGATCCGCGCCAGTGGGAAGAGCATGAGCTGGAGTTGATCACCCGGCGCTTTGCCTATGAGCTGATCAAGCGCGACCTGATCAACCCGGCGCAAAACGTGCCTGCCCCCGACATGGGCACGGGCGAGCGCGAGATGGCATGGATCGCGGATCAATATAAGCGCATGAATACCACGGACATCAATTACCGCGCCTGCGTGACCGGCAAGCCGATCAATGCGGGCGGGATTCAGGGCCGGGTCGAGGCGACGGGGCGGGGTGTGCAATATGCGCTGCACGAATTCTTTCGCCATCCCGAGGATATCGCGGCGGCGAAGCTGTCGGGCACGCTGGATGGCAAGCGGGTGGTCGTGCAGGGGCTTGGCAATGTGGGCTATCACGCGGCCAAGTTTCTGAGCGAAGAGGATGGTTGTCTGATCACCGGGATCATCGAGCGTGATGGTGCTTTGGTTGATGCGAAGGGGCTGAATGTCGAAGCGGTGCGCAACTGGATCGCGCGGCATGGCGGTGTGGAGGGCTATCCCGAGGGGCAATTTGTCAAGGAGGGTGCCAAGGTTCTGGAACAGGCCTGTGACATTCTGATCCCCGCAGCGATGGAAGGGGTGATCAACCTGAGCAATGCCGCACAGATCAAGGCATCCCTGATCATCGAGGCGGCGAATGGGCCGATCACGGCGGGGGCCGATGACATCCTGCGCCAGAAAGGCACGGTCATTATTCCGGATATGTACGCCAATGCAGGCGGTGTCACGGTGTCTTATTTCGAATGGGTCAAGAACCTGAGCCATATCCGCTTTGGCCGGATCGGGCGGCGACAGGAGGAAGCGCGGCATCAACTCTTGGTGACGGAATTGCAGCGGCTCAACCGGGGGCTGGGGGATGCTTGGGAAATGTCGCCCGATTTCAAGCAGAAATACCTCAAGGGTGCGGGCGAGTTGGAACTGGTGCGCTCGGGTCTCGATGACACGATGCGCACCGCGTATCAGTCGATGCGCGAGGTCTGGCACAGTCGTCAGGACGTGACAGACCTGCGCACGGCGGCCTATCTCGTGTCGATCGCCAAGGTCGCGGCGAGCTATCGCGCGATGGGGCTCTGACACGCTCGGGTCGCGCATGGGCCTGAAAATGGCGGGAAAGATGGCAGAGCTTCGGCTCTGCCATTGCTATTGATGGGTGAAGTTGGTTCAGTCGCGCCAGATTGGCGCAGAAAATGGCGCAAGGGGAGTGGCATGCGGTTTTCCGGCCTGCGGGTTTTGAAGGAAGGGCTGACCGGCAACAAGGGCTGGCAGGCGCATTGGCGCGATGCGACGCCCAAACCCGCGTATGACGTGGTGATCATCGGCGGCGGGGGGCATGGTCTGGCGACCGCCTATTATCTGGCCAAGCGGCATGGCATCACCAATGTGGCGGTGCTGGAAAAGGGCTATCTGGGCGGCGGCAGCGTGGGGCGCAACACCACCATCGTGCGCGCCAATTATTTCCTGCCGGGCAATTCGGAGTTCTACAGCCATTCCCTCAAGCTGTGGGAGGGTCTGGAGGAGGACCTGAATTACAACGTGATGCACAGCCAGCGCGGGCAGATCGTGCTGTTTCACTCGGACGGGCAGCGCGACGCCATTGCCCGGCGCGGCAATGCGATGATCAATCAGGGCGATGATGCCGAATTGCTGAGCGTGGCGCAGCTGAAACGCATGGTGCCTTATCTCGATTATGATCAGGCGCGGTTTCCGATCCATGGCGGCCTGTTGCAGCGGCGCGCAGGCACGGCACGCCATGATGCGGTGGCCTGGGGCTATGCACGGGGGGCCAGCACGCGGGGCGTGGACCTTATCCAGAATTGTGAAGTGACGGGCATTGACATCGAGAATGGTCAGGTGCGCGGCGTGCAGACGACACGCGGGGCTATTCGTGCCAAAAAGCTGGCGATTGTGGTGGCTGGACGATCCAGCCAAGTGGCGGCAATGGCGGGGATGCGCCTGCCCATCGAGAGCCATGTTCTTCAGGCCTTTGTCACAGAAGGGTTAAAGCCCTGCATCGACCATGTCATCAGCTTTGGCATGGGACATTTCTATATCAGCCAATCCGACAAGGGGGGGCTGGTCTTTGGCGGGGATCTGGACATGTATGCCTCTTACGCCGCGCGGGGCAATCTGCCGATTGTCGAGCATGTGATGGAGGCGGGCATGACCTTGATGCCGATGATCGGCAATGCAAGCCTGCTGCGCAGTTGGGGCGGGATCATGGATATGTCGCCCGATGGTTCACCCATCATTGATCACGCGGGGATCGAGGGGCTCTATCTCAATTGTGGGTGGTGCTATGGCGGGTTCAAGGCGGTTCCCGGTTCGGGGGATGCGATGGCGCATCTTATCGCAACCGACCGCCCACATCCGGCGGCTACCGGATTCAGGCTGGACCGGTTCCGCACGGGCCGGGGGCTGATGGACGAAGAAGGCACCGGGGCGCAGCACAACCTGCATTGAGCAGCGCAGAGAGGGCGAAATCTTGAGTATTCTTGGAACGATGAAAGCGCGCGCGAAATGAGGCTGGGCTGTCCGATCTGTGGCGAGCGGGATCGTCGCGAATTCTATTATCAAGGTGCCGCGCTCGTGCGCCCGGAGGGTGAAGTCTGGAGCCCGGAGTGGGACGATTACATTCACAATCGCGACAATCCGGCGGGTGTGACGCGCGATCTGTGGCAGCATGAGCAGGGGTGCGGGGCCTGGCTGATCGTGACGCGCGACACGGTTTCGCATGCGGTGCTTGGCGTGGCGTTAGCGGCGGAGTTGGGCGCATGAGGATCGAGGACAAGGGCCTGATCGACCGCTCGCGCCGGGTGCAATTTCAATTCGACGGGCACCGCTATGAAGGGTTCGCGGGGGATACGTTGGCCTCGGCGCTTTTGGCCAACGGGGTGCGGATGGTGGCGCGGTCCTTCAAGTATCACCGCCCGCGCGGGGTGATGACCGCTGGCAGCGAAGAGCCCAATGCCCTTGTGACGGTTGGGCGGGGGGCGGCACAAAGGCCCAATTTGCGGGCGACCACGGTCGAGTTGCATGAGGGTCTGGAGGCGCGTAGCCAGAACCGTTGGCCGACGCTGGGGCTGGATGTGCTGGCCGCCAACGATCTTTTTGCGCCGTTCCTTGGGGCGGGGTTCTATTACAAGACGTTCATGTGGCCGCGTCCGTTTTGGGAGCGGGTTTATGAGCCTGTGATCCGCCGTGCGGCGGGGCTTGGCGCGTTGTCGGGGGATGCGGCAGAAGACAGTTATGAGCGCGCCTACGCCCATTGTGACGTTCTGGTGATCGGCGGCGGTCCTGCGGGCCTGATGGCGGCGCGGGTGGCGGCAGAGGCGGGGGCGGATGTGATCCTTGCCGAAGAGGACACGCGGCTTGGTGGGCGTCTCTTGGCCGAGACGGAAGAGGTTGACGGGCTGCCCGCTGTGGATTGGGTAGAAGAGATCGCGGCAGAACTTGCGGCCATGCCCAATGTGCGGATCATGACGCGCACGGCGGTTACCGGCGTGTATGATGGCGGCACCTATGGCGCGCTTGAGCGGTTGGCGCCTGATCTGGCCACTCGGCCCCATGCGCCCAAGGGGTGTTTTTGGCGGATCGTGGCGCGGCGCGCGGTGTTGGCGGCGGGCGCATTGGAACGGGCCATTGCCTTTCCCAACAATGACCGGCCCGGCGTGATGATGGCAGGGGCGGTGCGTGCCTATGTCAACCGCTGGGGCGTGGCACCGGGACAGAGCACGGTGGTCTTTGGCAACAATGACAGCGCGCATCGCACCGTCTCTGATTTGCAGGCGGCGGGGGTGCATGTGGCGGCATTGATCGACGCGCGGCCCTATGCGCGCTCTGCTCTGGACGTGCCGTTTTATCCCGGCGCGCAGGTCTGTGGCACGAGCGGGCGGCGTGGGCTTGAGGCGGTGACGATTTCCACGCAGCGGGGTGAGGACCGGATCGCTGCGGATTGTCTTGCGATTTCGGGCGGGTGGAACCCGACGGTGCATCTGGCCTGTCACATGGGCGCGCGGCCCGAGTGGGACGTGGCCCGACAGGCGTTTCTGCCGCCTGCGAATGCCGTGCCGGGGCTGTGTGCGGCGGGGGCGGCAGCGGGGGCGTTTTCCACCCGCGCCTGTCTGGAGAGCGGATTGGCTGAGGGGGCGCGCGCCGCGCAGGATCTTGGATTGCGCGTGCCGGATCTGGCCGCACCCATGGCAGGTGACGCGGCCTATGACATCTTTCCGCTCTGGCATGTGCCGGGAAAGGGGCGTGCCTGGCTTGATTTCCAGAATGATGTGACGGTCAAGGATGTGGTGCAGGCAGCGGCCGAAAATTTCCGCTCGGTCGAGCATATGAAGCGCTACACGACGCAGGGTATGGCCCCCGATCAGGGCAAAAACTCGAATGTGGCGGCTCTGGCGGTGCTGGCCGAGGCGACGGGGCGCGCTATTGCCGAGACTGGCACCACCACCTTTCGTCCGCCCTATGTGCCGGTTCCGATCGCGGCCCTGGGGGCAGGGGGGAAGGGCAAAGGCTTTGCCCCCGAACGGCGCACCACATCGCATGCCGAAAGCGTGGCGCGCAATGCGCCGATGATCGAGGCGGGGCTCTGGTATCGGCCCAGCTATTTCCCGCAGAAAGGCGAGAATACCTGGCGGCAGTCCTGCGACCGCGAAGTGGCGATGGTGCGCAGCGCGGTCGGGATCTGCGATGTGTCCACCCTAGGCAAGATCGACGTGCAAGGCGCTGATGCGGCACGGTTTCTTGATTTCGTCTATACCAACATGTTTTCGACGCTGAAGGTGGGCCGTGTGCGTTATGGTCTCATGCTGCGCGAGGATGGGCATGTGATGGACGACGGCACCTGTGCGCGCATGGCAGAGACCCATTTCGTGATGACCACCACGACGGCTGCGGCGGGGCAGGTGATGCGGCATCTGGAATTCGTCTCGCAGGTTTTGCGGCCTGACTGGGATGTGCGCCTTGTTTCCGTGACAGAGCAATGGGCGCAATTCGCGGTGGCCGGGCCAAAATCGCGCGCCCTGCTGAATGGCATGCTGGACGCGCCGATTGACGAGGCGGGGTTTCCCTATATGGCCTGTGGGACGGCGCGGATTGGTGGGGTCGCGGCGCGGCTGTTTCGGATCTCGTTCTCGGGGGAGCATGCCTATGAAATCGCGGTGCCTGCGCGCTATGGGGCGGCGCTCTTTGCGGCCTTGGTGGCGCGCGCCGAAGAGATGGGCGGCGGGGCTTACGGGCTGGAGGCGCTTAATGTGTTGCGGATCGAGAAGGGGTTCATCACCCATGCTGAAATCCATGGCCGCGTCACCGCCTATGACATCGGGATGCAGGGGATGATGAGCGCCAAGAAGGATTTCATCGGCAAGGCGGCGGCCGCACGCCCCGGTCTGGTCAAGGCTGATCGAGAGCGGATGGTGGGATTGAAGCCGGTGGGCGCGGTCAAGGAATTGCTGGCCGGCGCGCATATGTTTGACGAGGGGGCCGAAGCAGTTCGCGCGCAGGATCAGGGCTATGTCACGAGCGCGTGCTACTCGCCCACGTTGGGGCATGTGATCGGCATCGGGTTTCTGCAGCGCGGACCAGAGCGGATGGGCGACCGGGTGCGCGTGGTGGACCATTTGCGCAAGTCCGAGACGATCTGCGAAGTGACGCCCCTTGTGGCGTTTGATCCAGAAGGAGGGCGGTTGCGTGGCTGACTTCAAGGTTCAGACCCCCTGCGCGGGGCTTTTGCCGGTGTCGGTGGGCGATCTGAGCCTGACCGAGATGGGGCCGGTGCGGATGACATCGCTGGCACCCTACCGGGGCTGCGTGGCGGCGCTGTCTGCGGCGATGCAGGCGGCGCATGGTGTCGCTTGGCCGGAACCGGGGCGTATGACAGGGGATACGCAGGCGCGCGCCCTGTGGTTTGGGCGCGACATGGCGCTTTTGATCGGTCCGGAGCCTGAGGCCGGTTTGGCGGCGCATGCGGCGCTGACGGATCAGTCGGATGGCTGGGCGGTCGTGCAGTTGGAGGGGCGGCGGGCGGCCGAGGTTCTGGCGCGGCTCTGCCCGCTTGATCTGCGCGATGCAGTCTTTGCGCCGGGCCATACGGCGCGCACGGATGTGGCGCATATGGCCGGGTCGATCAGCCGGTTGGGGCCACAGCTTTGGCAGATTATGGTGTTCCGCTCGATGGCGGCGACACTGGTGCATGAGGCGGAAATCGCCATGCGTCGGGTCGCGGCGCGACAAAATTCCCCCATCTGAGGCGCTGACAGGGCCGAGAAACTGGCTTATGAGAGCGGGGTCTGAAAGAGAGGATCGCCAATGCGCCTGATGCTGAGTGCCGCCCTAAGCCTGATGCCTGCTATGGCCATGGCCGAAAACCCGATCTGTGCGCCCACGGGTGAAATCGTGGCGAGCGCCGTTGACGCGCGCAAAGCGGGTGAGGATGCCCCCGCTACGATCACCACGATCACAGCCGAAATGACGGGTGATATGGCCGTCTACGCGCCTGCGGTGCAGCCTTTGGTCGATTGGGTCTATTCGCTGGACGAAGCGCAATTGGCCGAGGATGTGGCGGGCAGCTATGTCACGCAATGCGAGGCACAGTAACACCTCTGACCTCTGGACTCTGAGCGGCGCGCGCCCAATATAGGGGCATGAGCCTGCCCCCCGGATTTTTAGACGAGTTGCAAAACCGCCTGTCGCTCTCCCATGTGGTTGGGCGCAAAGTGACGTGGGACAATCGCAAGTCAAATCCAGGCAAGGGCGATATGTGGGCACCTTGCCCGTTCCACCAAGAAAAAACCGCGTCTTTTCATGTGGATGACCGCAAGGGGTTTTACTATTGCTTTGGCTGTCACGCCAAGGGCAATGCGATTGCCTTTGTCCGTGAGACCGAGAATGTCGATTTCATGGAAGCGGTGAAAATCCTTGCGGCAGAGGCGGGTATGCCGATGCCCGAGCGCGATCCGCAGGCGCAGGCCAAGGCGGATCGGCGCGGGCAGTTGATCGAGGTGATGGAGCAGGCGGTCAAATTTTTTGGCCTGCACCTGCGCAGCGGGGCCGGGGCGGCGGCGCGTGACTATCTCAAGGGTCGCAAGCTGGCTGAGGCGACGCAGGCGCAATTCGACATAGGCTTTGCGCCCGATGGCTGGCAGGGGCTGTGGGAGCATCTGACGGGCAAGGGCGTGCCGCCTGACATGATCCTTGCCTGCGGTTTGGCCAAGGAAAGCCAGAAGGGTGGCAAGCCCTATGACACATTTCGCAACCGGATCATGTTTCCCATTCGCGATGCGCGCGGGCGCTGCATTGCCTTTGGCGGGCGGGCAATGGACCCAGATGACCCGGCCAAGTATCTGAATTCGCCGGAAACCGAGCTTTTTGACAAATCTCATACGCTCTACAATCACGGGCCTGCGCGGGAGGCATCGGGCAAGGGCCAAACGCTGATCGTGGCCGAGGGCTATATGGATGTGATCGCCCTTGTGGCGGCGGGATTTGGTGCGGCGGTGGCCCCCTTGGGCACGGCTGTGACCGAGCATCAGTTGCAGCTTATGTGGCGGATCAGCCCAGAGCCGGTGATTGCTCTTGATGGCGATACGGCGGGGCTGCGCGCGGCCTACCGGGTGATTGATCTGGCGCTTCCGCTTTTGCAGGCGGGCAAATCGCTGCGGTTTGCGTTGATGCCCGAGGGCAAAGACCCGGACGATCTCTTGCGGTCCGAGGGGGCGGGCGCGGTGCAGGGGCGGATTGATGCGGCGCTGCCGATGGTGCAGCTTTTGTGGCAGCGCGAGACCGAAGGGCGCGATTATGACAGCCCCGAGCGTAGGGCGGCGCTCGACAAGGTGCTGCGTGAAAAGATCATGTTGATTCGCGACCCGTCGATTCGCAGCCATTACGGGCAGGCGATCAAGGACCTGCGGTGGCAGCTGTTCAATCCGCGCCGGAGCACCGGTTTTACGCCCCGTGCCCGTGGCGGCAAATGGCCACCGCCGGAACCGGCGCGGGCGGCGACCAAATCCTCGCTCTTGGTGGCTGCGGGCGGGGATGGCACGGTGCATCTGCGCGAGGCGGTGGTTATTGCGACGCTCTTCTCGTGCCCGTCCGTGGCTGCGCGGTTCGAGGCAGGTCTTGAAAGGCTTGAGTGTCGAGACCCTGATTTGGCCCGGCTGCGGGACCTGATCCTGCGCCATGCGGTAAGCGGTGCCGAGGGCTTGCGCGCCCGGATTGAAGCCGAGATCGGATCGGCCCCCCTTGAAAAGCTGATGACTTTGCCCCATGTCGCGCTCATCCCGCCGGTGCGGCGCCCCGGAGATGAGGAGCTTGCCATCCTGACCCTGACCGAAGAATTTGCCAAACTGACGGCCCAACGCGGCTGGATGGCAGAGCTGTCCGAGGCGACCGAGGATATTGAGGGGCTTGTGGACGAGTCACTGACGTATCGTCTGGGGCAGGCGGCCGAGGCGCGAAATCGTGCTGTGCGCAGCCAGCAAGAGGACCGGGCGGAATATGATTTGGGCGAAAATGGCGCGCGGATCAAACGAGATGAGAAACAACAGTTCGACGCCTTGCTCGACAAGATAACCTTTTCTAAACCGGGACGATGATTGTTTTCGTAAGGAAGCGCCGAATAAATCAGGGTAGACGGGTGTGCGAATCAACAGAACACGCTATTGATTCGGGTCAACCGAATCACCCGCCCCGCCCATAGCCGAGGAGTCATTCATGGCCGCCAAAGATACCGACGACGATAAGCCAGAGGAAGCCGAAGCCGAGGTTTCGCTCGACATGAGCCAGGCGGCGGTCAAGCGGATGATCGCGGAGGCGCGGGAAAAGGGCTTTATCACCTATGACCAGCTGAACGAGGTTTTGCCCCCGGATCAGGTGTCGTCGGAACAGATCGAAGACGTGATGTCGATGCTCTCGGAAATGGGGATCAACATCATCGAGGCCGAGGATGCGGAAGAGGAAGAGGGGCGTTCGACCGCCGTTGCCGAGATCGGGCGACGGGGCGAGATCACCCTTGGCTCGGGCAAGGAAGAAAAGCTCGACCGTACAGATGACCCGGTGCGGATGTATCTGCGCGAGATGGGATCTGTCGAGCTTTTGAGCCGTGAGGGCGAGATTGCCATCGCCAAGCGGATCGAAGCCGGGCGCAACACAATGATCGCAGGTCTCTGCGAAAGCCCGCTGACCTTTCAGGCGATTACCATCTGGCGCGACGAACTTTTGGGTGAAGACATCCTGTTGCGCGATGTGATCGACCTTGAGGCCACGTTTGGCACGCAATTGGGCGACGAAGACGCCGAGCCGGTGGTGGGGGCTGCCAATGTGACCAGCGCCCCCGGCGGTATGGGGCGTGATGACAGCGAGCCTGATCTGGATGCCGATGGCAATCCGATCCATTCCGACGACGATGACGAGGACGACGAACAGGCCAATATGAGCCTTGCGGCGATGGAAGCCGCGCTCAAGCCGCGCGTTCTGGATACGCTGGACCGGATTGCGGCGGATTATGCCAAGCTGAGCGAGATGCAGGATAGCCGGATTTCGGCCACGCTGAACGAGGATGGATCGTTCAGCCGCGAGCAGGAAGCCACCTATCAGACCCTGCGCAGCGAGATTGTCGAGCTGGTTAACGAGCTGCATCTGCACAACAACCGGATCGAGGCGCTGATTGATCAGCTTTACGGCATCAACCGCCGGATCATGCAGATCGACAGTGCCATGGTCAAACTGGCCGATCAGGCGCGTATCAACCGTTCTGAATTCATTGAAGAATATCGCGGTCGCGAGCTTGATCCCAACTGGTTGGACGATATGGCCCGCAAGGCCGGGCGCGGCTGGCAGATGTTCATTGAGCGCAGCCCTGAAAAGGTAGCCGAGTTGCGCGCCGACATGGCGCAGGTGGGGCAGTATGTGGGTTTGGACATTTCCGAATTCCGCCGCATCGTGCAGCAAGTGCAGAAGGGCGAGAAAGAGGCGCGCCAAGCCAAGAAGGAAATGGTCGAAGCCAACCTGCGTCTGGTGATTTCGATTGCCAAGAAATACACCAACCGTGGCCTGCAATTCCTTGATCTTATTCAGGAAGGCAATATCGGCCTGATGAAGGCGGTGGATAAGTTCGAGTATCGCCGGGGCTATAAATTCAGCACCTATGCGACCTGGTGGATCCGTCAGGCGATCACCCGCTCGATCGCGGATCAGGCGCGCACCATCCGGATTCCGGTGCATATGATCGAGACGATCAACAAGCTGGTGCGCACGGGTCGTCAGATGCTGCACGAGATTGGCCGCGAACCAACGCCCGAGGAACTGGCCGAAAAGCTGCAAATGCCGCTGGAAAAGGTCCGCAAGGTGATGAAGATCGCCAAGGAGCCGATTTCGCTCGAGACCCCGATTGGCGACGAGGAAGACAGCCAGCTTGGTGATTTCATTGAGGATAAAAACGTTATTCTTCCGTTGGATAGCGCTATTCAGGACAACCTCAAGGAAACCACGACACGGGTTCTGTCATCGCTCACACCGCGCGAAGAGCGGGTGTTGCGGATGCGGTTTGGTATCGGCATGAACACCGATCATACGCTGGAAGAGGTGGGGCAACAGTTCTCTGTCACCCGCGAACGTATCCGGCAGATCGAAGCCAAAGCGCTGCGCAAGCTGAAGCATCCGAGCCGGAGCCGCAAGCTGCGGAGTTTTCTGGATCAATGAGCTGGGTGAAAGCCCACGTTTGAAAACAGGGGGTTATGGGGTGCGCAATGAATGCGCACCCTACGGTGCATAATCTGGAGGCCGTATGTCGATCCTGTCGCGATTGTTTGGGGGCAAGCCCAAAGCAGAGCCTGAGGCGCAGCCGGAAATTTATAAGGATTTCCGTATCTTCCCCGCGCCACAGGCGGCAGATGGGGGATACCGCGTGGCGGCGCGGATTGAAAAGGACATCGCGGGCGAGGTGAAGGTTCACCAGCTTTTGCGGGCCGATACCATTGCCAGCCTTGATGAGGCGCGGGCGTTTTGCGTGCGCAAGGCCAAGCAGGTTATCGACGAGCAGGGCGAGGCAGTTTTCCGCAAATAGGCGAATGCGCTGAATATGCGAGGCCCCGGATCAGGCCCGGATCAGGCCCTGTGCGGGCATCTGGCGCGTGTAATCTCTGTAAGGTTTGTCAGGGGATTTTGTAAGGTCGCGGCCTCGTGCTGCGTCATGTGCGATGCGCGGGCGGGCGGTTGTCGGAGGCTTAACCTTTGCGGGTGTGCGGGGCGTTAACCTATGAAGCCCGCGCTTGCATATCTGGCCGGGCTTCTGCGCAAAGGGTGACCAGTGCGCGCGGTGTTGCGCGGATCGTCCCGCTAACCGCTTGCCCCTCAAGTCACGCTGTCTTACAGAGGCTGTAACAAAGCAGAGGGAGGCACCCATGCGTCGTGTCGTCGTCACAGGTCTGGGGATCGTCTCCAGCATTGGCAACAACGCCCAAGAGGTTCTGGCATCGCTCCGAGAGGGGCGCTCGGGCATCACCGCGAATGAGGCTATGGCCGAGCATGGCTTTCGCAGCCGGGTGGCCGGGGCGATCAAGCTCGATGTGACCGAGCATGTGGACAAGCGCGCGTTGCGGTTCATGGGGGGCGGGGCGGCCTATGCGCATATCGCCATGGCGCAGGCCATTGCCGATGCGGGGCTTGAGGAAAAAGACGTGATCAACCCGCGCACCGGGGTTGTTGCGGGATCGGGCGGGCCATCGACCAGTGCCATGCTGGCGGCGCATCAGGTGGCGCTGGACACCGGATCGACCAAGCGGATCGGGCCGTTTGCTGTGCCCAAGACCATGTGTTCGACGATTTCGGCCAATCTGGCCACGTCCTACAAGATCAAGGGTCTGAACTATTCGATTACCTCGGCCTGTTCCACAAGCCTGCATTGTATCGGCCATGCTGCAGAGCAGATCATGTTCGGCAAGCAGGATGTGATGTTTGCAGGTGGTGGAGAGGAATTGGATTGGTCGCTGTCGTGCCTCTTTGATGCGATGGGCGCGATGTCGTCCAAGTACAATGACACGCCCGAGACTGCGAGCCGGGCCTTTGACGTGGGGCGCGACGGGTTCGTGATCTCGGCGGGGGGCGGTATTGTCGTCCTGGAAGAGTTGGAGCGGGCGAAGGCGCGCGGGGCCAAGATCTATGCCGAAGTGACGGGCTATGGCGCGACGTCGGACGGGGCCGATATGGTGGCACCTTCGGGCGAGGGCGGCGAACGCGCGATGCGTTTGGCGGTGGCGACACTGCCTGAGGGACGCCGCGTGAGCTATATCAACGCGCATGGCACCTCGACGCCTGTCGGCGATGTGGGCGAGGTTGAGGCGGTGCGCCGGGTCTTTGGGCAGGGCAGCACCCCGCCGATCAGTTCCACCAAGTCGATGACAGGGCATTCCCAAGGGGCCACCGGCGCGCAAGAGGCGATTTACTGCCTTTTGATGCTGGAAAACGATTTCATTGCCCCGTCGATCAATGTTGAGACGCTCGATCCGGCCCTTGATCCGGCCGAGATTGCCACGGTGCGGGTGGACAAGGCCGGACTGGATACGGTGATGACGAATTCCTTTGGTTTTGGCGGCACCAATGGCTCGATGTTGCTGAGCAAATTTCACGGGTGAGATGAGATGACGATTGCGATGCAGGGCAAGCGCGGCCTGATCATGGGGGTGGCCAATGACCGCTCTATCGCTTGGGGCATTGCACGGGCGATGCATGCGGCGGGGGCGGAGCTGGCCTTTTCCTATCAGGGCGAGAATTTCGCCAAGCGGGTGGAGCCCTTGGCGGCGAGCGTTGGCTCTGACCTGCTGCTCGATGTCGATGTGACCGATGATGCCTCGCTTGATGCGGCCTTTGGGGCGCTGGCGGCGCGGTGGCCGACGATTGATTTCGTGGTGCATGCGGTGGCTTATTCCGACAAGTCGGAATTGACCGGGCGGTTCCTGAACACCAGCCGCGCCAATTTCAAGCATTCGCTGGAAATCTCGGCCTATTCTCTTATCGAGGTGGCGCGGCGCGCCTATCCGATGATGAAGGACAACGGCGGCTGTCTGCTGACCCTGACCTATCAAGGGTCGAACAAGGTTGTGCCGAATTACAATGTGATGGGCGTGGCCAAGGCGGCGCTGGAATCGGCGACGCGCTATTTGGCGAATGATCTGGGGCCGGATGGTATCCGCGTCAACGCGATCAGCCCCGGCCCGATGAAAACGCTGGCAGGGGCCGCGATTGGCGGCGCGCGCAAGACGTTTCGCCATACCGAGCTGAATGCGCCGATGCGCGCCAATGCGACGCTCGAGGCTATTGGTGGCACGGCGGTTTATCTGGCGTCCGATGCGGGGGCCTGCACCAGCGGTGAGGTCATCCATGTTGATGGCGGCTATCACGTGCTGGGGATGCCGCAGGCCGAGAACCTCTGATCGGGGGCACGCCCCCGCCGGTGGCGGGAGCGCGCAAGACGTCACAGGATGAAATCATCCGAGTCGAGCTGTGACAGGCTGAAATTGCGCAGGGTGAGTTCATGCGCGCCGAAGTCGAGCACGACATCGCTGCCCGAGATGCGGGCGGCGCTGAGCACATCATCGAAATCGTTGAGGCCGCTGATGCCGGTGAGGTCGATCTGATCATCGCCGGGCTCAAAATCGGTGATGACATCGCGCCCGAATTTGAAGACGAAAGTATCGGCCCCCACGCCGCCGGTCATCAGGTCATTGCCGTGGCCACCGTCGATGAAATCATTGCCCTCGCCACCCGAGAGCACGTCACGGCCACCGCCGCCACGCATCACATCATTGCCTTCGCCACCAAAGAGGCGATCCGCGCCGGCCCCGGCGTTCATCACATCGTCGCCGGAACCGCCGTGCATCACGTCATTTCCGGTGCCACCGTTCATGGTGTCATTGCCTTCGCCGCCGAACATCCGGTCATTGCCGGTGCCGCCATCGAGGCGGTCGTTGCCTTCGCCTGCATCGAGCGTGTCGTCGCCATCCCCACCAAAGAGCCTGTCATCGCCGCTTTCATCGGTGAGGCGGTCATTGCCGAGACCGCCCAAAAGCGTGTCTTCGCCCTTGCCGCCCGCGATGGTGTCATTGCCTGCACCACCGTCGAGGCGGTCGCCGTCGTCATTGCCATTGATGGCGTCATTGCCCCCGCCGCCAAAGATCGTATCGTTGCCGTCAAGGCCGGTGATTTGATCCGCAAAGGCGGTGCCGACCAAGCGGTCGGCGCTGTCGGTTCCTGTCAGTCGAGCCATGGTGCTGGTCCTTTTTCAAGCGCCGCTCATGGGCGCGGTTGCGTTCCTATTCCCGGATCGCAGTGATCCGGGATGTCAGGTGAACGCTGGGCTGCGGGGTTTATTCCCGGGTCTGGCCGAATTCTTGCCACAGTCTTGCCATGTGGATTTGGAAGGTAGCGGGCATGACACACATCCGCCATTTTGCCGATCCCGCCGAAAGCAAAACCGCCGCCCGTGCGCGCCGCGCGCGGCGCTGGACATGGGTGGCAGGGGTCTCCTTGGGGGTTTGTGGGCTGTTGGCGATATGGCAAGAGCGGGCGCTGGCACCGGGGGTGCATGACGGGATGCAGCGTCTGGTGGCGCAGGCGCAGGGCGTGATGGACGGCAACGAGGCCGTTCGTGCCCTGCTGGCCGGTGTGGATGGCGGCGTGGACGTGGCCAAGGATGCCGGGCTTGCGCCGATCACCGCGCTGTTGCTGAGGGCGACAGAGTAAAGCGTTCTGGCGGATCGTTGAATGACCAGAACGCTTTGGCTAGGTGCGTTCGCTTTCAGCCGTGCTTAGAACCACTGTCCCGGTTCCATCAGCCCCAGATCGAGCAATTGCCGCGAATGCCATTCGAACGGGATGGAGTTGCGCCATTTGAAGCTGTGGATGTCAAAGGTCGAGCCGGGGTTGCGCTTGAGCGCCTTGGCGGTGCGAAAGGACACGATGGCGCTGGTAAGGTTGTGGTGCCACGGGCAGGCGTAGGTGTTGTATTCCTCGTCCGAGAAGGTGTGATCCTCGCGCAAGCTTAGTTCCGGTTTGGCGCGGAAAATCGCGATGCGGTCGATCTTGCGGCGTTTGGCGGGGATGTGTTCTTCGTAGCGCCACCGCAGGCCGCCGTAGAAATCGAGCTGCCGTTCTCTGGGGTGGTTGTGGTTCTCGGGGTCGGGACGGGCGAGGGCGTAATAGCCGGATTTGTCCATATGCGCGGCCTCAAGGGACACGGCATCGGGATAGCGATCCAGATCGCCGGCGTAGAGGTCGATCACATAGGTCAGCATCGCATCGCGGCGTTCTTCGGTGTGAAAGGCCAGCATTTCACCCACGGTGCGGGTCTCGCAGAAGGGGTAGAACAGGTATTCGGCGTTGTAGCAGTAATACATCCAAAGGCCGGGGGCGGCGGCGATGACCGCATTCACGGCCTCGGTCAGGCTATCGCCGGAGGACAGATCATGGCGAATCCGGCTGAGGCCGGGTGCCTCTGCCACGTCGCGGGCCAAGGCGAAATTGTCGGGGGCAAAGAGCAGCACGGCGGCAAAGCCGGTGTCGAGATGGTGACGCAAGGTGGAGTTGAGTTCGCTTTCATCCTCGGCAAAGACCATGGCGATGGGCCCCTTGGCCAGCGCCTTGCCGGGGTTGGCGAGAAAGGTCTTGAGATCGGGGGCGGTCATGCGCGGCTTTACCCTTGGTTTTGGATGCAGAATCCGCCAAACGCAGAGGCATTGCAAGTGCCCTCTCCCCTGATGTAGTCAGACATCTTGAACCCAAGGGCGGAGGCCGGGCGCATGGCGGATGTGAAAAAGCTCTATATCAAGACCTATGGCTGTCAGATGAATGTCTATGACAGCGAGCGTATGGCCGAGGCCATGGGCGGGTCTGGGTATGTCGAGACGCAAGATCCGGCTGAGGCCGATATGATCCTGCTCAACACCTGTCATATCCGCGAAAAGGCTGCGGAAAAGGTCTATTCCGAACTGGGGCGGATGAAGCAACTCAAGCTGGACAAGCCCGATTTGAAGATCGGGGTAACGGGCTGCGTCGCACAGGCCGAGGGTGAAGAGATCATGCGCCGTCAGCCGCTGGTCGATCTGGTGGTGGGGCCGCAGAGCTATCACCGTCTGCCCGAGATGGAGGCACGGGTGCGCGCGGGGGAAAAGGCGCTCGATACCGAGTTTCCGATTGAGGATAAGTTTGACACGTTGCGGCACCGGCCAAAGGCGCGGCGCGGGCCGACGGCGTTTTTGACGGTGCAGGAAGGTTGCGACAAGTTCTGCGCGTTTTGCGTGGTGCCGTATACGCGCGGGGCCGAGGTAAGCCGCCCGGCGGGCCGCGTGCTGGAGGAGGCGCGCGACCTGGTCGAGCGCGGCGTGCGCGAGATCACGCTTTTGGGTCAGAACGTCAATGCCTATCACGGGGCCGGTGAGGGGGGCGATTGGGGCCTTGCGCGGCTTGTCTGGGCCTTGAGCGAGATTGACGGGCTGGAGCGTATCCGGTTCACGACAAGCCATCCCAATGACATGGATGATGATCTGATTGCCGCGCATGGGGAGTGCGCGAAGCTGATGCCCTATCTGCATTTGCCGGTACAATCCGGGTCTGACCGTATCCTTAAGCGGATGAACCGCAGCCATACCGCCGAAAGCTATCTGCGGCTGATCGAGCGCATCCGCGCGGCGCGGCCGGATATCCTGTTGTCGGGGGATTTCATCGTCGGGTTTCCCGAGGAAACGGATGCCGATTTTCAGGCGACGATGGAGTTGATCGAGGCGGTCAACTATGGGTCTGCGTTTTCGTTCAAATATTCCACCCGTCCCGGCACGCCCGCTGCCGAGCGTCCGCAGGTGCCCGAAGAGGTCAAGACCGAGAGGCTCTATCGTTTGCAAGAGCTCATCACGCGTCAGCAGCGCGCCGCACAAGATGCGATGGTCGGGCGTAGGGTTGGGGTGCTCTTTGAAAAGGCGGGGCGGATGCCGGGGCAAATGGTGGGCAAGTCGGATCATTTGCATGCGGTGCATGTCACGGGGGATGTCGCGATTGGCGATCTGCGTCAGGTCGAGATCATCGAGAGCGGCCCCAATTCATTGGCTGGGCGTTTGCTGTCCTCTTGATTCTTAGGCGATTTTCGTATGCTTTGGGTGAATTGTGGCCAGAGCGTGGCATTGTTTCCTTAAGGGACACAATATGTGGTGAAATTTGCTTCACTTTAAGCGAAGACTTGATACTATTTGACATGATTAAGTGGTTGGGGGCCTTTCTTTCGGCTTCTATCCGGGGGGCAATAAAAGGACTGGGGTCGTGACGAAAAGGATTTCGAATACGCTTCACGCGGTCATGCGGGGGGCGAGTGCCATTGCTCTTGGTGTCGCGGTGATGGCGAGTGGCGCATCCGCGCAGCAACAGCGGACTGTCGTCGGTGAACGGTATATTCCAACTATCTGGGTGGACCCCGATGGGTGCGAACATTGGGTGATGGATGACGGGGCTGAGGGCTATATGAGCCCGCATGTGACGCGCCAAGGTATTCCGGTGTGTCGCGAGGTCAATCTCTGCGGCGTTGTCAACACCGACCAGCTTTTTGCAACGGACAGCGCGCGTATCCACGCCTCTGGGCAGCAGCGCCTGCGAGAGTTTTTCCAGCAGGCCGGGGCGGTATCCTATACCATCGTTGGCCATACCGACAGCCGCGCATCGGATGAGTATAACATGGACCTGTCGCTGCGGCGGGCGAATTCTGTTGCGGCGGTTGCCCGCAGCAGCGGCGCAAGCATCGCGGATGTCCGCGGCTATGGCGAGCGGGTGCCCAAGGCGTCGAACAACACCGCCGAGGGCATGGCGCAGAATCGCCGTGTCGAAATCCTGTGCTGGCGCTGAGGGGGCTGTGCAATGAAAACCTATAAATTAGCACTCGCCCTGCCTATCGTCGGGATGTTGGCCGCCTGTGACGCGGGGCCGGACAAGACAGTAGACCGGAATATCTTTGACCGGGGGCATCTGAGTCAGATGCAGGCCGGCATTTGGGTTGATCCCAACGGCTGTGACCATTGGATCATCGACGATGGCGTCGAGGGGTATCTGTCGCAGCGTTTGGACAAGTTCGGCAAGCCGGTCTGTTCGGGTGTCGCCCCGCCGACCGTGGCGACGGGCAATTTCAAAGGTGGCTCGACAAGCCTGATCGGCGATCCGATTTGATCGGGCTTGCCCCATATGCTGAACCAATGTGCGGGCCCGGTGTGGCCCGCATTTTTTTCGCCGGTTTTCACGGAATCGTGGCTGGCTGCTTGCGCAGGCGGCGGCATCTTGGCACTGTAAAGGGGAACCTCTGACCCCGTGGGAGATATGCTTGGGTAACAACGCGCCGCCCCCCGCCGCCGATCTGGGCACTTTGCAAGAGTCCGTGATCGAATTCCCCGACAACATGCTGCTGATTGACCTCTGCGGCGAATATGATCGAAACCTAGCCGAAATCGAGCGTAAGCTGGCGGTGCAGATTGTCCGGCGCGGCAATCACTTGTCGGTTTTGGGCGAGGATGGACCGGTGCGTGAAGCCTCGGGCGTGTTGCAGGCGCTGTATTCCCGGCTGGAGAGTGGGCGTGCGGTTGAGAGCGGCGATGTGGACCGCGAATTGCGCATGGGCGGATCGGAGGTCGAGACTGGCGCACATGCGGGTGATCAGCTTGAGATGTTCAAAAGCGGCCCGGTCGAGATCAAGACCCGCAAGAAATATGTGGAGCCGCGCACCGAGGCGCAGAAATCTTATGTGCGGTCGTTGTTTGCGCATGAGCTGGCGTTTGGCATCGGGCCTGCGGGCACCGGCAAGACCTATCTGGCGGTGGCTGTGGGGGTCAATATGTTCATCGAGGGGCATGTGGACCGCATCATCCTGAGCCGCCCGGCGGTCGAGGCGGGTGAAAAGCTGGGCTATTTGCCGGGGGATATGAAGGACAAGGTCGATCCCTATATGCAGCCGCTTTATGATGCGCTGAACGATTTTCTGCCCGCCAAGCAGGTGCAAAAGCTGATCGAAGAGAAAAAGATCGAGATTGCGCCCTTGGCGTTCATGCGCGGGCGCACGCTGTCGAATGCCTTTGTGGTGCTGGATGAGGCGCAGAATGCGACCTCGATGCAGATGAAGATGTTCCTGACGCGCTTGGGCGAAGGCAGCCGGATGGTGATCACTGGCGACCGCACGCAGATCGACCTGCCGCGCGGTGTTCCCTCGGGGCTTGCCGATGCGGAGCGGCTGTTGACGCGGATTCCGCAGATCAGTTTCAATTACTTCACGTCCAAGGATGTGGTGCGGCATCCGCTGGTGGCCGCGATCATCGAGGCCTATGAGGCGGAAGGTTAAGACGCCATGCTGTGCGATGTGGTGATCGAGGACGACCGCTGGCAGGCGGCGGCGCTGGGGGATTTGGCCGAACGCGCCGCAAGAGCCACGCTGGAGCATCTGGCGATGGACCCCGAGGATTGGGAAATCAGCATTCTGGCCTGTGATGATGCGCGGATTGCAGTGCTGAACGAGGATTTCCGCGACAAGCCGCAGCCGACCAATGTGCTGAGTTGGCCCAGCGAAGAGAGGGCGGCGGAGGTGCCGGGGGTACGCCCTGCGCCCCCCATGCCTAGCCCCGATCCGGAGCTGGGGGATATTGCGATTGCCTGGGACACCTGTGTGCGTGAGGCGGCAGAGGGCGAAAAACCGCTGGCGGACCATGTGACGCATCTGATCGTTCATGCGGTGTTACATTTACTAGGCTATGATCACGTGCGTGACCAAGATGCCACTCTCATGGAAACAACTGAGGTGGAGATACTTGGCAAACTTGGGGTCAGTGACCCATATTAACCGTGCTGGGGCCCTGTGCCCCGTCACCTGGAAAGAGATGGATGGGCGAGAGTATCGACGGATCGTCTATGGCAGCGCAGAGCGCGCAGCCTGACGATGACAAGGAAACAGAGGAATCAGGCGGGTTTTTTCGCCGGATCCTTGGGGTTTTTTCCACGACTGATGAGGCCGAAGCGGCTGAGGATGAGCATCCGGCGCAAGCCAACGGCGTGCCGGGCATGGGCAATCTGCGGCATATGGCGGTCGAGGATGTGGCCATTCCAAAGGCCGATATCGTGTCGGTGCCCAATTCGATTTCCAAAGAAGACCTTGTGCATGTGTTTCGTGACAGCGGCATGTCGCGTCTTCCGGTCTATGAGGGAACCTTGGATTCGCCCATCGGCATGCTGCATCTCAAGGATTTTGCGCTGAAGCATGGGTTCAACGGCGAGACTGAGGAATTCAAGCTCGAAGATATGCTGCGCCCGCTGCTTTTTGTGCCGCCGTCAATGCCGATTGGTGTGCTTTTGCAGAAAATGCAGGCCGAGCGGCGGCATATGGCGCTGGTGATCGACGAATATGGCGGGGTGGACGGACTTGTGACCATCGAGGACCTGATCGAACAGGTGGTGGGCGAGATCGAGGATGAGCACGACATCGACGAAGATCATTACTGGACGCAGGAAAAACCCGGCTGCTACGTGGCCCTTGCCAAGACCCCGCTTGAGGATTTCGAGGCCGAGATTGGGATGTCTCTGACCGAGGCGGACGAAGTCGATGAGGAAGAAATCGACACGCTGGGTGGTTTGGTCTTTATGTTGCTTGGCCGGGTGCCGGTGCGTGGCGAGGTGATCGAGCATCCCGCCGGGCCGGTGATCGAGGTGATGGAGGCCGACCCGCGGCGCATCAAACGCGTGCGCGTGCGTCTGCCCGAGGCAAAGAATGCCTGAAACAGGCCGGGCCGCGGCCCTGATTGATCGGGTTGTGGGCCTGTCATGGCGCGGGCGTGTTCTGGTGTTGGGGGCGCTGGGGGCCGTGGCCGCATTGGGGCAGGCGCCGGTCGGGGCATGGCCGCTGAGCATTCTGGCCTTTGCGCTGCTGTACGGGGTGTTCTTGCGCGCTGCGGGTGTACGGCAGGCGGCATGGATCGGCTGGGCCTTTGGCACCGGCTATTTTCTTGTTTCGCTCAACTGGATCATCGAGCCGTTTTTGGTCGATGTGGCGCGGCATGGCTGGATGGCCCCTTTTGCCCTGTTGGGATTATCTGGGGGGCTTGCGCTTTTTGCGGCGGCGGCCCTTGGGCTTGGGCGTTCCTTTGGCGGCGGTGCCTTGGGGTTTGTCGGGGGTCTGGGGCTGGTCGAACTGGCGCGGGGATATGTGCTGACGGGGTTTCCTTGGGCGCAGCCGGGGCATGTGTTGATCGACACGCCACTTTTGCATTGGGCCTCGTACCTTGGATCGCTTGGGTTGACGGCGCTGGTGCTGCTGGCGGCGGTGGCCTTGTGGATGGCACTGACGGGGGCGCGGGCAGGATTTGCTGCCTTGGGGGCTATGGCGCTTTTGTGGCCTGTCGGAGCGATGCTGACGCCTGACGCGGGGGCCGGGCCAGAGGCCGCAATAGTGCGGTTGATCCAGCCCAACGCGCCGCAGCATGAGAAATGGGACCCTGAAAAGATCCAAGGCTTCTTTGACCGCCAATTGGCGTTTTCGGCGGCGGGCGAGGGGCGGCCCGATCTGATCGTCTGGCCGGAAACGGCGGTGCCGGTGATGCTCGAGAATGCCGCGCGCACACTCGAGGTGATCTCGGACGCGGCGGGGGGCGTGCCGGTGGTGGTCGGCCTGCAACGCCGCGAGGAGCTGCGTCTTTTCAACACGCTGGCGCTGGTTGAGGCCGGGGGCAGTGTGGCGGCGGTTTATGACAAGCATCATCTGGTGCCGTTTGGCGAATACATGCCCTATGGGGATGTCTTGGCGCAGTGGGGTATTCACGGGATGGCCTCTAAGGACGGGCAGGGGTTCTCGTCTGGTCCGGGGGCACAGGTGATCGAGATGGGTGCGCTGGGGCGCGCGCTGCCGCTGATCTGCTACGAGGGGGTTTTCGCGCAGGATTTGCGGGCGGCACCGGGGCGGGCGGATTTCATCCTGCTCATCACCAATGACGCGTGGTTTGGCAAGTTTTCTGGCCCCTATCAGCATCTTGCGCAGGCGCGGTTGCGCAGTGCGGAATTTGGCCTGCCGATGATCCGGGTGGCCAATACCGGCGTTTCGGCAATGATCGACGCAGCCGGGCGGGTGACTGAGTCTTTGCCCTTGGGCGAGGCGGGGTGGCGCGATGCGGCGCTGCCGCCACCTTTGCCGCCCACGGTTTATGCGCGGCTGGGCGATGCGCCGATGCTGGCAATTTTCCTTGTTTTGCTGGGGCTGTCGCGGTTGGATCACAGGCGCAGGGCCGCGCGCATATAGGCATTGACGCAGGTTCTAGAGGGGCGTAACCACACGCTAATCCCCCACAACGGCTTCCTGGCGTGGCGGTGACATCAAATGGAGCAACTTCATGTCAAGACAGAATTACCTTTTCACTTCCGAATCCGTTTCGGAGGGGCATCCGGATAAAGTGTGTGACCGGATTTCCGACGCTATTCTTGATGCATTTCTGACCGAAGAAGCCAATGCGCGGGTCGCCTGTGAGACCTTTGCCACGACCAATTGCGTGGTTGTCGGCGGTGAGGTCGGGCTGAGTGATCAGTCGCGGCTCAAGGATTTCATGGGCCGGATTGACGGGATCGTGCGCGATTGCGTGCGCGACATCGGTTATGAGCAGGATGCCTTTCATTGGAGTACTCTGAAATTGCAGAACCTGCTGCATCCGCAATCGGCGCATATCGCGCAGGGTGTGGACCGGGACGGGGCCGGGGATCAGGGCATCATGTTTGGCTATGCCGTGGATGAAACACCGGAATTCATGCCGGCACCGATCCTTTATTCGCATGCGATCCTCAAGCGGTTGGCGGAGGTGCGTAAATCCGGTGCCGAGCCGACGCTGGGGCCGGATGCCAAATCGCAGCTGACGTTGCGCTATGAGGGGGGTCGCCCGGTGGCGGTGACGCAACTGGTGCTTTCGACGCAGCATGCGGATGAGAGCCAGACCAGCGATGACATCCGCGCGATTGTAGAGCCCTATATCCGCGAGGTTCTGCCTGCAGGTTGGCTGAGCGATGAGACCGAGTGGCATGTGAACCCCACCGGCACCTTTGTGATCGGCGGGCCGGATGGGGATGCGGGCCTGACGGGGCGCAAGATCATTGTGGATACCTATGGTGGCGCGGCCCCGCATGGTGGTGGTGCGTTTTCGGGCAAAGATCCGACCAAGGTGGACCGTTCGGCGGCCTATGCCGCGCGCTATCTGGCCAAGAACGTGGTCGCGGCCGGTCTGGCGCAGCGCTGCACGCTGCAACTGAGCTATGCCATTGGTGTGGCCAAGCCGCTGTCGATCTATGTCGATACGCATGGCACCGGCCAAGTGCATGAAAGTGCCATTGAAAAGGCCGTGGCACAGTGCATGGACCTGACGCCGCGCGGTATTCGTGAGCATCTGTCGCTGACGCGGCCGATCTATGCGCGCACCGCAGCCTATGGCCATTTCGGGCGTGCGCCCGAGGCCGATGGCGGCTTTAGCTGGGAGCGGACCGATCTGGTTGACGCTCTGAAAAAAGCTGTTTGATCAGAGGGCTGGCGCGTGATCTTCACGCGCCAGTTTAAGTTTGCATGAGCCAAGACAGACATCCGACAGGCGCGCCTTGGCGCAATTTTTATGGCCGGTTCAAGGGTAAGACCCTGCGGCCAAGCCAAGAGACCTATCTGGACGAAGATCTAGCGAAATTGTCACCGGGTGCCGTCGATTGGGATGTGAACCCCGAGCGGCAAGAAATTGATTTGCCGTCGCTTTTCGGCGACCGCGAGATCTGGCTTGAGATCGGGTTTGGCGGCGGAGAGCATATGGTGCATCAGGCCGCGCAAAATCCGCAGGTCGGGATCATCGGCTGTGAGCCGTTCATCAACGGTGTGGCGATGCTCTTGGGGAAAATCCGGGCGGCAGAGACACAGAATGTCGCGGTATATCCCGGCGATGTCCGCAATATGTTTGATGTTTTGCCCGAGGCGTCGGTGTCACGGGCGTTTCTGCTTTATCCTGATCCCTGGCCCAAGGCGCGCCACCACAGGCGGCGCTTTGTGACGCAAGAGCATCTGGAACCGCTGGCCAAGGTGTTGAAAAAGGGTGCGATTTTCCGTGTGGCCACGGATATTCCCGATTATGTGCGCCAGACCCTAGAGGAAGTGCCGCGCGCGGGCTTTGAGTGGCTGGCAGAGGGGCCTGCGGATTGGCGCAATCCTTGGGGGGATTGGATTTCGACGCGCTACGAGCAAAAGGCGCTGCGCGAAGGGCGTGTGCCGCATTACCTGACGTTTCGGCGGGTGTAAGCGCGGCGGCGCGCCGCGCAGATCAACGAGCGCCCCTCAGCGCCCAAGCCGATCGCCCAAGCGCCCCAACATGTCGAGACATTGCTGGAGTTGGTCGAGCGAGAGGTATTCGTCGGGCTTGTGCGCCTGATCAATCGAGCCGGGGCCGCAGACGACCGCCGACATACCATAGCTTTGGAACAGCCCCGCCTCGGTGCCGAAGGGCACGAGATCTGCGCCATTGGCGCCGGTGAGTTCCATCATGATGTCGCGGGCTTCGTTCAGATCGGTGGGTTCGAGCCCGTCCACCTCGCCGATGATTTCGGTGACGACGCTGGCATCGGGGCAAATCTCGCGCATGCGGGGGAGCAGCATTTCTTCGCAATAGCGGCGCAGGTCCTCTTTGACGAAATTGGCATCGGCGGCCTGAACGGGGCGCATCTCCCATTCAATGGTGGCGTTGGAGGCGATGACGTTATGCGCCACGCCGCCCTTGAGCGAGCCGGTGTTGATTGTGGTCCAAGGCGGATCGAAGCGGCTGTCTTTGGGGGCGCGGGCGCGCAGCGCCTCTTTGAGTTCCAGAAGGCGGTTGACGTAGCGCACCGCGTATTCCACCGCGTTCACGCCCCGGTCCGGGGCAGAGCCGTGCCCGGCCAAACCGCAGAAATGGGTGGTGTATTCATAGCAGCCCTTGTGCCCTTCGATCACGCGCATCATCGTGGGTTCGCCGATGATGGCCACGCCGGGGCGCAGGTTGCGGGCACGCAGGCTTTCGACCAAGGCCTGCGCACCGAAACAGCCGACTTCCTCGTCATAGGTGAAGGCAAAGTGAATGGGACGGTCGCGCACCCGCTCTGCGAAATAGGGGGCCATGGCGGTGGCCGCCGCGATAAAGCCTTTCATGTCGCAGGTGCCGCGCCCATAGAGCCGTCCCTCGTGTTCGGTCAGTTCGAACGGGTCTGAGGCCCAATCCTGTTCGGCCACCGGCACCACATCGGAATGGCCTGACAGCACGATGCCGCCGTCCACCTCTGGCCCGATGGTGGCAAAGAGATTGGCCTTGTGGCCGATATCGTCGTGAAAGATGTCGACGCGCGCGCCTGCGGATTCGAGGCGGTGCCCGAGATAGGCGATCATGTCGAGATTACTGAGTTCGGAAATCGTGGGAAACGCGATCAACTCGCGCAGGAGGCCAACGGTATCGGAAAGCTGAGTGGTCACGGGGAAGGGTCCTGTGATGGCAAAATGAACAACTGCCCGACAGTGTGGATCGCCGCGCGGCCCGTCAACCCCCCGTCTGGGAGCAGCCTGCGCTATGTCCGGTTTGATTGTGTTGTGGGGTTTCTGATCGTCTCAGCCGTGTGGTGGGGCGTGCTCAAAGAGACTCAGTCTGTCCATATCTATGGAAAAGCGGCGTATTTTGGGGGGGCGGGATCAAAAACATCTAGCGATTGCGGCGGAAAAAAGATAATTAAGACACAATAAAACAAATCGGCACACCAAAGTGCCGAACCCTGAGGTCAGAGTGGTGGTGTTATGAAAGCGATTGATTTTGTCGCTCGCACAGATGCGGGCAATTCGCAGCGTGGGTCAATTCCGGGACAAGATGGCGTAAGCATCATTCCGGCGGGCAACGGACAAGAAATTTCTCTTAATCTTCGGCAAATGGACATTCAGGGTTATGCCCGGGATGGCTCTAACCTTGTGATCAACCTGTCAGATGGCAGGGTGGTTGTGCTGGAGGGATATTATTCCGCAACCGGGGCGCCTGTGAGCCGGCTGTTCATCAGCGCCGACGGTTATCTCAATGAGGTGACGCTGAGCGAGGGCGGCGATGGGCCGGTCTATGCACAGTATGGCCCGACCGAAAATTGGGCCAAATGGAGCCCGGATGAAGAGCTGATCTTTTTGGGCGGCAACGAGGTGACGGGGCCGGTTGAAGATGACGAAGTGTCAATGCTGGGGGCGGCCTTTTTGGGGGGCGGCGGTCTTTTGGGGTTGGGCGGCGTCGGGGCTGCGGGGGCTGCGGCAGCGGTTGTCGCCGGTAGCGGCGGCGGCGATGGTGGCGGTGGCCGCGGTCGGATCGAGCCCACGGTCAATGAGGATGGCACGATCACGATTGGCGGGGATCAGGATGATCCCAAGATCACAATCACCGGCGATGCCGAACCGGGATCCGAGGTGGATGTGACCATCGGCGATCAGACGGTCACCACTGAGGCTGACGAAGACGGGAAATGGGAGGTCGTGTTCGAAGACGAGACCTTCCCCGAAGATGGCGAGCATGATGTGGTTGTCGTCGTCACAGAGCCTGACGGCACCGAGACCACGCTAGAAGGGCCGGTGGTGGTGATCGACACCACGCCGCCCGAGGTGGTGATCGAGGATGGTGTGGTGTCGACCGACGATATCGTCAATGCCGACGACTATGAGGACGGCATCGAGATCACCGGCAGCGGAGAACCGGGGGCCGAGATTTCCGTTGTGATCGAGGGCGTCACCGAAACCACGGTCATCGGTGAGGATGGTCAGTGGGAAGTGGTGTTTGATCCTGCCGATATTCCCGGGGGCGAGCGCGAGGTGGCGGTGGTGATCACCGCGACGGATGCGTTTGGCAATTCGACCGTGGTCACGGATGTTGTGGCGATTGATACGGTGCCGCATCCGATTGTGATCAACGCGTCTGAGGTTGGGGGCGATGGTGTTGTCAATCTGGTGGAAGAGGGGGCCGGTGTGGCAATCACCGGCAGTTCGACGCCGGGGGCCACTGTCACGGTGACGGTCGAGGGTGTATCCCGCGATGTGCTCGTGGGCGAAGATGGCACCTGGCGAGCAGAATTTGATCCGGGCACCCTGCCCGGTGGGCAATATGAGACTGTGGTGACGGCAACCACTGTTGATGCGGCGGGCAATGCCAGCAGCACCACAGGGACATTCCGCGTTGACACTGAAGTGCGCGATTTCGGCATGACCGGTGCGCCCGGTGGGGCCGATGGTGTGATCAACGCCGCTGAGCAGGGCGATGGCTTTACGATGAGCGGCACGGTCGAGCCGGGCTCGACGGTGCGCCTGACCTTTGGCACGGCAGTGGTGGATGCGGCGGTGGCGGCGGATGGCCGCTGGACCGCGACATTCACCGGCGCGCAGATTGCGGGCGGCACCTATACCGGTGATATCGTGGCGGTCGCCACGGATGCCGCAGGCAATGTCAGCGAATTGCGCCAAGCGGTGAGTGTGGATACCGAGGCCAATGATCTGAGTCTTGCGACCGATACGGTCGGGGGCGACGGCACGGTGAACCTTGTCGAAACGGGCGGGCAGGTGGCGATCACCGGCACTGCCACGCCGGGGGCTACAGTGACCGTCACATTCGCAGGCGTGACGCAGGATGTGGTTGCCAATGCGTCGGGCGCTTGGGTGGCCACTGTCGCGGGCAGCGCGCTGGCGGCGGGAACCTATGACGCCCCGGTCACGGCCGTATCCGTCGATGCAGCGGGCAATCGCGCCGATGTAAGCGGTTCGGTGCGTGTTGACACCGAAGTGCGCGATTTCGGCATGACCGGTGCGCCCGGTGGGGCCGATGGTGTGATCAACGCAGCTGAGCAGGGCGATGGCTTTACGATGAGCGGCACGGTCGAGCCGGGCTCGACGGTGCGCCTGACCTTTGGCACGGCGATGGTGGATGCCGTGGTGGCGGCGGATGGCCGCTGGACCGCGAGCTTTACGGGCGCGCAGATCGCGGGCGGCACTTATACCGGTGATATCGTGGCGGTGGCCACGGATGCCGCAGGCAATGTCAGCGAGTTGCGCCAAGCGGTGAGTGTGGATACCGAGGCCGGTCTTTTGACGCTGAACGCGGGGGCGATTGGTGGCGACGGCGTGATCAATGGGGCCGAGGCGGATGCTGGCGTGCTGGTCACCGGCACGGCTGATGTCGGGGCAACCGTGATTGTCAGTCTCGACGGGGTGGAGCATACGGTGCAGGCCGATGGCGCAGGTCGTTGGCAGAGCCGCTATGAAAGCGCCGAGATCACGCGTGGCACGCATGTGCCCGAGGTGAGCGCGCGCACGGTCGATGCGGCAGGCAATCCGACCGAGGTCGAGGCGACGGTGCGCGTGGATACGCAGGTCGACAACCTTAGCCTCAGCGATCTGAACCTTGCGATTGGGGCCGATGGGCGCGATGTCATCAATAATGACATCGCGACGGGTGGTTTCAACGTCACCGGCACGATCGAGCCGGGCAGCCGGGTATTTGTCACCATCGACGGGGTGCAGCACGAGGCGCAGGTGGCGGCCAATGGAAATTGGGTGGCACGCTTTGGCCCCAATGAGATTGCACCCGGCGAGCGCGACGTTGCGTTGCGGGTCGATGTGACCGATCCGGCGGGAAATATCGCATTCCTCACCGATACGGTGCGGGTCGATACCTTGGTCAATGAGCTGAGCCAGGATGGGCCGGTGACATCGGACAACATCATCAACATCTCTGAGGCGGCGGCAGGTGTTACTCTGACCGGGCAGGTGGAGCCGGGATCAAGCGCCGAGGTGCGGGTTTTTGGCCGGACCTATCAGGCGGTGGTCGATGCGGCAGGCAACTGGTCTGTAAGCTTGCCCACTGCGGATATTCCCCGGCAGGATGGTCAAGCCCCGATGGTGGTTTTTGCGACCGATGGGGCAGGCAATACGCATCAGATCACGAGCAGCCTGACGCTCGATATGGTCGCGCCTGAGACACCGGGGATCGTGGGCTATTTCCGGCAGGGCGACGGCTATCGCAATGCCACGGTGGAAACGAGCGCGGACGATGTGAGCATTCATCAGGTCGATGCGGGCGGCAATGTGCGCGAATTGGCACTGGGTGAGCAGGCCAACCAATTCACCGGCGAGACGGATTACTTCTTTCTCAACGGGGCAGGCCAGTTGGCACCGGTATCGGATGGCTCGCAATTGGTGGTGACCAGCACAGATGCCGGGGGCAATACCGCGAGCACCTATGTCGTGCTGGATGAGACCAGCACATCGGTTGTGAACATCGCCAATCCCAATCTTAGCGCCTTTGACATCGAGACGATTGATCTGCGGTTTGGCGATCAGGCGCAATTGAGCCTGACCGAAGAGCAGGTTCTGGCGCTTTCGGGCAATAGCGATACGGTTCTGGTTCAGGGGGGCGCGGATGACCGCGTGACGCTGACCGGGGCCGAGGCCGCAGGCCGCACACAGATCGACGGTCAGACCTATGACATCTACACGCTGGGCAATGATGCCACGGTCGTGGTGGATGAGGATATCCAGATCGTCACCTGATGCCGGACAGGGACGCGCGCCCGTGCCGGGGTGCGCGTCTCCAAAGACAAGGCCGGAACGGTCGGAGGACTATGTATGGGGACTGTAACGAGGGGCTTTTTGCTTGCGGGGGTCTGTTTGGCGCTTGCAGGGTGTTGGCGCGACGACGGTAGCGATGCCGAAGTGTCACGCGCCGCCGCAGGGCCAGACCTTCGCCCGGATGAGGTGGCGCGGGCCAAAGAGGCCGCAGGTTCCGAGATCATCCGCGATTTGCAGGCGCGCCGATCGGTTTTGGCGCCGGGCAGCAGTTTTGATCAGGTCGCTGGATCGGTTTTGGCCGCCTATAGCCGCAGTGCCGAAGCGGATTTGCTGAGTGCGCGGTTGCGCGCCGAGGCGGCATCCAAGAACTGGTTGCCGCGCGTTGGGCCCAATATCAGCCTGACCAGTCTGAGCGATCTGGTCAGCCAGTTGATCGTCGAGCAGGTGTTGTTCGACAACGGCCGCAAAAAGGCGGAGCGCGACTTTGCCAAGGCCGATGTCGAGGTGGCCGCCGTGACGCTGGCCGAGGATGTGAACGGGCGCGTGTTCGAGGCGCTCTCGCTCTATCTGGATGCGGCGCAGGCGCGCGAGCGGCTGGTGCTGGAACGGCGCACGCTGGAGGATATGAGCCATTTTGAATGGATCATGTCGGAGCGGGTCAAGGGCGGCGTATCGGATATGTCTGACCTCAATATCCTGCGCTCGCGTCTGGCGGAAATCCGCGAGGTGATGGCTGGGCAGCAAGAGGCCGAAGCCACGGCGCTGGCAGAATTGAACGCCATGGCGGCGCGGCCCCTTGGGGGGGTGACGGGCCTGTCGGAGGTGCCGGTTGACGCGGGGTCTGTGCAATCCTTGGACGTTCTGCGCGCCATGGCCGAGGCCGAACGCGACACCGCTGAGGCGGTGATGGCGCGGGCGGGTTTCTTGCCCGGATTGACGGCGGGGGGCACGGTTGGCAATGGCGACACGAGTTTTGGGCTGAACCTGCGGTCCGAACAATTGCTGGGTTTGGGCACCGGGGCGCAATTGAAGGCGGTGGACGCCGATAAAGAAGCCGCCAAGCGCCGCCGCGCGCAGGCGGATGAGGATAGCAACCGGGTTGTGCAGCGGCTGGAGGGGCAGTTGAGCGCCCTGTCGCGGCAGGTGGGCGAGGCAAGCACGCTGCGCGATACTGCCAAGGCCAATCTTGATCTTTTCCAAGCGCAATACGATGCCGGGCAGCGTGATGTCATGGATGTGGTTGGTGTCTATGAGACCTTTGCCCAGCGGCAAGCGCGCGCGCTGGCCCTGAAATACGAACTGGCGCTGGCGCGGCTGGAACTGGCGCGGCATTTGGGCGTGCTGGCGGAGGGGAGCCGGATTTGACCAAGGCCCCCGTCGCCCTGACGATCACGACCGGCGCGCGCGGGGGTGAGGCAAGTGGCCCACAACCTGCGCCAGCGCGGTTTGGTGAGCGGGCTGTGGCGCGGGCGAAACTGGGGGTGGCCTATGCCGCGCTTTTGGGTATCGAAGCGGTCGAGCGCGATATTCTGGAGGCGATGATCGCCAGCAAGGCGGGGGGTGGCCCTACTGACCAGCCGCAACCGCGCGCCCTGGCCGATGGGTTGGAGGCGGCGGGGCTGATGGCGCGGGTCAAGCCGGTGGCGCATCCGCATCCTGATCAATGGCCGGCGCTGGCGCAGATGACGAGCGGGCAATTCGTGCTGGTGCTGTCACAGGCGGGCAGCGTGTTGACGATCCACGACACCACCTGCGCCGATCAGCGCGCCGAGGTGCCGCTGGCCGAGTTCGAGCCGTTCTTTACCGGCCTTGTGGTGCGGGCCGATGCCCCGGTGCAAAGCCTGAGCCGCGCGCATGATGCGCCCGAGGCCGCGCCGCATTGGTTCTGGAGCCAGTTTGCCGGGTTCCGGCGGCATATTGCAGAGGTGGCGCTTGGCTCTTTCGTGGCCAATATTCTGGCGGTGGCGGTCGCGCTTTTTGCGCTTCAGGTTTACGACCGGGTGATCCCGCATCAATCTGAGGCGACGCTGTGGGTATTGGCGGCGGGGGCGGGTCTTGCGCTGGTGATGGAAGCCGCGCTGAAAATTGCGCGGGCGCAGTTGATGGACGGGGCCGGGCGGCAGATCGAACTCAATGTGCAGCGAATTCTGATGGACCGTATTCTTGGGATGCGGTCCGAGATTGCGAGCAAGAGCCCGTCGCAGATATTCTCGGCGATGCGGGAATTCGGATCGGTACGGGAGTTCTTTACCGCCTCGACCATTGGCACGCTGACGGATTTGCCGTTCATCGTGGTGTTTCTGGCGCTGGTGGCGTCGATTGCGGGCAATGTGGTTTGGGTCTTGATCCTGGGCGGGGTGATCATGGTTCTGCCCGGTTTCTTGTTGCAACGCCGGATGATGCGGCTGACGCAAGAGATGCAGGGGGCGAGCGCGCGGGGGGCGCGGCTGTTGCATGAGGCGATATTCGAGTTGGATACGCTCAAGACGCAGCGGGCCGAGGACCGGTTTCGCCGGATTTGGGGCGAGTTGACGGCGCTTCAGGCGATCAAGTCGAGCGAGCAGCGGCGGCTGGGATCGGTGCTGAGTTTCTGGGCGCAGGCGGTGCAGCAGGCGACTTATATCGTGGCGGTGATCCTTGGCTCTTATCTGGTGTTCGCGGGCGAGTTTACTGTGGGTTCGATCATCGCCGTGGGGATTTTGACCAGCCGCACACTGGGGCCGCTGACGCAGCTTTCGAGCACGCTGGCACGCTGGGGAAATGTGAAATCGGCGCTGGTGGGGTTGGATGCGATTGCGCTGGCGGATCAGGACGAGGGCGAGGGGCGCAGCTATTTGCGGCGCACGGCGTTGACCGGCGCCTATGAGCTGCGCGAGGTGCAGTTTGCCTATGACGCAGGCGGAGCGCCGGTGCTGGATATTCCGGGGTTGATCATTCAACCCGGTCAGGTGGTGGCGGTGCTGGGCACCAACGGGTCTGGCAAATCGACCTTTCTCAAGCTCTTGTCAGGGCTTTATGCCCCAAGCCGGGGGCGATTGATGCTGGATGGCACCGATATGGGGCAGATCGCGCCGCGCGATTTGCGGCGGATGATCGGCTATCTGGGGCAGGATGTGCGGCTGTTCACCGGCAGCCTGCGCGAGAACCTGAACCTGACCTTGCTGGAGCGCGATGACGCGCGGCTGATGCAGGCGCTGGATTTTGCCGGTTTGGGGCCCTTTGTGCGCGGGCATCCCAAGGGGTTGGACCTCGAGATACTGGACGGCGGTCAAGGGCTGAGCCAAGGACAGCGGCAGAGCATTGGCTGGGCGCGGCTATGGTTGCAGGACCCGGCGGTGTGCCTGTTGGACGAGCCGACGGCGGCGCTGGATCAGACGCTGGAGCGCACGCTGGTCAGCCGGTTGGAGACATGGCTGAAGGGGCGCACGGCGGTGATCGCGACGCACCGGATGCCGATCCTGAGCCTGACAAGCCGGACACTTATTCTGCAAGCCGGGCGGATGGCGGTGGACGGGCCGCGCGATCAGGTGCTGGCGCATCTGGCGCAGGCGGCGGGCACCGGGCCGGGAGGGGCATGAGATGAGCGACGTGGGCGCGCGCAGTACGGCCAGCATTCTGGCGGAATTGAACGGGCGCTTGCGCGGGCCGAGCCTGATGGTTTGGCTTTGTGCGGCGAGCGTGTGGATTTTCATCCTTTGGGCGGCGTTTGCGTGGATCGACGAGATCGTGCGCGCGCCGGGCGAGTTTATTTCCACCTCGCGGCCGCAGATCATCCAGAATCTTGAAGGGGGTATTCTGGCGGAATTGCTGGTGCAGGAGGGGGATGTGGTGGCGCGCGGCGATGTTCTGGCGCGGCTGCACGATACGCGGTTCAATTCCGAAGTGGCGGATCTCCAGGACCAGATCGCGGGGCTTGAGGTGCGGCAACTGCGGCTTGAGGCGGAATTGGCGGGGCAGTTCGATTTTACGGTGCCCGACGGGCTGGCGGGGCAGGCGGGGGAAATGGTCGCCTCTGAGCGCGCGCTTTTGAAGGCGCGGCAAGAGGATTTCGTCAAGCGCAGCGAAGGGGCCAAGCGCGTGATGCAGCAATCCGCCGAGGAAAAGCGGCTGTTGGAAGGATTGCTGGAGAAAAAGATCGTTGCGCTGATTGAGGTTACGCGCGCCCGCAAGGCGCATGCGGATTCCGAGAAACGCTATGATGAGATCATCACCCAAGCCGAGTTGGAGCGGGCAGAGGCCTATTCCGAGACCCTGAAGGAATTGGCGACGCTGCGCCAGAATTTGCGCGCCAGTCAGGATCAGTTGAACCGGACGGTGCTGCTGAGCCCATTGCGCGGGGTGGTCAACAATCTGAGCGTGACGACGATTGGCGGTGTGGTGCGCCCCGGCGAAGAGATTCTGGAGATCATCCCGCTGGATGAAGAGATGTTTGTCGAGGCGCGGGTCGAGCCACGCAATATCGCCAATATCCGGCGCGGGCAGGAGGCGACGATCAAACTGACCGCCTATGACTATACGATTTATGGCACGCTAAAGGGCCGGGTGGATTTCATTTCCGCCGATACGTTCAAGGATGAGCGGGCGCGTGAGGCGGATGGTGATCCGCATTACAAAGTATCGCTGCGGGTGGATATGAGCGCGCTGACACCCCGGCAGGCGGGGATAGAGATCAGGCCCGGTATGCAGGCCGAGGTGGAGTTGCACACGGGCGAAAAGACCGTGCTGCAGTACTTGCTGAAACCGCTCTACAAGAGCCAACAGGCGCTGCGCGAGCCGTAAGGTACCTTGCGTCTGATCGGGGGCATATCGCACCGGCTCCCGCGCCGGGGCTACGACGCTGCCTCGGAGAGGTCCCGGGAGCAAGCCCGGGACGGGGGGGGCGATGGGGCGCAACACGCCATAGAGGCAGGGCAATGGGCATGAAAAAGGCGGCTATGGCACGGGGCCACGCCGCCTTTTTGGTTCTGTGCTTGGCTTAGCCTTCGGCGGGCTTGGGTGCCGCGGGGGCTGCGGCGGCGGGGGCCGCGGGCTTGGGGGCGTTCTTGTTGCCGGTCAGAGGATCGTCCTGACGCTGCACCGAGCCTTCGAAATGCGCGCCGCTTTCGATGGCGATGGTCTTGTGGATGATGTCCCCCTCGACGCGGGCGGTCGAGGTCAGGCGCACCTTGAGGCCACGCACGCGGCCCACGATACGACCGTTGATCACCACGTCATCGGCGATCACTTCGCCCTTGATGGTGGCGCCTTCGCCCACGGTCAGCAGATGCGCGCGGATATCGCCCTCGATCGAGCCTTCGACCTGAATATCGCCGGTGGTCTTGAGGTTGCCGGTCACGTGCAGGTCCGAGGACAGCACAGAGGCGGGCGGCTTGGCCTTGGGGGCGGAGGCCTTGAATTCCGTATTCAGCGCGTCAGGCCGCGCCGAATCGAGCCGGTTCTCGGAGGCAGCCGGTTTGGCCTCTGCAGGCTTTTGCGCGGGTTCGTTGATTTTGCTCTTAGAAAACATTGTTTGCAGCCTTGATATATATCATGGGGTTGACGGACTTGTCGCCGACGCGGACCTCGTAGTGTAGATGTGTGCCCGTAGAACGTCCAGAGTTGCCCATATCACCAATCCGTTCCCCGCGCGAGACCCTTTGCCCGACGTTGACACGGATTTGAGACAGATGCGCGTAGCGGGTTTCGATGCCAAAGGCGTGCTGGATCTTGATCAGGCGGCCATAGCCCGACAGCCAGCCCGCGTGGGTCACGACGCCATCGGCGGTGGAATAGATCGGCGTGCCATGGGGGGCGGCGAAATCGGTGCCTTGGTGCATCCGGCCCCAGCGCATGCCATAGCCCGATGTGTAGCGGAATGCGCTTTTGACGGGCAGGGCAAAGGGCGCCTTTTGCGCGGCAATGCGGTAGAGGTTCAGCTCGTCCATCCGGCCAAGGATGCGGTTTGCGCGCTCGGCATCGACGGAGGGTTCTTCGCCACGTGTAGAGAAGGACAGCGGCATCAGCGGGCCGCCCTGGCCGGAATAGCCCCGGCGCACAGTATCAAGCAAAGAATCGGTATTCAGCCCTGCGGCACGAAACATCTTGTCGAGCGGTTCGACAGAGATCGCCATCGCATCCTCAAGCTGGCTGAAGATCTGGTCGTTCTGATCCTTGAGCAGGTCCAGTTCCAGCGCCATCTCTTCGGCTTTGAGGAGGGCATCCTGGGCATTGGCGATGGTTGTATCGCGTTCCTCTGCGGCATCCTCGAGTGCGGCGGTCAGGAAATCGACGGTGGCATCAGAGCCTGCGTCGGCCGTCGGCCCGACGCCGGTGCCGCCTTCTGACTCGAGGGAGAGGGCCAATTGCTCGACCTCGTCGCGCGCTTCTTCGCGCTCTGACATGGTGCGGCGCAGGGTGGATTGGATCACCTCGATGCCGGTTTCCAATTCGCGGCGGCGGGTTTCGGACGCCAGCAATTCGGACTGCATCAGCGAAATCTGTTCGAGAGCGGAAGAGAACCGCTCTTGTGCGGCAATCGCCTCTTGCGCGCGCTTGTCGCGTTCGGAGGACAGGGCGTTGAGGCGGTTTTCATAGGTGCGCTGATCGCGCTTGGCCTGTTCGCGGAAGTTGCCGGCCCCGATATTGTCCATCACGAGGATAGAGGTGGCGATGATTGACCACGCTATGATCGCCGAGGCCCCGAGAAAGGCGAAAAGCTGTGTTGAGGGGCGCAGGCGAATGAACCGCGTGTCATTGTCGGATCGCAAAAAGACCCGACGTTCGGGAAAATACCTTTCAAGGATCGCATGGATTTTTATCGCAAGTCTTGTTCTCACGCGCTCATTGTCCCTGTTGCCCCTGCCGTAGTCCTAAAGGATGCCGCATTGATTGCAGGCACCGTAATGAACCGTGATTAGCCAGCGGTCGGGCTTTGGGCAAGATTTTTGACCAATCAGGGGGCGAGGCTGGGCTGTTTCTTGCCCGAGTGGCGGAAATTCGCCGATACTGCGGCCTGAATTTCAACCTTGAATTGAGCCAGCCTCGCTTAAAGGCCAGTAAAAATCGGGTGGAATGCCTGCTTCGGCCCGTTTTTCCTCGTTAAAGGGCGGTTTCAGCGCGCCGTGGAAGTAGCGGCGTACGAGGTCGTGGAAGGTGGTCTTGGGGTCGAGGTCATGGCGACCGCACAGAAAGTGGAACCATTTGGAGCCATAGGCGACGTGATGCACCTCTTCGGCATAGATCACCTGCATGGCGGCGACGGCGGCGGACTCTCCTGCGCGGTCGAACACTTCGATCATGCCGGGGGTGACATCAAGGCCGCGCGCCTCGAGCACCATGGGCACGACGGCAAGCCGACCCATGAAATCCTGCGCCGTATCCTCGGCGGCGCGCCACATGCCTGCATGGGCGGGCAGAGCGCCATAATGGCTGCCCATCGCTTCAAGACAGTCGCATATCATGTTGAAATGCTTTGATTCTTCATCAGCGGATTTGACCCAATCATCGTAAAAGCCAAGCGGCATTGGGATATCTGCAAAGCGTGCGATGATATCCCAATGCAGATCGACGGCGTTGAGTTCGATATGGGCCACGGCATGAAGAAGCGCGATGCGGCCCTGCACCGAACCGGGGCGGCGGCGCGGCACGTCGCGCGGGTCGAGCAGTACGGGCTGGGCGGGCCGGGCGGGACGCAGGGGCGGTTGCGCATGCCCCAAAGGAATGTCGCGCCCTGCCGCGCGCGCGGCGAACCATGTGGCGGCATGGGCGCGCGACAGCGCCGTTTTGGTGCGGCCGTCGTGGGTAGAGAGCACCGCGACGGCCATGTCTGTCAGGGTTTGGGGGGTCACAGGGCCTTGACCGCGTCCAGCACCTCTTCGGCGTGGCCCGGCACCTTGACCTTGCGCCAGACACGCGCGATGCGACCCTCGCCATCAATCAGGAAGGTCGAGCGTTCGATGCCAAAGTATTTCTTGCCATACATGCTCTTTTCCGCCCAGACGCCGTAGGCTTCGCAAACATCCGCGTGCTCGTCAGACAGGAGAGGCACAGTAAGTGCATGTTTCGATGCGAATTTTTCGTGGCTTGCGAGGCTGTCTTTGGAGATGCCCATGACCGTCACACCAGAGGCGTCGAACTGATCCTTGAGGGTGGAAAAGGCCACCGCCTCTTTTGTGCAGCCCGAAGTGTCATCGCGGGGATAGAAAAACAGGACAACTGCGCCGGGACGCAGGGCCGAGAGCGTAGTACTGTCACCCCCGGTACGCGGCAGGGTGAAATCGGGGGCCATTTCGGATGTATCGGGCATGGGGTATCCTCTGGGATGAAAAATTGTGAATTCCATATTAGGACGCAAGAGACCAGAATAAAGCCACGAGGCAGAAGAGAGGCGCAAGACGCGCCCGAACGGATAGGATGAGCACGCAGCCGACACAAGAGCAGGGCGCGGCGGAAACGTCAGAGCCTGTCGCAAACCCGACCGCGCGCCCCCGCACGCGGCGTCAGGGTCGGCGTGCGCTGCGGCATGTGATGCAGTTTTTCTTTTCCTGCGCGGTGCTGGTTGTGGTGCTGGGCCTTGGTGTGGCGATGAGCATTGGCGCAAGCCTGCGCGCGCCCGGTTGGTTGCAGGAACGCATCGCCACGCGGATTGATGCAAGTGTGCCGGGGTATGCCCTTCGTTTTGGCGAGATGTCTTTGGTGGTGGGTGAGGATCTGGTGCCGCGTGTGGCGCTGCGCGATGTGGTGCTGGCCAATCTGGACGGGGTGCCGCTGGTCACGCTGGGATCGCTTGCGGTCACGGTGGCGCCCGCGCCGCTTTTGCGCGGCGAGGTGCAGCCCAAGGCGGTGCATCTGTCGGGGGCGCGTTTGGGGCTGCGGCGGATGGCGTCGGGCGAGTTCGCGATCATGTTCGAGGGCACGGGGCAGAACGGGACATTCAATGAGCAGATGGATGCGCTCTTTGCCCGACCACAACTGGATGCGCTGTCCCGAGTGACGGCGGATAACCTGACGCTGCGCTATGAGGATGCGCGCGCGGGCCGCGCCTGGAGTGCGGATGGCGGGCGGTTGGAGTTGACGCGCGCAGGCGATGATCTGACCTTGCGGGGCGATGTGGCGCTTTTGGGGGCGCGCGATTATGCGACAACGCTGGCGGTGAACTACACGGGCCGGATTGGCAGCAAGGTAGCCGAGTTTGGCGCTACTTTTGAGGATATGCCGGCAGGTGATATTGCCGGACAGTCGCCGGCGCTGGCGTGGCTGGGGGCGTTGCAAGCGCCGATTTCCGGGGCGCTGCGGGCGGAGGTGGACGCCGAGGGGCGGCTGGGCCCGCTCAACGCCACGTTGCAGATTGGGGCCGGTGTGCTTCAGCCTACAGCCGCCACGGCCCCGATCAAGTTTCGCTCGGCGCGCAGCTATTTCACCTATGATCCCATGGTGCAGGAAATCCGGTTTACCGAATTGTCGGTCGATAGCGCCTGGGGGCAGGCGCGGGCCGAGGGCACGGCGCGGCTGGTGGGGATGGAGGCCGGGTGGCCGCGCGAATTGCAGGCACAGATCCGGGTGAGCGATGTGGTCGCGGACCCCGCCGATCTTTATCCCGAACCGATCCGGTTCGAAGAGGCGCAAGTGGCGCTGCGATTGCGGCTTGATCCATTCGTGCTGACCCTAGGCGCGTTGACCCTGAGCGATCAGGGTCAGTATCTGCGGGCGCGTGGCGAAGCGCGGGGCAGCGAGGCGGGGTGGGATATCTCGTTTGAGGGGGAAATGGACGGGCTGGCCCCAGAACGTCTGATGGCGCTCTGGCCACGTGCGGCGCTGGCCAATACCCGTAACTGGATTGATCAGAACGTGAAGACGGCGGATCTGCGAGATATCCAACTGGCCTTGCAGTTGCGGCCAAACCATCGGCCCGAATTCTACATTGGGTTTGATTTCGCGGATCTGGAGACGGTCTATATCCGTGACGTGCCGGCCCTTTCCGGGGCCTCTGGGCGGGCGTCGCTTTATGACCATCGCTTTGTCATTCATGCCGAGCGCGGGCATGTCGAGGCGGAAGAGGGCGGGTTCCTGAATGTTGCGGGGACCAGTTTCATCATCCCGGATGTGCGCATCAAGGAAAGCCCGGCTGAGGTTATGCTGCAAAGCCGAAGCACGATCACGGCGGCGCTGTCGCTGCTTGATTCGCCGCCCTTCCGGTTTTTGCAAAAGGCCGGGCAGCCGGTGACGGTCGCCGAGGGGCAAGCCGAGTTGGGGGGGCAGTTGGTGTTCCTCTTGAAAAAGCAACTGACGGCGGAAGAGGTGGCCTTTGATGTGACCGGCACATTGAGTGCGGTGCAAAGTGACACGCTGCTCAAGGGGCGGCGGCTTGCGGCGGAGACGCTGGAGATCGAGGCGAGTAACACAGGTTTGGAGATTGGCGGCGCGGCGCAGGTTGGCGACGTGCCGGTGCGGGGCAGTTGGAACATCGCGATTGGTGGCAACCCGCAAGGCGAAAGCCGCGTGCGCGGGCAGATCGAGCTGTCGCAGCGGTTTCTGGAGGAGTTCAAGATCGGGCTGCCGCCGGGCAGTGTGACGGGGGCCGGGCTGGGGGTGATGGAAATCGGCTTTGCCAAGGGACAGGCGCCGGAGTTTGCGCTGAGTTCCGATCTGGCGGGTGTCGGTTTGCGGTTGCCGCAACTGGATTGGGCATTGGGAGAAGCGCAGCTTGGGCGGCTGGATGTGACGGGCCGTCTGGGTTCTGTGCCCGAGATCACGGCGCTGGGCCTGAGCGGTGCCGGGTTAGAGGCGCGCGGGCGGGTGAGCCTGAACGCAGGCGGTGGGCTGGACCGGGCCGAGTTCAGCCGGGTCACGCTGGGCGGATGGCTTGATGCGCCGGTGGCGCTGGTCGGGCGTGGGGTGGGCGTCGCACCGCGTATCGAGGTGACGGGCGGAACGGTTGATCTGCGGCAGACATCGCTGGGCGGTGCGGGCACTGGCACGCGTGACGGCGGCGGCGGCGATGGGGTGCCGATTGCCTTGCGGTTGGAGCGGTTGCAAATCTCGGAAGGGTTGGCGTTGACCAGGTTTAGCGCCGATCTGGATACCACGGGCGGCGCGAGTGGGAGCTTTACGGGGCTTTTGAACGATATCGCGCCAATCAGCGGGCAGGTGGTGCCGGTGGGGGGGCGCAGTGCCTTTCGGATCAGATCTGACGATGCCGGTGGCGTTCTCAAGGCGGCGGGGTTGTTGCGGCAAGCGCGCGAGGGGGCGCTGGAACTGGTGCTGACGCCCGCGCCGGAACCCGGGAGCTATGACGGGGTATTGGGCATTGATCAGGTTCGTATAAAGGAAGCCCCGGCGCTGGCGGCGCTGCTGAATACGGTCAGTGTGGTTGGGCTTTTGGAGCAGTTCTATGGGCAGGGGCTGCATTTTGGTCGGGTCGATGCGCGGTTTCGGCTGACGCCGGAGCGGCTGATCCTGTTGGAGGGCAGTGCGGTGGGGGCCTCGGTCGGAATTTCGATGGATGGCTATTATGGTCTGGCCGAGAAGCAGATGGATATGCAAGGCGTGGTCTCGCCCGTCTATCTGCTCAATGGCATCGGAGAGGCCTTTACCCGGCCCGGTGAGGGGCTTATCGGGATGAACTATACGCTCAAGGGGCCATCTTCGGACCCGGCGGTGTCGGTCAATCCGTTGTCGGCGCTTGCGCCGGGATTCCTGCGCGAGATGTTCCGGCGGCCTGCGCCCACGGTGGGCACGGGGCGGGCAGCCACCTCGGGTCAGGTCGAAAAGCCGCAAGAGCGCGAGGCGCAGGACATTCACCGAAGACAGGACAGATGAAGCTATCGGATTTTGATTTTGACCTGCCGGAGGCGCTGATTGCCACGCGCCCCGCAAGGCCCCGACGTGCGGCGCGGTTGCTGGTGGCCGAGGGTGAGGGGATCACCGATGCGGGGGTGGCTGATCTGGGGCGCTGGCTGCGGCCCGGTGATCGGTTGGTCCTGAATGACACGCGGGTGATCCCGGCGCGGCTGTCGGGTTTGCGCCATCGCTCTGGCGCGCAGGGGGACACGGCGGCGAAGATCGAGGTCACGCTGCTGGAGCCGGGGGCGGATGGAAGCTGGGGTGCGCTGATCAAGCCGTTGAAAAAGGTGAGCGAGGGCGAGGAAATCGTGTTTTCCGAGCGGCTCTCGGCGGTGCTTTTGGCCAAGGAAGAGGGGCAGGGGCGGCTGCGATTCAACCTTGTGGGCGACGATTTCGATGCGGCGCTGGCAGAGGCGGGGGCAATGCCGCTGCCGCCCTATATCGCCGCGCGCCGACCTGCGGATGAACAGGACAAGGTGGATTATCAGACTGTTTGGGCGCGGGCACCGGGGGCGGTGGCGGCACCGACGGCCTCGTTGCACTTTGATGAGGCGCTGCTTGCGGAACTGGCGGCGCTGGGCGTGGGGTTTAGCCATGTCACGCTGCATGTGGGGGCGGGGACGTTTTTGCCGGTCAAGGTCGAGGATGTTACCACCCACCGGATGCATGCCGAATGGGGCGAAGTCAGTGCCAAGGCTGCCGCCGAGATGGCCGCAACGCGCGCGGCGGGCGGGCGCATCATTCCGGTGGGCACCACCGCGCTGCGATTGATCGAGACGGCGGCGCGGGCCACTGGCGAAATCGCGGCCTGGTCAGGGGATACGGATATTTTCATCTATCCCGGTTTTGAGTTCCGCGTTGCCGATGCCTTGATGACCAATTTTCACCTGCCGAAATCGACATTGATGATGCTGGTGTCCGCGCTGATGGGGCAGGATACGATCCGGCGGATCTATGCCCATGCGGTGGCGGCGCGCTATCGCTTTTTCTCTTATGGGGATGCGTCGCTATTGATCCCTGCGGCAAAGGCTGACAGGCGGGGCGCGCAAGGGACAGAGTAAGTCGTCTTTGGGGTGCCGCACAGTCGTGCATCTGTTAGGCTGGTCCCGAAGAATAAGGAGAGCGCGATGTTTCAGGTGCTGTCGGGGGCGTGGGCCCTCTTGCTGGGCATGATGTTGTTGCAGGTTGGCAATGGCATGCAGGGCACGCTTCTGGGGGTTCGGGGCGCTCTTGAAGGGTTTTCGACCTACGAGATGTCGGTGGTCATGTCGTCTTATTTCGTGGGCTTTCTGTTTGGGTCGCGGATGGCGCCGGATATGATCCGCCGGGTCGGGCATGTGCGGGTCTTTGCGGCCCTTGGCTCGATGATTTCGGCGGTTCTGATCCTTTATCCGACGATTACAGAGCCTTGGGCCTGGTCGATTGGGCGGGTGTTGATCGGATTCTGCTTTTCTGGCGTTTATGTGACCGCCGAAAGCTGGCTGAACAATTCCGCAACCAATGCCACGCGCGGCAAGGCGCTGTCGCTCTATATGATCGTGCAGATGATCGGCATCGTGTCGGCGCAGGGGTTGATGGTGCTGGCGGACCCGTCGGGCTATGTTCTGTTCGTCATCCCGTCGGTTCTGGTGTCGCTGGCCTTTGCGCCCATTCTGCTGTCGGTCAGCCCGACACCTGCGTTTGGCACGACCAAGCCGCTCTCGCTCAGGCAGATCATGAAAATCTCGCCTCTGGGCTGTGTCGGGATGCTGCTGACCGGGGGGGTCTTTGCGGCGCAATTCGGGATGGCGGCGGTCTATGGTGCCGAAGCGGGGCTGAGCGTGGGGCAAATCTCGGCCTTTGTCGCGTCGTTTTACGTGGCTGCGGTGGTGGCTCAATATCCGCTTGGGTGGCTGTCTGACCGGATGGACCGGCGCAAGCTGATTGCTGCGGTATCGCTGGGCACGGGTATCGGCGCGGTGGTCGGTATGCTGCTGGGGGACAATTTCTGGTTTCTGATGCTGGCGGCCTTTATCGTGGGGGGCACGTCGAACCCGCTTTATTCGCTGCTGATTGCCTACACCAACGACTTTCTCGCGCATGAGGATATGGCGGCGGCGGCCGGTGGCATGGTGTTCATCAACGGCTTGGGGGCGATTGCTGGACCGCTGATGGTTGGCTGGATGATGGGGGTGATGGGGCCGGGGGGCTATTTTCTATATATCGCGATACTGATGTTTGCGATGGTGGCCTATGCCATCTATCGGATGACGCAGCGCAAAGCCCCGACGGTGCGCGAAACCGACCGGTATATGCCGGTTTCGCCGTCTTCTTCGCCGATGGCGGTAGAATTTGCGCAAGAATATGCCATTGAGAGCGCGCAAGAGGCGAAAGAGGATTGAAATCGGGAAATTATATCCTTTCTGTAGCATTATGTTACTGTGGAACGGGCTAAAATCCCGTTACCGTCTTAAAAACGTCATAGGATATTGAGGAGTCCCCCTATGGTCACACCCGACGACGTGCTGCGGTTCTGGCTTGATGAGGTCGGACCGGCGGGGTGGTACAAGACATCCGAGGCGCTGGATGCCGAAGTGCGGGAGCGGTTTTTGGCGGCATGGGAGAATGCCCGAGAGGGGGCGTGCGGTCTTTGGCTGACCTATCCCAATGGCATGCTGGCCTATGTGATCCTGACCGATCAGTTTCCGCGCAATATGTTCCGGGATGACGCGCGGGCCTTTGCCACCGACCAACAGGCGCTGGCGGCGGGCAAGGCGGCCATCAACCGCGGATGGGATATGCGGGTCGACGAACCGGCGCGGCAGTTCTTTTACCTGCCGCTTATGCATTCCGAAAACCTCTGTGATCAGGAACGCTGTGTGCGCCTGATGTGCGAGCGTATGCCCGAGCACGGGGCCGAGAACCTGACGCATGCGCGGGCGCATCGCGAGGTGATCCGGCAATTTGGTCGTTTTCCCTATCGCAATGCCGCGTTGGCGCGGCCATCCACGGCGTCTGAACGGGCGTTCGAGTCTGAGGGTGGCTATGGCGGCACCCTGCGGCGGATCATGCAGGCGGCGTGATCTGCCCTTTTACTGTGTTCCGAATTGTTGGAAAAACGCGCGTGGCGATTGTTTGTTCAATCGGTCAATCATGTCGCGTTGCGATTTGGTGTAAAATAGTTTAATGGCAAACTAAATTTGGAAACGGAGGGCCACATGGCGTCGACTACCTATGATATGATTGTAATCGGGGCGGGTCCGGGCGGCTATGTGGCCGCAATCCGGGGCGCGCAACTGGGCCTCAAGGTGGCGATTGTCGAGCGCGAGCATATGGGCGGCATTTGCCTGAACTGGGGCTGTATCCCGACCAAGGCGATGCTGCGTTCGTCCGAGGTGTTTCACCTGATGCACCGCGCCAAGGAGTTTGGCCTTAAGGCCGAGGGGATCGGCTATGATCTTGATGCGGTGGTCAAACGCTCGCGGGGGGTGGCCAAGCAGCTGAGCGGCGGCGTCGCGCATCTGATGAAGAAGAACAAGGTCACGGTGGTGATGGGGGCTGCGAGTTTGCCCGCAAAAGGCAAGGTCAGCGTCAAGACCGAGAAGGGCGTCGAAGAGCTGGAGGCCAAGCATATCATTCTGGCCACTGGCGCGCGGGCCCGTGAATTGCCGGGGCTAGAGGCCGACGGTGATCTGGTATGGACCTATAAGCACGCGCTGGTGCCATCCCGCATGCCCAAAAAGCTTTTGGTGATTGGGTCGGGGGCCATCGGGATCGAGTTTGCCAGTTTCTACAATACCTTGGGTGCTGATACGACCGTGGTCGAGGTGATGGACCGTATTCTGCCGGTGGAGGATGCCGAGATTTCTGCTTTCGCCAAAAAGGCGTTTACCAAGCAAAAGATGAAGATCATGGAAAAGGCCATGGTCAAGCAATTGGATCGGGGCAAGGGCACCGTGACCGCGCATATCGAGATGGGCGGCAAGGTTGAAAAACACGAATTTGACACGGTGATTTCCGCTGTGGGCATTGTCGGCAATGTCGAGGGGCTGGGCCTAGAGGCTTTGGGCGTCAAGATTGACCGCACCCATGTGGTGACGGATGAGTATTGCCGCACCGGGGTAGACGGCCTGTATGCCATCGGCGATATCGCGGACGCGCCGTGGCTGGCGCACAAGGCCAGCCATGAGGGCGTTATGGTCGCCGAATTGATCGCAGGCGGGCATCCGCATCCGGTCAAGCCCGAGAGCATCGCGGGCTGCACCTATTGCCATCCGCAGGTGGCGAGCGTTGGCCTGACGGAAGCCAAGGCCAAGGAAAAGGGCTATGCTGTCAAAGTGGGCCGTTTCCCGTTCATCGGCAATGGCAAGGCGATTGCGCTGGGCGAGCCGGAGGGCATGATCAAGACGGTGTTCGATGCCAAGACGGGCGAGCTTTTGGGCGCGCATATGGTGGGTGCCGAGGTGACGGAATTGATCCAAGGCTATGTGGTGGGCCGTCAGTTGGAGACCACCGAAGAAGACCTGATGAACACGGTCTTCCCGCATCCCACGCTGAGCGAGATGATGCATGAAAGTGTGCTCGATGCCTATGATCGGGTGATCCACATCTAAAGCAGTAACGCTGACGCGCCCGGATCAGGGCGCGTCGTTGAAATGCCACCGCGCACGGCGGGGCACGCGCACCGCGAGCATGGGCTTGAGCAGGCCCATGCGAAAGCGGGTAAGGTCGAGCGCCTCATGCACGCCCACGGTTTCTTCGCCATCGAGCTGAGTTTTGACCGCTGAGCGGCTGTAAAACGGCGCGTCGAGCATCGGTTTCACCTGATGTGGCTGATACCCGGCATCGGCGCGGGTATCGCGCGCCACCTGCCAGAGACTGCGGCGCATCTTGGCTTTGGGCGGCAGGGGGATGGTCTGTGCTTGCCCGTCTGCATCGAAATGCACCGCCGCAGCGAGCGATGAGCCATCCATCCGCACCGCGTCATAAAAGCAGGTTGAGCCGCCCCGCACCGGGTAGCGCCCCCATGTCCAATATCTGAAATCCTGTTCCAGCGCGCGGGTGCCGAAATTGGCATCGAAATAGCCATGGCCCGTCCATTGCCAACCGGGCGCGTCGAGATCGACCTCGATCGTCGAAGTGGGGCCAAAGGGCCGCCAGATATGGGTGCCCTCGGGGGTGAGCGGGAGTTCCACTTGTGTGAGCGCCGTTGGGGTCACGGTGATGCGCCCGCGCACGCGCGAAATGAGAGGGGGCGAGGAGATTTCATTGATCTCGATGATCAGGCGGCCATCTTCCCAGCGCATCGAGGAAGGGCCAACGGTCAGGCAATCGCGGCTCTGGCGCAGGGCCGATGTGCCCCGGTCGGTCATGGTAAAGCGGCCACCGGGGCCGTAGGTGGCGACGTTGATGCAGACGTGATTGGCCGGGTTGCGGCGGCCTGACCATGCATACCACGGCGAGAACACCGAACCGATGAAGGCAATCACGCTGACGGCGCGCCCGCCATCATCGCTCAGGCCGTCGATATACCACCAGGCGTAGCCGTTTGAGGGCACGTCGAGGTCAAAGTTCGGTCGCTCAAGATCGCCTCTGCCGCGTGCCGGGCGGAGAGCGTGGCCATCGGCACCCCCGCCCCCGGATGGGCCCCGCCCCCCGCGAGGTAGAGCCCCCGGATCGGTGTGCGCGCCGTGGGCCGTTTCAGGCCCGCCGTCATGCCGTGCGGGCTCTGCCCGTAGAGCGATCCGAGAGAGGCGGGAAACATCCGGTCGAAGCGCGCCGGTGTCGTCAGCGCTCCCTCGCCCGGCAAGGGACTGAAGCGCAGGCCAAAACCCGCGAGGGTCTGAAAGGTCCGGGTGTGACATGAGGCGAAATCCTCGGCTGTTTGGGTGAGGCCATCGAGTGGTGGCGCGTTGAGAATGATCTCGAACCGCTCGCGGTGGGGCGGGTGTTCCGAGAGGCCACGATCCTGTGCGCAGATATAGATCGTAGGGTCGCGCGGGCAGCGCCCGGCGTTCAGATCATCGAATTCGCTGCGGGCATCCGTGGCGAAGAACACGTTGTGATGTGCCAGATCAAGGCCCGAGGGCGTGGCGGCAAAGGCCCAGACCTGCGCCGACAGGCTGCGCGGCAGTTTCAGCGTTTGGGACGCAACCGAGGTTGTGGCGGGCCCAAGAGCACCAAGGGCAAGGGCGCGCGGATCGCCGTTGAACACGATGTAATCCGCCGCAAGCCGCGTGCCATCGCCAAGGGTAACACCGCGGACCTGTGCGCCCTCGGTCTCGATCCGCGCGACATGAGCGCCGTAGTGAAAATCTGCGCCATGGGCGCGGGCCAGCGCCTCGAGGCTTTGCGCAAGGCGGTGCATGCCGCCCCGCACCACCCAAACGCCAGCGGCCTCGGCCTGCCAGATGAGCGACAGCAGGGCGGGGGATTGGTAGGGCGAGCCGCCGACATAGGTGGCATAGCGGCCAAAGAGCTGTCTCAGGCGGGGATCATCGAACTGGCGCGCAAGGCTTTGTGCCAGGGTTGAGAGCGGGGACATGGCGTGAAGCAGGGCCGGTTGCCGGGCGACAGTTGCCGCAAGGGCCAGTGCAGAGGGTGATGCCGCCTGCATCATCGGTGCGTCGAAGGCGAAAAAGAGGCGACGGGCACGGGCGCAAAACTGTGTGAACTGCCGGGCGGCTTTGTTGCCCGCGAAATCATGGATCGCGGCGCGGCTGCAGGCTTCGTCGGCGAAAAGGTCTAGGCGGCTGCCATCAGGCCAGAAATGCCGGGCGAGGACGTCTTGGCGTACGAGGTCAATGTGATCCTCAAGACGCGCGCCGACACTTGCAAAGAGCGCGTCGAACACCGCCCGCATCGTCAGAACGGTGGGTCCGGCATCGACGGGCCCCGCATCCGAGGGCAGGGCACGCATTTTGCCGCCGGGGCCTGCGTGGCGTTCCAGCACGGTGACGGCAAGCCCCGCATGCGCAAGGCGCAGTGCCGCAGCCAGCCCCGCGATCCCGGCGCCGACAATCACAACCCTGTCGCGCGTTTTCAGAGGGGGCGTGTCTGATTTCATAACGCGATTGTTGACTCGCGCGAGCAATGTGTCCAGTATGATTTACACATGGTGTGTCAGAATAATGATACATCCCTCGAAAAAGGAGCGGCCATGCCCATTGAGACCCGCATTGAAGCGGCCATAGCGCAGGCGATTGCGCGGGGGCAGGCGGGGCAGACCCCGGCCCGATTGGCGGATGCCCTCGATTATTCCACCAGCCCCGGCGGCGCGCGCATACGTCCGACGATTCTCATGTCTGTGGCGCTGGCCTGCGGCGATGATCGCCCTGAATTGAGCGATGCCGCCGCTGCCGCGCTGGAAATCATGCATTGTGCAAGCCTTGTGCATGACGATTTGCCCTGTTTCGATGATGCCGATTTGCGGCGCGGCAAGCCTTCGGTGCATCGCGCCTATTCCGAACCGCTGGCGGTGCTGGCGGGTGATGCGCTTATCATCATGTCGTTTGAAATTCTTGCCCGAGTGGCAGAGTGCGATGCGGCACGTGCCAATGCGCTGATTCTGGCACTGGCGCGGCGCAGTGGCATGCCAAACGGCATTTGTGCCGGGCAGGGCTGGGAGAGTGAGCCGACCGTTGATCTCGAGGCCTATCACCGTTCCAAGACCGGCGCGCTCTTTATTGCCGCCACGCAGATGGGGGCCATCGCGGCGGGGCACGAGCCCGAGCCGTGGTATGAGCTGGGCGCGCGCATTGGCGCCGCGTTTCAGGTGGCGGATGATCTGCGTGACGCGCTTTTGGATGCCGAAACCTTGGGCAAGCCGGTGGGGCAGGATGATCTGCACGGGCGGCCCAATGCCGTATCGGAATTGGGTGTGGCCGGGGCTGTGACGCGGCTCAAGGATATTCTGGCAGGGGCGATTTCGTCGATTCCGTCCTGTCCCGGCGAGGCGCGGCTGGCCAAGATGGTGCAGATGCAGGCCGAGCGCATTATCTCGGTGCTGCCTGCGCGCATGCGGGCCTGACATGACCGTGGCGGGCGATTTGCCCGAGCGCCGAGAGCGGCGGCGCGGTGGTTGGGTGACACGGCTGATCGCCAATCCGCGCTTTCAGCAGTGGGCCAGCGGCTTTCCCCTGACGCGTGGCATTGCGCGGCGCGACGGGGCCGAGATTTTCGATATTGTTCAAGGATTCGTGCAATCGCAGGTGCTCTCAGCGATCGTTGAGCTGGATCTATTGCATCATCTGGCCGACGGGCCGGAGGCACCAACTGTCCTTGCTCGACGGGCCGGCATGGCCGAAGACCGCATGGCGATTCTGCTTCAGGCGGGGGCAGCTTTGGGGCTTTTCAAGCGGCGGCGCGACGGGCGTTTTGCGTTGGCTCGCAAGGGCGCGGCGATTCTCGGGGTGCCGGGGCTGGAGGCGATGATTCGTCACCACAGCGCCTTTTACGCCGATATGGCCGATCCTGTGGCGCTGTTGCGCGGGCAGGGCGACACGGAATTGGCGCGGTTCTGGCCCTATGTGTTTGGCGCAGCGGCCGAGATGGAGCCAGAGGTCGCGCGGCGCTATTCCGATCTTATGGCGCAGTCTCAGGGGCTTGTGGCGCAGGATGTGCTGCGGATGGTGCCCTTTCGCGAGAGCAGGCATCTGCTGGATATTGGTGGCGGGAGCGGGGCGTTTCTGGCTGCGGTTGCCGCCCGCTATCCCGATCTGCGGCTCAGTCTTTTTGATCTGCCAGAGGTTATTCCTGCGGCGCAGGGGCGATTGACACAGGCTGGTCTAACTGGGCGGTTGACACTTTTTCCAGGCTCTTTTCGCAGTGATCCGTTGCCTGAGGGGGCTGATACCATCTCGCTCATCCGGGTTCTTTATGACCATGACGACGCCACGGTGACGGCGCTTTTGGCCAAGGTGCATGCTGCCTTGCCCCCCGGTGGGCGGCTGATTGTGGCAGAACCGATGGCCGGTGGTGCCAGCCCCGAGCGGGCGGGTGACGTCTATTTTGCCTTTTATACCATGGCGATGGGCACTGGGCGCGCGCGCTCTGCGGCGCGTATTGCCGAGCTGTGCCGCGCGGCGGGGTTTGCGGACATTCGCATCCCGCGCAGCCCGCGCCCCTTCGTCACCAGTGCTCTGAGCTGTGTAAAGAACGGCTGACGAAAATAATTCTGACAGTGTAAAGAAGAGTTGACACTTTGGCCTGTCCCGTTACACTTACAGGCAAGGGGAATCCAAAATCTGACAGTGTCAGACAACGGACAGGAGGCCACCATCGAAACCCGCGCCGTTCATCTCAGAGGACCAGAAGACCTCTCGGTTGATAGCCTGACGCTCAAAGCGCCGGGGGCCGGAGATCTGGTGGTTGACGTGACCCATTCGGGCATTTCCACCGGCACGGAAAAACTGTTCTGGTCCGGTCAGATGCCGCCGTTTCCCGGTATGGGCTATCCGCTGGTGCCCGGTTACGAGGCCGCCGGTGAGGTGGTCGAGGCCGCGCCCGGCACCGGTTATAAGCCCGGCGATCATGTGTTCGTGCCCGGTGCTGATTGCTACGAGGGGGCCTTTGGTCTCTTTGGTGGTGCCTCTGCGCGGCTTGTGACCAAGGCGTCGCGGGTGTGCCGAATCGATGCGGGTTTCGGGGCCGAGGGCGCGCTTTTGGCGCTGGCGGCGACGGCGCGGCATGCGATGGCAGGGCTGGACAAGGCAGTGCCGGACCTCATCGTTGGGCACGGCGTTCTGGGGCGCTTGTTGGCGCGGTTGACCATTGCGGCGGGCGCACCTGCGCCGACCGTCTGGGAAACGCAGGCGGGGCGCAGCAGCGGGGCGCAAGGGTATTCGGTGATCCATCCCGATACGGACACGCGCCGCGACTACCGCGCGATTTACGATGCCTCGGGCGATCCCGCGATCCTGAATACGCTGATCGGGCGTCTGGCCAAGGGTGGCGAGGTGGTGCTGGCGGGGTTCTATCCCCAGGCGCTCAGCTTTGCCTTTCCCATGGCGTTCATGAAGGAAGCGCGGCTGCGCGTGGCGGCGGAATGGGTCCATGACGACCTGACCGCGACCCGCGCGCTCGTCGAATCGGGTGTGCTTAGCCTGAGTGGGCTGATCACACATCAGGCATCGGCAAATGCCGCGCCGCAGGCCTATCGGACCGCGTTCAGCGATCCCGATTGCCTGAAAATGATACTCAACTGGAAGGACGCGGCATGAAGGACGAAGTACCGAATCTCAAGGATTTCGACCAGCGGCTGCGCGACGAGGCGCATGAAGAGCCCACCCTCGAAATTCCGCAAGGCGAACCCAAGTCCAAGACGCAGATCATCGCGATCTATGGCAAGGGCGGCATCGGCAAATCCTTTACGCTGGCCAATCTGAGCCACATGATGGCCGAGATGGGCAAGCGCGTGTTGCTGATCGGGTGCGATCCGAAATCCGATACCACCAGCCTGCTTTTTGGCGGCAAAGCGTGCCCCACGATCATCGAGACCTCGACCCGCAAGAATCTGGCAGGCGAGCCGGTCAAGATCGGCGATGTTTGTTTCAAGCGCGGCGGCGTGTTCGCGATGGAATTGGGCGGACCAGAAGTGGGCCGGGGCTGTGGCGGACGCGGGATCATTCACGGGTTTGAGCTTCTCGAAAAGCTCGGATTCCATGACTGGGATTTCGACTATGTCTTGTTGGATTTCCTTGGAGACGTGGTGTGTGGCGGGTTCGGTTTGCCGATTGCGCGGGACATGGCGCAAAAGGTCATTCTGGTGGCGTCAAACGATCTGCAGTCACTTTATGTGGCGAACAATGTCTGCTCGGCGGTGGAATACTTCCGCAAATTGGGTGGCAATGTCGGTGTGGCGGGTTTGGTCATCAACAAGGATGACCACTCTGGCGAGGCACAAGCCTTTGCCAAATCGGTGAATATCCCGGTGCTGGCCGCGATCCCGCAGGATGACGATCTGCGCAAGAAATCCGCGAATTATCAGATCGTTGGCACGGCGGCGAGCCAGTGGGGCGATCTATTTGCCGAGCTGGCCGATGCGGTCTCTGTTGCGCCGCCGGTGCGACCCAATCCGCTGGATCAGGACGGGCTTTTGGCGCTGTTCGACAGCAAGGACACGGGCGGCGACTATGTGCTGGAACCGGCGACAGATGAGGATATGCGCGGCAAATACGCAGCGCCCAAAGCCTCTTTGGAGGTGGTTTATGACGATGCGTGAGGAACCCCGCCGCGAGACATTGGCCGAGGTGCAGCGCCTTTTGGCGCGCGCGCGCCCCGATCAATTGCGCCGCCTCTTGGCCGATATTCAGGCCGTCCAGCAGATGACCAACCGGGATGAGCACGCATCCCCCCAAAGGCGGGTGTCATGAGCGATGAAGTCACATATGACGGGGCCGCAGAGGCCCGCGTGATCACCGGCACTGCCGTTGAGACCGCGCCTGACCTGGCGGGCGGCTGCCATTCCGGGGCAGAGATGGAAAAGGCTGCGCGTCTGGCGGGGCAATCGGAATTGCTGGATCAATATGCCCGCGATTATCCCAAAGGGCCGCATGACCAGCCGCAGAGCATGTGCCCGGCCTTTGGCAGCTTGCGCGTGGGCCTGCGGATGAAGCGGGTGGCGACGGTGCTGTCTGGCTCGGCCTGCTGCGTCTATGGTCTGACTTTCGTGTCGCATTTCTACGGCGCGCGCCGCTCGGTGGGCTATGTGCCGTTCAATTCCGAGACACTTGTCACGGGCAAGCTATTCGAAGACATCCGCGAGAGCGTGCATGAAATGGCTGATCCAGAGCGGTTCGATGCCATTGTCGTGACCAACCTCTGTGTGCCGACGGCAAGCGGCGTGCCGCTGCGCCTTTTGCCCAGTGAAATCAACGGTGTGCGGATTGTGGGCATTGATGTGCCCGGGTTCGGTATCCCGACCCATGCCGAGGCCAAGGATGTGTTGGCGGGGGCGATGCTGAACTACGCCCGCAAAGAAGTGATGGCGGGGCCGGTTGCGGCCCCTGCGGGTGGCAAGTCTGATCGCCCGACCGTGACATTGCTGGGCGAGATGTTTCCGGCGGACCCGATGATGATCGGCGCGATGCTGGCGCCCATGGGCCTTGCCGCCGGGCCGGTCGTGCCCTGCCGCGAATGGCGCGAGCTTTATGCCGCGCTGGATTGCGGCGCGGTGGCGGCGATCCATCCGTTCTATACCGCTGCAATCCGCGAATTCGAGGCCGCAGGCCGCCCCATCGTGGGCTCGGCCCCGGTGGGCCATGATGGCACCGCCGCGTGGTTGGCGGGTATTGGCGATGCCTTTGGTCTCTCGTCAGAGAAGGTTGCGGCGGCGCAGAACGCCTTTTTGCCCGCGATCAAAGGGGCTCTGGCCAATGCGCCGATCAAGGGCACGATCACCCTTTCGGGTTATGAAGGCAGCGAATTGCTGGTGGCGCGGTTGTTGATCGAAAGCGGAGCGCATGTGCCTTATGTCGGCACGGCCTGCCCCAAAACACCGTGGTCGGCGGCGGATGCCGAATGGCTGGTGTCCAAGGGCGTCAAGGTCAAATTCCGCGCCTCGCTGGAAGATGACTGCGCGGCGATGGAAGCGGTTCAGCCTGATTTGGCGATTGGCACAACGCCCGTTGTGCAAAAGGCCAAGGCCAAGGGCATCCCGTCGCTTTATTTCACCAACCTCATTTCTGCGCGGCCCTTGATGGGCCCGGCGGGGGCGGGAAGCCTGGCCGAGGTGGTCAATGCGGCCATGGGCAACAAGGCCCGTATGGACAGCATGCGCGATTTCTTTGCCGGGGTGGGCGAAGGCGACACCGCCGGTATCTGGGAAGGCAGCCCAAATCTGCGCCCCGATTTCCGCGCGCAGCATCAGAAAAAGCTCGATAAGCAGGCGCGTGCCGCCAAAGCGCAGGAGATGATCTGATGCTTATTCAGGATCATGATCGCGCGGGCGGGTATTGGGGGGCGGTCTATGCCTTCTGCGCCGTCAAGGGATTGCAGGTGGTGATCGACGGCCCCGTGGGCTGCGAGAACCTGCCGGTGACCTCTGTGCTGCATTACACCGACGCGCTGCCGCCGCATGAGTTGCCCATCGTGGTGACGGGCTTGGGCGAAGGCGAGATGGGGGCTGGCACCGAAGAGGCGATGAAGCGCGCCTGGGGCACGCTTGATCCAGCGCTGCCTGCGGTGGTTGTGACCGGCTCGATCGCCGAGATGATCGGCGGCGGTGTGACGCCGCAAGGCACGAATATTCAACGCTTTTTGCCGCGCACCATTGACGAGGATCAATGGCAGTCGGCGGATCGGGCGATGACGTGGATTTTCACCGAATTCGGCATGACCAAGGGGCGGATGCCCCCCGAAAAGCCGCGTGAGGAGGGGGCCGCCCCCCGCGTCAATATCCTTGGGCCGATGTATGGCACGTTCAACATGCCGTCGGACCTGCACGAAATCCGGCGTCTGGTCGAGGGGATCGGGGCCGAGGTGAATATGGTGATGCCCTTGGGCGCGCATCTGGCCGAGATGCGCAATCTGGTCAACGCCGACGTCAATGTCGTTATGTATCGCGAGTTTGGCCGGGGTTTGGCCGAGGTTCTGGGCAAGCCCTATCTGCAAGCGCCCATTGGCGTAGAGAGCACGACGCTGTTCCTGCGCAAGCTGGGCGAGATGCTGGGGCTTGACCCGGAACCATTCATCGAACGTGAGAAACATTCGACGCTAAAGCCGGTCTGGGATCTGTGGCGCTCTGTGACGCAGGATTTCTTTGCCACCGCGAATTTCGGGATCGTTGCGAACGAGACCTATGCCCGCGGTATCCGGCTTTACCTTGAGGGCGATCTTGGCCTGCCCTGCGCCTTTGCGGTGGCGCGCTGTGCGGGCAAGAAGACCAACAACGAGGAAGTGCGCAGTCTGGTTCATACCAAGCGGCCGCTTATCCTGATGGGGTCGATCAACGAAAAGATCTATCTGGCCGAGACGCGCGCCGGATTTGGCCCGCAGCCGGTTTTCCTGCCCATGAGCTTTCCGGGGGCGGCCATCCGGCGCGCCACAGGGACGCCAGTGATGGGCTATGCCGGAGCAACGTGGCTTTTGCAGGAAGTGTGCAACGGGCTTTTTGATGCGCTCTTTCACATCCTGCCGTTGGCCACCGAAATGGATGCTGTGCAGGCGACGCCCACACCGCTGCGCCGGGATTTCCCATGGGATGCCGATGCCGCCCGCGAGTTGGAGCGGATCGTGGCCGAACATCCGGTACTGACGCGGATTTCCGCGGCCAAGACATTGCGCGATGCCGCCGAAGACGCGGCGTTGCGGCAGGGCGACGAACGGGTCGTGTTGCAAACCGTTCAAGCGATTTCCCCCCGTATGACCGGGGTTCCAGTTCGAGAGGAGGACTGAGACGATGACTGACATGACATCAAACCCGCCCCGAGTGCGCAGCCGTCAGGCGCGCCGCCGTGGTCTGGAGTTTCAGCTCTATTTTGCTCTGATTTTTGCGTTGGCGCTGCCCTTCGCCACTCTGCGCTGGATGCGCGAAGTGGTGCAGTATCGCACGCTTGATCTGCGCGGACCCTTGGCGCGTGCCTGGGCCGAGGCGGATCGCACAACGCCACTGATTTTCTCGGCCTGATAGGCCGAGATCACGAGCTGCCTGCTCCATGATGGGGCGGACAGAACCCTGCGGGGCCATGCAGGCCCCGAAGGACCCGGTCGCGGGGCACGCGACGTCAGCATAACGTTCCGGAGGAAAGTTCATGGCTGATAAATCTGACCTGTCGTTCACAGGTCTCACCGACGAGCAGGCCCAGGAGCTGCATTCTGTGTACATGAGTGGCCTTTGGCTGTTCACGGCACTTGCAGTGGTTGCACACATTGCAACCTTCATCTGGTTCCCGTGGTTTTAAGGATAGGGGATAGACATGGCAAAGTTCTACAAGATCTGGCTCATTTTCGACCCCCGCCGCGTTTTCGTGGCGCAGGGCGCGTTCCTGTTCCTTCTGGCCGCGATGATCCATCTCGTGCTGCTCAGCACCGACGGTTTCAACTGGTTTGAAATCGCCGCTGCCAAGTATGGTCAGTGATTTCACTGTCCCAATGATCGCTGCGGGCGGGGCCAACGCCGCCCGCGGCTACCTAACGAAACGAAACGGCTGAGCGGGCACCCGCGACGGCCGGACAACGCGGGGACCACGAGATGGCTTTGCTCAGTTTTGAAAGAAAGTACCGTGTCCGCGGAGGAACGCTGATTGGCGGCGATCTGTTCGATTTTTGGGTCGGGCCCTTCTATGTCGGCTTCTTCGGGGTCACGACCGCATTTTTCGCAGCCCTTGGCACGATCCTGATTTTCTGGGGAGCGTCGCAACAGGGGACGTTCAACCCATGGCTCATCAACATCGCGCCACCTGACCTGAGCTACGGTCTTGGTCTGGCACCGCTGATGGAGGGAGGGTTGTGGCAAATCATCACCTTCTGCGCCACCGGGGCCTTTATCAGCTGGGCGCTGCGCGAGGTGGAAATCTGTCGCAAACTGGGGATGGGCTATCATGTGCCCTTTGCCTTTAGTTTCGCGATCCTGGCCTATGTGACGCTGGTGATCTTTCGCCCGCTTCTGATGGGGGCCTGGGGGCACGGGTTTCCATATGGGATCTTCAGTCACCTCGATTGGGTCTCGAATACCGGATATGCCTATCTGCACTTCCACTACAATCCGGCGCATATGCTGGCGGTGACGCTGTTCTTTACCACCACCTTTGCTCTGGCGCTGCATGGCGGCCTGATCCTGTCGGCGGCCAACCCCGAGAAGGGCGAAGAGATGAAGACGCCCGATCACGAGGACACCTTCTTTCGCGACTTCATTGGCTATTCTGTCGGCACGCTGGGCATCCACCGCGTTGGCTTTCTTCTGGCGATCAATGCGGTCTTCTTTTCGGCGGTCTGTATCATCATTTCCGGCCCGGTCTGGACCAAAGGCTGGCCCGAGTGGTGGAACTGGTGGCTCGACCTGCCGATCTGGCCCTCTCAGGTAGGGATGTGAACCATGATTGAATATCAGAACATTTTCACCCAAGTTCAGGTGCAGGGCACGCCCGAGATGGGCATGGACGACACCGGCGGGCGGCTGACGGCCGAACGCGCCGGCAAGCCCTTCTTCTCGACCCTCGTCGGTTGGCTTGGCAACGCGCAGATCGGGCCGATCAACCTCGGCATGCTGGGTGTGGTCAGCCTGATCAGCGGCTTCATGTGGTTCTTTATCGTCGGCCTCAATATGCTGGCGCAGGTGGGCTGGTCTTTGCCCGAGTTTCTGCGCCAACTCTTCTGGCTGGCGCTGGAGCCGCCGGGGCCGGAGCATGGGCTGTCGATGCCGCCGCTCAATGATGGCGGTTGGTATATCATCAGCTCGTTCTTTCTGCTGGTGGCGGTCTGTGCCTGGTGGTTGCGCACCTATCAACTGGCCGCAAGCCACAAGATGGGCAAACATGTCGCCTGGGCCTTTGCCTCTGCCATCTGGCTCTTTCTGGTGCTGGGCCTCTTCCGGCCGATCCTGATGGGGTCGTGGTCCGAGGCGGTGCCTTACGGTATCTTCCCGCACCTTGACTGGACCACGGCGTTCTCGATCCGCTACGGCAACCTCTACTACAACCCGTTCCACTGTCTCTCGATCGTGTTCCTCTATGGCTCGGTGCTGCTCTTTGCGATGCACGGGGCGACCATTCTGGCTGTGACCCGCTTTGGTGGCGACCGGGAGTTGGAACAGATCGTTGATCGCGGCACGGCGTCTGAGCGCGCCGCCCTCTTCTGGCGCTGGACCATGGGGTTCAACGCGACGATGGAGGGGATTCACCGCTGGGCCTGGTGGTTTGCGGTTCTCACCCCGATCACGGGTGGTATCGGCATCCTGCTGACCGGCACGGTCGTGGACAACTGGTTCATCTGGGCACAAGAGCACAACTTTGCGCCGATGTACGACGGGTCTTATGGCTACGAGGCTTATGGCTCTTACGAGGCCTTTATCGGAAAAGGAGAGTAAGCCATGTTTCCCAAATGGTTTGACAAATGGAACCGTGACAATCCGACCAATATCTTTGGTCCGGCGGTGGCCATCGGCACAGTGGGCGGCGCGGTCTTTGTGGCAGCTCTCTTGGTGACATGGGGCCAGCCCTATGCCACCGAGAGTATGCAGACCGGCCCACGCGGCACGGGCATGTCGGTGCCCGAGTTCAAGGTGGATCTGGCCAAGCCCGATCCCTCGATCGAGAGCTTCCTTGCCTCAACCTCGGCACCCGTTGTGCCACAAGGGGGCGAGCAGACCGCCGGTGAGGCCCGTGAAAACGTGCCGCCGGGGTTGGAAAACCTCACGGTTGAGAACTATGATCGCTTGCTGACCGCGATGCGTGTCTGGACCGGAATTCCCGATCTTTTCGAGAGCCCGGACAATTACCAGACCTCTGTGGGCCATGTCATGATCGGCATGACCCAGAACCTCAACGAGGAATGGTCCGGTCACGTCAACGCCAACAAGGAGGTGGGTGTGACCTGTTACACCTGCCACCGTGGTCAGCCGGTGCCCTCGGACATCTGGTACAAGATCAGCCCGGTGAATGAGGCCGTCGAGGGTTGGTCGGCCAATCAGAACCGGGTGACCGTGCAGTCGCAATACACCTCGTTGCCCTCGGACGCGCTGGAGAAATACCTGCTCGATGGCGAGAGCATCAAGGTGCATGATCTTGAATCCCGTGTGGCGGGTGTGCCGGGCACGGATGATTATCCGGGTATCCAGCAGGCCGAGCGGACCTATTCGCTGATGAATTATGTCAGCAATTCGCTTGGGGTGAACTGTGTGTTCTGCCACAATTCCCGCGCCTTCTATGACGGGGCGCAGGTCACGCCGCAGTGGGGCACGGAAATCCTGGGGATCGAAATGGTGTTGGAGTTGAACAACACCTATCTCGTGCCGCTTGAGGGTCTCTTGCCCGAAAACCGGCTGGGACCTGTCTATGCTGACGCGCCCAAGGCCGCCTGCAAGACCTGTCACAAGGGATATCAGCAGCCTCTGCAAGGCACCAATGTGATCGGCGACTGGCCCGAGCTTGCCACGACAAGCGGCGAGCCGGATTACAGCAACTGACACTGCACGGGGGCGCTATGATGCGCCCCCGTTGCCCTTTGCCGCCCCTCGCGCGGGTGGCATCAGCGCCACCGGGGAGGAGGCCGCCATGACCCACACCAGACCCAACACACCGCTTCTGGACCGTATCGCCGGGCCATCGGATTTGCGCCAGATGCCGGACCGGCAATTGGCCGCCCTTGCCGATGAATTGCGCGCCGAGGTGATTTCCGCCGTGTCGGAAACCGGCGGGCATCTGGGATCATCTCTGGGCGTGGTCGAATTGACAGTGGCCATTCATGCGGTGTTCAGCACGCCGATGGACAAGCTGATCTGGGACGTGGGCCATCAATGCTATCCCCACAAGATTTTGACCGGCCGCCGCGACCGTATCCGCACGCTGCGGCAAAAGGATGGGTTGTCGGGGTTCACCAAGCGCAGCGAGTCGATCTACGATCCGTTTGGCGCGGCGCATTCCTCGACCTCGATCAGTGCCGCGCTTGGCTTTGCTGTCGGGCGCGACATGGGGCAGGCGACGGGCGATGCGATTGCCGTGATTGGTGACGGATCAATCAGCGCCGGCATGGCCTATGAGGCGCTCAACAACGCTGGGGCCGAGGGCCGGCGGTTGTTTGTCATTCTCAACGACAACGAAATGAGTATCGCGCCGCCGGTTGGGGCGATGTCGTCCTATCTCAGCCGTATGTATGCCAGCGAGCCTCTGGCGCGTATGGCGTCTCTCGCCGAAGGGTTCGAGGCGGCGCTGCCGACGCCGTTGCGGGAAAGCGCCAAGCGCGCGCGGCAATTGGTGACGGGGCTCACGGGCTCTGGCACGCTGTTTGAAGAGCTGGGATTTCAATATGTCGGGCCGATTGATGGCCATGACATGGGGCAGCTTCTCTCGGTGCTGCGCGCAGCGCGCACGCGGGCGACGGGGCCGGTTCTGATCCATGTCTGCACCGTCAAGGGTAAGGGCTATGCCCCGGCCGAGGGGGCGGCGGACAAGGGCCACGGCGTGTCGAAATTCGACCCGGCCACCGGCGCTCAGGCGAAATCGAAACCCGGTGCGCCGTCCTACACGGGCGTATTCGGACAAGCGCTGGTCGATGAAGCGGCGCGCGATGATCGCATCGTTGCCGTGACCGCCGCGATGCCTGATGGCACCGGCCTGACCAAAATGGCCGAGCGGTTTCCGGCGCGGGTGTTCGATGTGGGCATTGCCGAGCAACACGCTGTGACCTTTGCCGCCGGGATGGCGGCAAGCGGATTGAAGCCGTTTTGCACGATCTACTCTACCTTCCTGCAACGCGCCTATGATCAGGTTGTGCATGATGTGGCCCTGCAAGGGCTGCCGGTGCGGTTTGCCATTGACCGCGCGGGGCTGGTGGGGGCCGATGGTGCCACCCATGCGGGCGCGTTCGACATCGGGTATCTGGGCAATCTGCCGGGCATGACCCTGATGGCGGCGGCCGATGAGGCGGAACTGGTCCATATGGTCGCCACTGCTGCCGCGCATGATGCAGGGCCGATTGCCTTTCGCTATCCGCGTGGATCCGGCACGGGCGTTGCGCTGCCAGAACGGGGCAAGCCGCTGGCCATTGGCAAGGGCCGCGTGATCGAGGAGGGCACCGATGTGGCGATCCTCAGCTTTGGCGCGCATCTTTTTGAATGTCAGGTCGCGGCCGATATGGTGGCGGATGACGGGATTACCGTGACCGTGGCCGATGCCCGCTTTGCCAAACCGCTCGACACAGACCTCTTGATGCAGCTGGTTGGCCATCACCGCGCGCTGATCACGGTGGAGCAGGGGGCGATGGGGGGCTTTGGCAGCATGGTTCTGCACGAGTTGGCGCGGCGTGGCGCGTTTGACAAGGGGCTGATCCTGCGCACGCTTTGCTTGCCGGATCGGTTCATAGATCAGGCGGACCCTGCGGATATGTATGCCGATGCGGGCCTGTCGGCCACGGATATCGCCCATTCGATCCGGGCCGCTGTGGCAGGGCGGGCCGAAGTGGTGCCATTGCGGCAGGTGCGCTGAATCTACGGCGCAGGCGGGCGCGTGACGGTCTGAAGATAGGCCCAGACATCCTGTGCCATTTGCACATCGCGCAATTGATAGGCCATCTTGCCGCGTGCCTGCGGATCATCAAGGTAGGTGCGCAAAAATGCCGTGGCATCGCCGATGTAGCTTACGAAGCCCTCTTCGTTCCAGCGTAGGCCGGATGTACCCGCCGCCACCATCGAGCGGGAATAATTGAAGCCCGGCACGCTGCCCGCGTGCCGTCCGATCACGCCATAGAGGTTGGGGCCAGTGCGCCCACCGCGCACCACTGGCGTTTCTGTCTCGTCGATGATTGAATGGCAGGCCCGGCAATCCTTGAAAAGCGCCTCGCCCCGCTGTGCATCGGCGGCGAGCGTCGCGGTGCCAAGTCCCGACAGCCCAGGAATCAAAAGCCCAAGAATCAAAATCGCGCAAAGGTTGCGCATGCTGAGACCTCCTCGCCTCCGCTTTCCCGTTATTAGGTGGGCGGTCTTGAGGTCAGGTCAATCAGCGGGGCGGGCAGATCACGCGGTTGTCACACCGCGTGCGCTATGCGTTTGACGGCCAGAAATATCACGCCACGGCATGCGCGAGGGCGCATTGCTTCCAGAGCACGGTCAGGGCCCGCACGAGGTGGTCGAGATCGGCGTCGGTATGCAGCGGGCCGGGGGTAAAGCGCAGGCGTTCGGTTCCCTTGGGCACTGTGGGATAGTTGATGGGCTGCACATAGATGCCATAGTCGCGCATCAGGATGTCAGCCAGCATCCGGCATTTGACCGGGTCCTTGATCATCACCGGGATGATATGGCTGTCATTGTCCAGATGCGGAATGCCCACCCGGTCCAGCAAGCTGCGCAACCGCGCCACTTGCGCGCGCTGCGCCTGCCGCTCTGTTTGCGATTCCTTGAGGTGGCGGATGCTGGCCGTCGCCGCCGCAGCCACTGCCGGGGGCAGGGCCGTGGTAAAGATAAAGCCGCTGGCGAAGGAGCGGATAAAGTCGCACATCGCGGCAGAGCCGGTGACATAGCCGCCCATGCAGCCATAGGCCTTGCCCAGTGTGCCCTCGATCAGGGTGATCCGATGCGCAAGGCCGCGTTCCTCGGACACGCCACCACCGCGCGGGCCGTAGAGGCCGACGGCATGCACTTCGTCAAGATAGGTCATCGCGCCATGTTTCTCGGCCACTTCGACGATTTCTTCCATCGGGCTGATGTCACCATCCATGGAATAGACGCTCTCGAAGGCGACGATCTTGGGCGCATTGGCGGGCAGGGCGGCCAGTTTGCGATCCAGATCCTCGGGGTCGTTATGCCGCCAGATCACCTTTTTGGCGCGGCTGTGGCGGATGCCTTCGATCATGCTGGCGTGGTTCAGCTCGTCCGACAGGATCACCGCATCGGGCAGGCGCGCGCCAAGGGTCGAGAGCGCGGCCCAGTTCGAGACATAGCCCGAGGTGAATAGCAGCGCCGCCTCTTTGCCATGCAGATCGGCCAATTCGCGCTCCAGCACCAGATGGTGATGGGCTGTGCCCGAGATATTGCGCGTGCCGCCCGCGCCGGTGCCGCAGGCGTCGATCGCGTCTTTCATCGCTTGGCGGACCACGGGATGCTGTCCCATGCCGAGATAGTCGTTGGAACACCAGACCGTGACCTCTTCGGGCGCATCTGCATCATGGCTCTTGGCCTTGGGAAAGGCGCCGCATTGCCGCTCCAGCTCTGCGAAAATGCGGTAATTGCCTTCCTTTTTCAGCGCGTCGAGTTGCGCCGTGAACATGGCATCAAAATCCATGATGTCCCTCCGGTCTTGATTTTTCAGGTGTGGGTTTGGGCGCGGGCAGCATCCAGCGCCAGAGTTTTGCATCCGGCAATGGCAGCACCATCAACCAGTGTTCGAGAAGGGCCAGCGCCGTGATCGCCGCCAGCAGGGCAAAGCCAACGGCTGTCTCGGGCGTGGGCGCGGACCACAGCCGCTCGAGCCAGCAGGCCACTGCAAAGCTAAGAGCCGAGACCGTGAGCGGAAAGAACCAGCCCACGGGGGCCATGCGGAAATGGCTGGCCAGATGCGCCAGTTGCGCAGGCAGGAATTCTGTATTGATCTTGGGCACGCCGAAATAGAGGTTCAGCTTGGCGCTGATCCGGGCGAAATAGAGGATGCTGAAGGTCCAGAGACCAACGGTGTTGACCGCATCGGTGGCATAGAGCCAGAGCAGGATCAGCACGCCGGTCAGCAGCATTTCGTGATAGGCGACCGTGCCCCAGGCGCGGATGAACCGCTCCCACCCGACGATATGCGCGGGGCAGGGGCGCTGGTTGGGTCCGGTGATCGCCCCGGTGAGAAAGCTGAGCTCGATCCAACCCCAGATCGCCAATGCCGCGAGGAATGCCCCACAGGCCGAGCCGGTGCCGGTTTGCCCCAAGGTCGTCTCGTAGCCCCAGATACCCAGTGCCAGTACGGGCAGCGCCATCAGCACCGCCCGCCGCCGTGCCGCAGCCCCCCGCCGTTCGCAGAGCCGCACGACAATGAGGATCGCCCCGGTGGCGAACCACCAGAGAAAAACCGCCATCAGCGCTGCGATCCAGGGGCTTGTCACGACTGTCCTTTCATCTGGCTTTAAATACCTCGGGGGGTATGGGGGGCTGGCCCCCCACTTGGGTCAATAGGCCGGTTCCATCCGGGTCGAAGCGGGCAAGGCGTGCTTTTTCGCCGGAATGGTGTAGAGCCCGACAAAGGCCGCCGCCGCGCGCATCTGTGCGCCCAGCGACCGCAAGCGCCCGCTCAGGCCGCCCTGCGTGCGGGCCACTGCCAGATCGGCATTGGCCTTTTGCAGCTTCACCAACCCGGTTTGCCAGCGCGGATGCTCGATATCGAGGGTGATCGGGAAGATCTGTTTGCTGATGTCGGATGTCTTGGTGAAGACCTCATGCGCATACCAATCGGGATCAACGCCAAGCGCGTTATGAAACGCGGGCCGCTGATGGTCGCGCACATACATGGTCGCATAGACCGCCGTCAGGAAGAACTTGATCCACAGCACATTCTTGCCGGAGGTCAGTTTGGGGTCGGTCTTCATCAGAAGCGCAAAGGCCTCGCCATGGCTGAACTCGTCGTTGCACCATTCCTGAAACCATTTGAAAATCGGATGAAAGCGGTGTTCGGGATGCGCCTCGAGATGGCGAAAGATCGTGATATAGCGGGCATAGCCGATCTTTTCGCTCAGATAGGTGGCGTAATAGATGAACTTGGGCCGGAAATAGGTGTATTTCTTTTGCTGGGTCAGGAACCCGAGGTTCACCGCCACGCCCGCTTCGCGCAGCGCGTCGTTGATGAAGCCGGCATGCCGGGCCTCGTCGCGCGCCATGAGTTGAAAGAGCTGGGTGATGTCCTTGTTGTTGCCGCGCCGCTTCATCTCTTTGTAGAGCACGCAGCCCGAGAATTCGGCGGTGCAGCTTGAGACCAGAAAGTCGATGAATTCTTTCTTGAGCTTCGGCTCCATCCCGTCCCAATCGACATGGTCCCAATCTTCGTTTTTCTTGAAGTGGCCCTTGTTGGGGTCGGCCTCCATCTGATCAATCAGTTTGTCCCAGTCTTCGCGCACCGAAGAGACGTCGACCGCGTCAAGCTCATCGAAATCGGTGGTGTAAAAGCGCGGCGTGAGCAGGGTGTTCTGCATTGCCAGTTCTGTGGCGGCCTTGCTGTCGAACTTGGCATTCGCCTCTTGAATGGCCAGACCCTCTTCGACGGTGGTGGCGTCGGCGGAATGTTTGACGGCGATATTCATAGCGTCACCTCGTCGGAAAAGGAGAATTCACAGAGTTCCATCACTTCGAAATCGCCGGTCCAGCGGGTCCAGAGACGTTCGAGGGCGCTGGCGCGGATGATGGTGGCCTCGCGATCCTCACTCACGACCATGCCGTAGGGGGCCATGATTTCGGGGCCATGCACCTTGACGCTGTCGCCGGGATAGACGGTGGTGCCGTTGTTGAAACGCACATGCGCGTGCAAGCTATCGAAACAGTGGCTGATTTCGACCGTGCAGGGGGCGCGTTCAACTTCGCGTGTCAGAAGTCCCATTGTGGTGATCCTTTCCTAGCGGGTCAAAAGTTTGGTGAAAGCCATCGAATTGGTCTGGCCAAAGCCCATCAGATCGGCACCCCATCCGGTCGAGGGGTCGTAGACCGAGAGGCGGCCATCCTTGCGGGCGATGATGGTGACAGGGCCGGTGAGGGGCACGCCATGCTTGGCGCGCTCGCGGTCGAGAACGCGCGATACGCCGGCGATAAAGCCGCCCTCTTCGGGCGAGAGCGTTGCGATCAGTGCGCCATTGGCATCGAGAACCTTGGCGGCACCGCTCATATCGCCGCTGAGGAACACATGGCGCTCCAGCACGATTTCGCTGTCCGGCGGGGTGGCGACCAGCGGAGCATCGGTGAGGCGCGCATAAGTGACCAGCGCCAGCACCGCCAGCACCAGACCCAGCATCGCGCGAATCATCACGCGCGGCACAAGTTCGCGATCTGCTGGGGCCTTGTAACGGGGGGCGCTTGTATCGGTCATCTTATCCGCTCCTGTTCATTCTGCCGCGAGGGCGTGCTGCGGGGCGCTGCGGGCGATTTTGGGTGTGGCAACGCGGGTCTCTGCCGCCTCGGCCAGAAGATGCGCGACCTTGGCCGCCTCTGGGATGCAGCGCAGCGCAGGTTGGGTGCGGCGCATGACCCAAGGGCGCACATGCGGCCAGCACACAAGGTAGCTGAGGCGCGTGTCGCCCATGAGGTCGAGCACGATGGTGCCGGTTCCGCCCTTGGTCAGTTTGAGATCGGCGCGCCCGACCTGCGTATAGGGCAGGTTGAGCGTGACCGTGAGCGCCGCGCCGATGCGCATGGCCACGCGGCGGTTGGTGATCGTGTAGACCGTGGCGCGGGCCTGAATATAGCCGACCAGCATCAGCATAAGGCAGACCACGATCCCCATGATCACCAGCGGCAGGGCGGCCGCAATGGCTGTGACAAGTGGCATCTGGTCCATCATGGTGATGAACCGCCAGACCGCGAGCACGACGAAATAGCCTGCCACCCATGGCAGGCTGAGCGCCTCGACGCTCAACCGCCACCAATCGGGCGCTCCCTGCCAGAGGATACGCTCGCCCTCGGGCGGGGTTTCGGGCAGGCCCCTTACGGGTTCAACGGCAAAATCGTCGTGGCTCATGGTCTTGACTCCTTCTTATCCCAGCAGTGGCTCTTGCCGCGCGGTGCTGGCATAGAGTGTGCCGCCGCCGTAATAGCCGCTGATCTTGTCTTCCTCGAGCAGGGTGACCTGTCGCGGTGAGGCATGTTGCGGAACGCCTGCGAAATGCGGGCCAAAGATCGAGCGGACGTTGACGCGGTCCGACTTAATCCGGGCAAAGGTGATCGGCACCAGACGCTTGCCTTCGCCATGCGGTGCGGCCAGCTCGATTTCCAGGTAACGGACCAGTTGCTCGGGCTCGTCGATCCACATGTCGCTGATCTTGCCGACGATTTCGCCATCACCGGCCATCACCGGCAGGCCACGCGGATCACGCCCTGCGGCCACCACGAAATGCTCGGTTGCGGCCATCGGCACGATTTTGGGATGGCCGTGGCCGTCCAGTTCCGGCACATCGCGGCGCGGTGCCCAAGAGGCGGGACCAACCCCATCAACCATCGGATTGCCGGTGGGCGCAAAGGGGAAGCCATTGCCAGCCGCGGTCTTTTCCAGCGCCAGATCGGTACGCTCGGGGTTTTGGCCCGAGGGTACAGTCAATTCACCCCGGCCATGCGGCAGCTTGAAGGTCTTGTCGCTTGGCAGCGGAAACAGGCCCTGATTGGCCGACAGCTTGCCATCGTCATCCTCAAGCGGATAGCCCTCGCGCATGTTTTCGCGCTGAATGTAGAAAATCAGCAGGGCAAAGAATCCGTAAAACAGCCAGAGTGAGAGGCTTGCGAGATCAAAATTTCCAAAGAACGGCTCGGTCATATCAGACTCCTTTCGAGCGATCGCAGGTCATGTGGGGAAATCGGCCAGCCCGATGCGGCCGCCCCCGGAGTGAGTTGTGCTGCCGGCCTGTTTGAACCGCACCAGCGGGCCAAGGACGGCAAGGGTAATGAACAAAAGGGCAATTTCCCCGTGATAGACGACGGAATAGCCAGTGGCGGGCGTGCTGAGCGCCTCGCCCATCTGACCGGAAAGGGCGAGATGATTGACCACGTCGCGCACGCCGCCGCCGATGGCAATCGAGAGACCCGCCGCAGTGGCCTGTGCGGCCCCCCAAGCCCCAAGCGCCAGGCCATGCCCGGCAACGCCGCCTGCGGCCAGCGCCATGGCTGCCGTAAGGGTCGAGACTGCGAAAAGCCCGCCGCCAAGACCAATCAGGCCAGCCCCGGCGAAAAACAGGGCAGGCGCCTGCATCGGCGCCGCAAAGATCACGGTTGAAAACGCGACGATCCCGACCAAAAGGCCCGTACCCGCCATCCGGTAGGCATTTGCCCCCCGCAGCAGTGCGCGGCCCGCAAGACCAAAGCCCAAGAGTGCGCCAATCGCCCAGACCGAGGTGAGCATCGTGGTGGAGGAGACCGACAGCCCCAGAACTTCGCCGCCATAGGGTTCGAGCAGCACGTCCTGCATGTTAAAGGCCATGGTGCCAAGGAATACGACCGCCAGCAGCCGCCCCGCTGTGCCCCCCGCCATAAGATCCGCCCATGCGGCGCGGAATTCGGGGCGCGGGGCCTCGCGCTCTTCCCGGCTCATGGGATTGAGTTTTTCCTGTTTCCAGAGTGCCACAAGGTTGAGCAGGATGCCTGCCAAGGCCGCCCCCTGCACCACGCGCACCAGTGTGAAAGGTGCGAAATCCCGCAAGAGCCAGCCGATCACGATGGCCGAAATCGCCATGCCCAACAGGAACATGACGTAGAGCAGCGCCACGACGCGGGGCCGCGTTTCATCGGTTGCGCGGTCGCTGGCCAAGGCCAGACCGGCGGTCTGGGTCATATGCAGGCCAAGGCCGGTCATCAGGAACGCCAGCGCCGCCAGCACCTCGCCTGCCCATGTCGGCCCCACCTCTTGTTGGCCCGATAGAACCAAAAGCGCGAAGGGCATGACGGCAAGGCCGCCCATCTGCCAGAGCGAGCCGAACCAGAGATAGGGGATACGCTTCCACCCCAAGGCGGAGCGGTGTGTGTCTGACCGGAATCCCATCAGGGCCCGGAACGGCGCGATCAGCACCGGCAGGGCGATCATCGCCGCAACCACAAGGGCCGGCACGGAGAGTTCCACGATCATCACCCGGTTGAGGGTGCCCAACAGAAGCACCGTCGCCATCCCCACCGACACCTGAAAGAGCGACAGGCGCAACAGTTGCCCAAGCGGCAGGCCCTCGCTTGCCGCATCGGCAAAGGGCAGCCAGCGCGTGGTCAACGCCATCAGGGGGAGGGGCGGCGCGTGCTCATCTGTGAACCTCCATCGCCTGAGAGATGTAAAAGCCTGAGGTCACGCGGGTCAGCGGACGCAGGCTGGCGGTGCTGCCGGCATAGCGCAGGGCGCGTTGTAGCCGTTTGGCCGAATGGGGCACCATGCTGGGCGAGCGGTCGGCGCGCGGGAAAAGTTTGCCCATGCGCCACATCGCCATCAAAAGCGGCGTGCGCGGCGCTACGGTAAAGACCACCGTTGCGGTGGTGCGCGCGGCCAGCGCATCAAGCGCGCGCGCGAGGTCGGATTCGGTGTAATAAATCAGGCTGTCCATCGCCATGACGTGATCAAACCGGCCAAGGGCAGGATCGAGCATATCGCCTGCGTGAAAGCTGACCAGCGGGGCGAGAGCCTCTGGCAAGCGCCGCCGCGCCACGTCGATGAGGGCGGGGGAAATATCCACCGCCATCACCTCGGCCCCGCGCGCGGCCAGCTCTGCTGTCATTTGTCCGGCACCACAGCCCGCATCGAGCACGCGCAGCCCGCGCATGTCTTGTGGCAGGCGCGCCAGCATCTGCGCGCGCATCCGGTCACGTCCCACGCGGACGGTCTGGCGGATCTTTGACACCGGCGCATCACTCGTCAGCCGCTCCCAGACCTGGGTCGCGGTACGGTCGAAATAGGTTTCGACCCGGTCGCGCGTCTGCGCCCAGTCATCTTGTGGGGTCCCAAGGGCCGGAGGTGCGCTGAAGTCTCGCATCAATCGAACCCTAGCAATTCAAAGATGTCCCGGTCTTCCATCGGCGCGGGGGCCAGCGGATCGGTGCCGTTCCAAAGATGTTGTGCGAGCCCGGTGTAGATATCGCGCACCATCTGCACCTCTTCATCCAGCTCCATCTCGAACAGTGTCTTTTTCTTGAGGCGCGAGCGGCGGATGGCGTCGATATCGGGCATATGGGCAATCCGGTTAAAGCCCACCACGTCGCAATAGCGATCCACCTCGTCGGTGTCCTTGGATCTGTTGGCGACGCAGCCCGCCAGCCGCACCTTGTAATTGGCGGATTTGGCCTGCACGGCCGCGATGATCCGGTTCATCGCATAGATGCTGTCGAAATCATTGGCGGTCACGATCAGCGCCCGGTCGGCATGTTGCAGCGGGGCTGCAAAGCCACCGCAGACCACATCCCCCAGCACGTCAAAGATCACCACATCGGCATCATCAAGCATGTGATGCTGCTTCAGAAGTTTGACCGTCTGGCCGACCACATAGCCACCACAGCCGGTGCCCGCAGGCGGGCCGCCAGCCTCGACGCATTTCACGCCGCCCCAGCCCACAGTTACGAAATCCTCGGGGCGCAATTCTTCGGCGTGGAAATCCACGCTTTTGAGAATGTCGATCACCGTGGGCTGCAACTGGCCTGTCAGGGTAAAGGTGCTGTCATGCTTGGGGTCACAGCCAATTTGCAACACCCGTTTGCCCATGGCGGCAAAGGCCGCCGAAAGGTTGGACGAGGTGGTCGATTTGCCGATCCCGCCTTTGCCATAGACCGAAAAGACCTTGGCGCCTTCGATTTTCATATCGGCGTCCTGATGCACTTGCACCGATCCCTCGCCGTCCTGTCCCCTCAAGTTGGGAATGTCGTCGCGCGGGCTCATATGGTCCTCCAATCGGCTTGCGCCGTGATGTTGTGTTTCATCGGTCCCGAAATACTCCGGGGGTGTGGGGGCTGGCCCCCACTCTGACACTGGTCATAGTCACAAACAGTCGTCATTCTGCGGCCACCCCTTCCATCCGGTCTTCCATCGCTGCGGCGGCTGATTGCAGCGCGGCGAGGGTTGCGGCGTCGGTCTGCCAATAGGCGCGGTCATGTGCCTCGAGCAGGCGGTTCGCCATCCGCGAGGAGGCCACCGGGTTGAGATCGCTCAACCGCTTGCGCATCGCCTCATCCAGAACAAAGGTTTCGGAAATCCGCTGATAGATCCACGGCTCTACCTGTCCGGTGGTGGCGGACCAGCCCATCGTATTGGTGACATGCGCCTCGATCTGGCGCACACCCTCGGCCCCGTGGCGCAAGAGGCCCTCGTGGAATTTCGGATTGAGCGAGCGGGCGCGGGTTTCCAGTGCGACCTGATCGGCGAGCGTGCGCACGGTGCCGGTGCCGCGTGTGGTATCAGAGATATAGATCGCCGCCTCTTTGCCACCGCGCGCGCGGCGCACGGCGCGGGAAATCCCACCCAGCGTGTCAAAGTAATGGTCGACCGTGGTGACACCCAGTTCGACCGACTCGAGGTTTTGATAGGCCACTTCGACCCGCTCCAGCGCCGCTTGCAACAGCGCGCCTTGCGCCTGTGCCTTGCCGTTGACGCCATACGCAAAGCCTTTGCGCGCCTGATAGGCATCGGCCAGCTCGTCTTCGTCGTCAAAGGCAGAGCTGTCGACCAGTTGATTGACATTGGAGCCATAGGCGCCTTCGGCATTCGAGAACACCCGCAGCGCCGCCGTTTCCAGATCGCAGCCGGTCTTGGCCATCTGGGCGCGGGCATGGGCGCGGATATAGTTCATCTCGTCGGGTTCATCGGCCCTGGCCGCCACCAGCGCTGCCTCGGCCAGCATCCGCACCTGAAGCGGCAGCAGATCGCGGAAAATGCCGGAGAGTGTCATCATCACGTCGATGCGCGGGCGGCCCAGCACGTCAAGCGGGATGAGGTCTGCGCCCGAGAGGCGGCCAAAGGAATCAAACCGCGGCTTGGCCCCCATCAGCGCCAAGGCTTGGGCCATGGGCGCGCCATCGGCCTTGATATTGTCTGATCCCCAGAGCACCAGCGCGATGGAGCGTGGCAGGCTCTTGTGCGTTTCCAGCAGACGTGCCGCTTGCCGCGCGCCATCGCGGCAGGCGAATTCGGTCGGCATGCGGAAGGGATCGAAGGCGTGGATATTGCGCCCCGTGGGCAGGATATCCGCCGAGCGGATCAAGTCGCCGCCGGGGACGGGCGGGGTAAAGTGCCCGCCAAGCGCCCGCAAGAGCGCCGCAATTTCGGTTTCCTGCTGCAAGAGCGCATCGACCCGCGCCCGTGTTTCGGCATCAGTGCCGTCCATGATCGCAAGATACCCGGCGCGCGCCTCGGCGCTCATGGGGCGGCCCAGCACGTGCAGGCCTTCGGGGATCAACGCGTCTTCGGTTTCGAGCAGTTTGAGCCAGAGCGTGTCGGGCTCGCGCCCGCCCATGTCGACGGTGACGGCTTGTTCGGCGATGAGGGCGCGCAATTCCTCGCGCTCGGGCGCGTCGCCCGCCATTTCACGCCAGCGCTTGAGGCTGTCCTTGAGTTCCGCAAGACCCTTGTAAAGGCCAGAGGCCGCCAGCGGCGGGGTCAGATGTGTGACGGTCACAGCCCCCGAGCGGCGCTTGGCAAGGCTCGCCTCGGACGGGTTGTTGGACGGGTAGAGGTAGACATTGGGCATGTCGCCAATCAGGCGGTCCGGCCAGCAGGCAGCGCCCGGTCCGGCCTGTTTGCCCGGCATGAATTCCAGCGCGCCATGCATGCCAAAATGCAAGAGAACATCGGCGTTAAAGCGGTTCTTGAGCCAGAGGTAGAATTGCGCGAAAGCATGCGTCGGGGCAAAGCCATGCTCGAACAGCAGGCGCATCGGGTCGCCCTCATAGCCAAAGGCCGGTTGCAGCCCGACAAAGACATTGCCGAATTCCGCCCCAAGGATGAACACCCCACGCCCGTCCGATTGCACCTTGCCGGGGGCAGCGCCCCATTGCGCCTCGATCTCGCGCAGCCAGGGCGTGCCGGCCACGATATCGTCGGCGCTGACATGGGCCGCGATATTGGCCTCTTGTCCATATTGGCGGGCGCTGCCCTCTAATACGGCACGGCGCAGCTCTTCAACCGTTGCGGGTGGGGTCAGGTCATAGCCGCGCGCGGCCATGGCGTGCAGCATGTTGTGCAGTGATTGAAAGACATCGAGATAGGCCGCCGTGCCTGCCGCACCGGCATTGGGCGGAAACCCAAAGAGCACGATGCCCACGCGGCGCGTTGCCACCTCTTGCCGGCGCAGATGCGCCAGCCGCGCGACCCGCGCCGCCAGAACCTCGATCCGTTCGGGGCAGGGGGCCATCGCCTTGGCCCCGTCACCGGTGCAGCGCCGCGCGCAGCCGTCGCAGGCCGTATCGCCATGGCGCCCGGCAAAGACAGTGGGATTTGTGGCACCGTCGATTTCAGGCAGAGCCACCAGCATCGTTGTCTCGATCGGGCCCAATCCGCCCGCCGATCCGGCCCATTGTGCAAGGGTCTGAAATTCGAGCGGATGAGCCGCGACATACGGAACATCCAGACGGCTGAGCACATCAACCGCCGCCGCGCTGTCATTATACGCGGGGCCGCCCACAAGGCTGAACCCGGTCAGAGAGACAAGCGTATCGACACGCCCCTCGAAGAACCGTTCGACCGCCGGGCGGCCATCGAGACCTGAGGCAAAGGCCGGGATCACCTTGAGGCCGCGCGCCTCGAACGCGCGGATCACGGCGTCATAATGGGCGTGATCGCCCGAGAGAACATAGCTGCGCATGACCAAGAGGCCGACAGTGCCGGTGGTTTCTTGCGGTGCGGGCAGGCGGGCGAGGTCGGTCGTGATCCGCTCTGGCAGGTCAGGATGGTAGAGGCCCACTTCGGGGTAATCCTGCGGGGCCGGGGCGCGGAGTGCGCGCCAACGCGCCTCGTGACCATAGCGCGACATCAGGAACCGCAGCATCGCTTCGATATTGTCGTCTGATGTTCCCAGCCAATATTGCATGACCAGAAACCACGCGCGCAGGTCCTGCGCCTTGCCGGGGATGTATTTCAGGATGCGTGGCAAGCGCCGCAGCATCTTCATCTTTTTCTCGCCCGATTCTGCCGACGGCTTGTCTGTGCCGCGCAGCCGCTTGATCAGCTTGCGTGCGCCGGTTTCGGGGGCGGCCATATCGAGCGTGCCCATGCGGGTCAGTTTCACGATCTGGGCATCGGCAATGATGCCGATCATTGCGTCACAGTGATCGCGCCGCGCCTGAAGGTCGGGCAGGATTGCCCGGATGTGATCTTCGAGAAACAGCAGGCTGATGAGGATCAGGTCGCCGCGCGCGATATCGGCACGGGCTGCCTCGAGTGCTGTGGGGTTTTCGCCCCATTCGGCAGCGGCATGCACCTTGAGCGTGAGGCCGGGGAATTCGGCCGCCATCCGTTCGGCCACGCGGGCGCATGCACCCGCCGCATGGGCATCCAGCGTCAGGATCACGACGCGGTAGGGGGCCGTTGCGGCCGGGGGGATCACGTCATCGCGCATAATGGGCCTTTGCCTCGTAAAGCGTGTCGATGCCGATTTCGTTCAGCCCCTTTTGCGAGGCGAAAATCTCGGTGTTGCGCCGGGCCTTGCCGCGCACGAAGAAGGGAATCTTCTTGAGTTCGCGTTCGGCGTCGGCCAGCCAGACCACCACGTCGGATGTTTTGGCAGGTGTGTCTGTCGGGGCCGGGGTCTCTGCCGGGGCTTTGGCTGTGTGCTGTCCGCCATGGTGGCTGGCACCGGCGGCATCGTGGAATTCGAAATCGTCGCGGAACATATGCAAAAGATGCTCTTCCAGCCCCATCACCAGCGGATGCACCCAAGTATCAAAGATCACATTTGCGCCTTCGATGCCCATCTGGGGGGAATAGCGCGCCGGGAAATCCTGAACATGGACGGGGGCCGAGATCACGGCGCAGGGAATGCCCAGCCGCTTGCCGATCATCCGCTCCATCTGGGTGCCGAGGATCATCTCGGGGGCGGCGGCCTCGATCGCGGCCTCAACTTCAAGATAGTCGTCCGTGATCAGCGCGGTCAGACCGTATTCTTTGGCCAGCGCGCGAATGGGCCGCGCCATTTCGCGGTTGTAGCAGCCAAGGCCCACCACCTCGAAACCCATTTCGTCGCGGGCGATGCGGGCGGCGGCGGCGGCATGGGTGCCATCGCCAAAGATGAACACGCGCTTGCCCGTAAGATAGGTGCTGTCGACGCTGGCCGAATACCAAGGCAGGCGCAAACGCTCTTCATCCATTGCCTGAGGAACATTGGCCAAGGTGCTGACTTCGCGAATGAAATCGCGGGTGGCGCCAACGCCGATGGGAACGGTTTTGGTAAAGGGGAGGCCCAGTTCCCGCTCCATCCAGCGGCAGGCGCTCTCGCCCGTCTCTGGGTACATCAGCACGTTGAAATGCGCGGCCCCCAGCCGGGTGATGTCAGACGGCGTGGCCCCATAGGGCGCGCAAACATTCACCGAAATGCCCATATCGGCCAGCATGCCGGTCAGTTCGGTGATGTCATCCCGGTGCCGAAATCCAAGGGCGGTCGGGCCGATCAGATTACAGCTGACCTGCGCGGTTTTCTCGACCGGCTTGGCCAAGGCGCGGGTGATCTGGAAAAAGGTTTCATCCGCGCCGAAGTTTTCCTTGCGCTGATAGCTGGGCAGTTCCAGCGCGATGACCGGGACGGGCAGGCCCATCATCTCGGCCATGCCGCCGGGGTCGTCCTGAATCAATTCTGCGGTGCAGGACGCGCCGACAATCATCGCCTCGGGCTTGAACCGGTCATAGGCCGCCTGACAGGCGGTCTTGAAGAGATTGGCAGTATCGGCCCCAAGGTCGCGCGCCTGAAAGGTGGTGTAGGTGACGGGCGGGCGGTGATTGCGCCGCTCGATCATGGTAAAAAGCAGGTCGGCATAGGTATCGCCCTGCGGTGCGTGGAGCACGTAATGCAGCCCCTTCATCGCGGTGGCGACACGCATCGCGCCGACATGCGGCGGGCCTTCATAGGTCCAGAGGGTGAGCTTCATGATGCCGCCCCCAGTTTTAGGGCCGCACGGCGGCGCATCGGGCGCGAGAAGAGCCCCGCCAGATCGCCCGCCTGTTCGTAGAAATGCACCGGGGTAAAGACCAGTTCGATGGCCCATTTGGTGGCGAGCCCCTCGGCCTCGAGCGGGTTGGCAAGGCCCAGGCCGCAGACGGTCAGATCGGGCTGTGCCGCGCGGCAGCGGTCAAGTTGCCGTTCCACATCCTGACCTTCGGTCAGTTGCGGACCTGCCTCGAGCAGATCGAGATCGGGGCCTAGGATGTTCTTGTGCAGAAAGGGCGTGCCCACTTCGATGGCGCGCATGCCGCATTCGCGGGTCAGGAACCGGGCCAGTGGAATTTCCAGCTGGCTGTCGGGAAAGAAGAAAATCGACTTGCCGCTCAGGCTCTCGGCGGCCTGGGCCACGGCGCGGGTTGCGCGGGCGCGGGGGGCGGCGGTGACACGCTCGAATGTTGCGTCATCGACGCCAAACTCATTGGCCACGGCGCGCAACCAGCCGGTCGTGCCCTCTGCGCCAAAGGGGAAAGGGGCGGGCAGGTGCCGCGCGCCGCGCCGCTCTAATGCGGCCAGCGTATCGCCAAGGAACGGTTGCAACAGGGCAAAAACAGTGTTCGGCCCCACGCTGAGCGGATCATCCGCCCGGCGCGCGGGCAGGATTGCCACATCGGTGATCCCCATCTGTGCCAGCAGATCACGGGCCTGATCCTCGACCACATCGGGCAGGGCCCCCACCAGCATCAACTGGCGTGCGTCGGTTTCGGGCAGGGAAGGCACCATGGAGGCCAGGCAGGCATCCTCGCCTTGGGTAAAGGTGGTCTCGATTCCTGAGCCGGAATAGTTGAGCACGCGCACATGTGGGGCGTGCTGCACGCTCAGCTTTTCTGCGGCGCGGGCGAGATCCAGCTTGATCACCTCGGAGGGGCAAGAGCCGACGAGGAAAAGTTGGCGAATGTCGGGACGCCGCGCGATGAGGCGGCCAACCTCGCGCTCAAGTTCGACCTGAGCATCGGCGAGACCGGCAAGATCGGTCTCTTCCAGAATGGCGGTGCCGAAACGTGGCTCGGCAAAGATCATAACGCCGGCGGCGGATTGCAGCAGATGCGCGCAGGTGCGCGAGCCGACCACCAGAAAAAAGGCATCCTGCATTTTGCGATGCAGCCAGATGATGCCGGTCAGACCGCAAAATACCTCGTGCTGACCGCGTTCACGCAAAACAGGGGCTTCGCGACAGCCAGTGCTTGGGGGGGTGTCAAAGCTCATGCCGCCTCTCCTGCTTGAAGGCGCGCCATGCGCAGTTTCCACAGGAATTGTCCGGCGTTGATGACATAAGCCGCATAGGCCGCCAGTGCGAGACCCATCAGCGCGTGAGGGGTCAGGGCATGGGTCCAGAGCGCCCAGAGATAGGCGGTGTGCAGGGCGATGACGCCAAAGCTGAACACATCTTCCCAGAAGAACGCAGGCGCAAAGAGGTATTGGCCGAACACGACCTTTTCCCAGACGGCGCCCGTGACCATAATGAGATAAAGAACGCCGGTCTTGATTACGATTGACCAGGTGGCCGCGGCGAAACCGTCACCCGTGATGAGGTAACGCAGCACAAGGCCGAGCGAGATGAGAAAGACAAGAAATTGCACGGGTGCGAGAATGCCCTGCACAAGCGTCCAGACCGTGGCATCGCGGCGCGCGCGCTCTGCGACGGTGTAGAGCGCTCCGGTCGCTTGTTGATGATGCGCCTGTCGCGCCATATCCCCTCCGGTCCCGTGTCTCTGGCCTGTCCTGATGCTACGACCTGAGGGCTAAATGTGTCAATTATAATTTACACTTTTGGGCGCGGTTAACTTGTAATGAAATCTGGACGCGCGTCGCGCGGCGGCTTTGCGGCGCGGCTTCAGCGGCTTTTTTAGGCGGTTGATCGCCCATTCTGCGTGTGGTTTGCCTAATTTTACCCCGATACGCATGGATTCCGCGCGCGGGGCAGATTTGTTGCCTTGGTCTGTCAGGATAATTTGACATTTGACCTCTGCGCCCGCACACTAGGTATACGGAGCAGAAAACGCGCCGCCCTTTTGTCCCGTGCGCGATTCGCAGTATAGTGAAACGCAGAGGATCGCGGGATAGTAGGGTCGCCTGGGAGGGCAACGCATGAGGGAACCCGACGACAGCGGGTCTGGTCCGCAAGCATCAGGAATACGGTTTCTTGTCGAATCTGCCTTGCGAAAGGTGGCGCTCGACAAGCAGGGCGGAGATATTCCCAAGAGCCGCGGTGAGTGGATTGCACGGCTGTGCGCCGCGCTTACGGACGAATCCGAAGCGGCGCATCAGCGGGTCATTGCCTCGATGGTGGCCAACGGGATTTCCTCAAACGAGATCTATCAGACTTATGTGCCCGACGCCGCGCGCTTTCTTGGAGAGATGTGGGTGCAGGACAAGGCAAGCTTTGTCGATGTAACGGTGGGGGCGGCCCGGCTTCAGGCGCTGTTCCGGTCGCGGGACGCGGCCGATCTGGGCGGCTGGATGGATCGCAGTATTCCGCTTGGTCAGTCGGTGTTGATGATCGTGCCAACCTTTGAGGATCACTCGATTGGCGCTTTTGTCGCGGCGGATCAGTTCCGCCGACATGGTATTTGGGTCCACATGGCCATCGGGCTGGAGGTTGAGGAGCTGAAACATCTGCTTGGGTCTGGCAGGTTCGCTATGGCCGGTATCACGGCGGGAAGTCTGAAAACGCTTGAACAATTGACGGAATTGATAGATTACCTACGTTCTAATTTGGACAGCTGTCCGCCCATCGTTATCGGAGGGCGGTTGGTGGACAAGCCGAGAGAAGTTGAAAAGCGGACTGGCGCGGATTTTGCAGTACGGACAGCACGAGAAGCAATTGAGCTGTGCGGTCTTGCATCCGTGGTTGATCCGTTATCAATCGACGCGAATACGTAATCCGCGCGCCCTGCGCGCGAGAGTTGGGATAGCAGCGTGACGAAGCAGAACAGGACGTCTGAGCGGCCCCTAACGGGTGGATTGCCCGGATCATCGAGCGTTGATCGCTTGATCGAGCAAGCCTCTGACATCGCGGTCATGCTTGACGACAAATCTCTTGTGGTCGCCATATCCGTTAGCCCGGACCTGCCTGAATTGGGCAGTCTGGAACATTGGGTTGGGCGGGATTTCCGCAATTTCCTCACGGTTGAAAGCCGCACCAAGTTTGATGCCCGTCTGTTAGAGATGCGGGCTGATCCTGATGCCCTGCCGCGCCCGCTGGAGATGAATCACCGGGACAATGCCAATTGGGAATTCCCGGTGCGCTACACGTTGCATCGTGATCCGGACAGTGGTGGCGTTCTTTTGCTGGGGCGCGATATGCAGCCGCTGGCGGAGATTCAGCAGCGTCTGGTGCGCGAGCAGATGGCGCGCGAGCGAGAGCTTGAAAAGTTTCGCGGCATTGAGACCTGTTACCGGGTGGTGCTTGAGGCGTCCGAGACGCCGCTGGTTCTGGTCGAGCCGGATCAGGGCCGCATTCGTGACATCAATTCCGCCGGGGCGCTGTTGCTTGGGTCCAAGCGGGATGTGCTTGCGGGCAATGCTTTTGCGCAGGCCTTTGAAGGGCAGCGGCGGGGCGGGTTCATGGATCAGTTGCGCGCTGCGGCGGCCTCGGATGAAATCACCGGGGTAGAGGCTGTGGCGCGGCGCAATGGGCGGCTGGTGCAGTTGAGCCCGGATTTCTTTCGCGCCTCGGGCGAGGTGCTGATGCTGTGCCGCATGGCACCGGTCGAAGATGAAGAGGCGGCGCGCCCTGAATCGGCGCAATCGCTGACGGCGCTCTTTGAAGCGGCGAGCGATGCAATCGTGCTGCTGGATGCCAATGGTTTGGTTCGGGATGCGAACGAGGGCTTTTTGGTGCTGTCCGATGCCGCGCAATTGCGGGATGTGCAGGGCCGTTCGATGGCGGATTTCCTGTCGCGGGGCAGTGTCGATCTCAAGCTTATTCTGGATAACACCCGCAAGACAGGCCGGATGCGCAGCTATGCCGCACAGGTCCAGAGCATCGTTGGCACGCGCACGTCCGTGGATATTTCCGCCGCACGCCTGCGTGGGCGCAATGCTGATCTGGGTGTTGGCCTGATCATTCGCGATACCAGCCCCCGCGATCTGCCCAATGTCGAAGAAGCCTCGGCCGTGGTCAGCGAAGAAGCGATGCGCAATGTGATGGACCTTGTCGGGACAGCCTCGCTCAAGGAATTGGTATCTGCCACTTCGGACGTGGTCGAAAAGATGTGCATCGAAACCGCTGTGCGCCTGACCAACAACAACCGGGTCGCCGCCGCCGAAATGCTGGGCCTGTCGCGGCAGAGCCTCTATGTCAAGCTGCGCAAGTTCGGGTTGATCAACGCACAGGATGATGAATAGGCCGATTTGCGCGCCTGCATTCGAGAATCCTCTTCCCTCGCGATGGATTGTATAGTTTAATTGACACTATGAGTGTCACAGAGTCCTTACACATCGTGCGCCGCCTGCCAGAGCCTCGGGCCCTGCTGACTTTGATCAAGCCGATCACATGGTTTCCGCCCATTTGGGCCTACCTGTGCGGTGTGATCTCTTCGGGCGTTTCTCCTTTGAATAACTGGGGGCTGGTGATCCTGGGCATGGTGCTGGCGGGGCCGGTCGTCTGTGGCATGAGCCAGGCGGCGAATGACTGGTGTGACCGGCATGTGGATGCGATCAACGAACCGCATCGCCCGATTCCCTCTGGCCGGGTGCCGGGGCGTTGGGGGCTGTGGGTGGCGCTGGCGATGTCGGCGCTGGCGCTGGGGATGGGGGCGTTCCTCGGGCCTTGGGGCTTTGGCGCGACGGTGTTTGGCGTGGTGGCGGCTTGGGCCTATTCGGCAGAGCCGGTGCGCCTCAAGCGGTCGGGTATCTGGGGGCCGGGCCTTGTCGGGCTGTGCTATGAGGGGCTGCCGTGGTTCACGGGCGCGGCGGTGTTGGCCGCAGGCGCGCCCAGCGGGCCGGTTATCGTGATTGCTGCGCTCTATGCCATTGGCGCGCATGGCATCATGACACTCAATGATTTCAAGGCATTGGAGGGCGACCGCCAGACGGGCGTCAATTCCTTGCCCGTCACGCTTGGCCCGGAACGGGCGGCGCGCGTGGCCTGTATCGTGATGGCCCTGCCGCAACTGGCGGTGATCGGCCTTTTGCTGGCCTGGGGCCGCCCGTGGCATGCTGCCGCAATCGCCGTGCTTTTGCTTGGCCAGTTTTGGGCAATGCGTATTCTTCTCTCTGATCCCAAGGGCCGTGCGCCTTGGTATAACGGAACAGGCGTCATGGCGTATGTCACCGGTATGATGATCGCGGCCTTTGCCCTGCGCATGATCGGAGGCGCGCCATGATGCTGAGTTGGTTGCAGATTTTCCGCATGGGTCTGGTGCAGATGTGCCTTGGCGCGGTGGTGGTGCTGACCACCTCGACGCTCAACCGCCTGATGGTGGTGGAACTGGCGCTGCCTGCGGTGCTGCCGGGGCTTTTGGTGGCGCTGCATTACGGCATTCAGATCACGCGGCCCAATTGGGGGTATCTCTCGGATACGAGCGGGCATCGCACCCGCTGGATCATCGGGGGAATGGCGGTCCTGGCCTCGGGCGGGTATCTCGCGGCGCTTGCCGTGGTGATCATGGAAAGCCAATTCGGCCTTGGTCTGGGCCTGTCTATTCTTGCCTATGCCCTTATCGGGCTGGGTGTCGGTGCGTCGGGCACCTCGCTTTTGGCGCTTTTGGCCACAGCCACAGCCCCGCGGCGGCGGGCGGCGGCGGCAACGATCACCTGGCTGATGATGATCGGCGGCATCGCCGTAACCGCAACCACGGTGGGTGCCTTTCTCGACCCCTATACCCCGGCCTTGTTGCTGGAAATCGTGGGCGTTGTGGCACTGGGCGCGGTGGTGCTGACCGCGCTTGCCATTCACGGCATCGAGGCGCGCGTTGGGGCGCAGCCTGCCCGTGCCGATGCGCCGCTGCGGTTTCGTGAAGGTTTGGCCGAAATCTGGGCCGAGCGCGAGGCGCGGCTTTTTACGATTTTCGTCTTCCTGTCGATGACAGCTTACTTCATGCAGGAACTCATCTTGGAACCCTATGCCGGGTTGGTGTTTCATTTCACCCCCGGCCAATCCACGCAGCTCAGCGGTGCGCAGAATGGCGGGGTGTTCCTTGGCATGCTGACCGTTGGCGTTGCCGCCACGGGGCTTCGGCTTGGTTCGATCCGGCATTGGGTGGTGGGGGGCTGTTTGGGATCGGCTTCGGCGCTTGCAGCGATTGCGCTGCTCGGGGCCTCGGGCGCGGCGGCGGCATTCGTCCCGATCGTCGTCGTGCTCGGGTTCTTCAACGGCATGTTCGCGGTGGGCGCGATTGGCGCGATGATGGCGCTGGCGGGGCAGGGGCGCGAGGCGCGCGAAGGCACGCGGATGGGTCTCTGGGGCGCGGCACAAGCGATGGCCGCAGGTTTCGGTGGGCTGATGGGCGCGGCCTCGGTCGATGTGATGCGCCTATTGTCTGATACGGATGCTACGGCGTTCGGCACGGTCTTTTTCTTTGAGGCCGGACTTTTCGTGCTCTCGGCGCTGATGGCGCTCAGGGTGATTGATCATGGCCGCGACCGCGGCGCGACGCTTGTTCCGGGGGAATGACCATGTTTGACGTAGTTGTAATCGGGGGCGGTCCGTCTGGGGCCACTGCAGCCGAGGATCTGGCCCGCTCGGGTTATAAGGTGGCGCTTTTGGACCGTGCCGGGCGGATCAAGCCCTGCGGCGGGGCCATCCCGCCGCGCCTGATTGCCGATTTCAACCTGCCTGACGCGCAGATCGTGGCCAAGATCACCACCGCGCGCATGATCTCGCCCACCGGCCGACATGTGGATATTCCGATTGAAAACGGCTTTGTCGGCATGGTGGATCGCGAGCATTTCGACGAGTTCCTGCGTGTTCGTGCGGCACAGGCCGGGGCTGTGCGCGCCACGGGCACCTATCTGCGGATTGATCGCAGCGGGCCGACACCGGCGGTGATCTACCGCGACAAGGTTACGGGTAACGCACGCAGCCTGCCCACGCGGCTGATCATCGGGGCCGATGGCGCGCGCTCCAGTGTGGCGCGGGACGAGGTGCCGGGGGCCGAGCGTATCCCCTATGTCATCGCCTATCACGAGATCATCGAGGCCCCGGAGGCCACCGCCGCCTATGATCCCAAGCGCTGTGATGTGATCTATGACGGGGCGATTTCGCCGGATTTCTACGGCTGGGTCTTTCCGCATGGCAAATCTGCGAGCGTTGGCATGGGCAGCATGATCAAGGATGTCGATTTGAAACAGGCCACCGCCGATTTGCGCGCGGCCTCTGGCCTTACGGACTGTCCGACAATTCGCCGCGAGGGCGCGCCGATTCCGCTCAAGCCGTTGGACTGCTGGGACAATGGCCGCGATGTGGTCTTGGCGGGCGATGCGGCGGGCGTGGTTGCGCCGTCTTCGGGTGAGGGGATTTACTATGCCATGGTCGGCGGTCGGGTGGCCGCGACGGCGGCGAGTGCTTGCCTTGCCTCGGGGCGGGTGCGCGATCTCAAACTTGCGCGACAGCTTTTCATGCGCGAGCATAAAACGGTGTTCCGGGTTCTGGCGTCGATGCAAAATGCCTATTATAGGTCCGACGAGCGGCGCGAGCGCTTTGTCTCGCTCTGCCATGACATCGACGTGCAGCGGCTGACATTCGAGGCCTATATGAACAAGAAACTGGTCAAGGCGCGACCCATGGCACATCTCAAGATCGGGTTGAAGAACCTCGCCCATCTGACGCGGCTGGTGTCCGCGACCCGAACATGACAGCGCTCATCCCGACATGGATCGGCGGTGATCTGGTTGCCGTGGACAAGCTCGAGGCGCATCAGCGCGGTTTGCGGCACAAGGCGGTGTCGGTCTTTGTCATGGCGGGTGAGGATCTTTTGATTCAGCGCCGCGCGCTTGGCAAATATCATACGCCCGGTCTGTGGGCCAATACCTGCTGCACCCATCCGCATTGGGGCGAAGATCCGCTGGCCTGCGCGCATCGCAGGCTGTCCGAGGAGTTGGGCATCACCGGCCTCTCGCTCACCCATCGCGATCAGGTCGAATACCGCGCCGATGTGGGCGGTGGTCTGACCGAGCATGAGGTGGTGGATATGTTCATGTGCCGCCTGCCTGCGCGCTGTGCGCTTGCCCCGAACCCGGATGAGGTGATGGAGACGCGCTGGATCTCGCTGAATGCGCTGAACGCCGCGATCCGCATGCATCCCACGCGCTATACGCCATGGTTGCGGATTTACATGGCAGAGCATGCGGCGCAGATTTTCGCCTGAGGGCGTTTGCCTTTACATCTGCCCCATCAGGGCAAGCCCGCCATAAAGCGTGACCGCGCCCAAGAGAATCGCCACAATCACGTTGCGCAGCAGATAGCCCGCGATCAGCGTCACCAGCGCCGCCGCCATGCGCGGGGCATCAAGCGTGCCGCCCGTCGCCGCAGGCCAGACCACCAAGGGTGCCACCAGCCCCGGCAGAACCGCGACGGCAGTATAGCGCAGATGCCGGAGCAGCCACGCGGGCAAGGGCCGGTCGCCGATCAGCCCGGTAAAGACAAAGCGCAGCCCAAAGCTGCCCAGACCCAAAAGCACGATCACGATCCAGAGGCTTGTTTTGTCGATCATGGCAACCGCGCCTCCTTGCGCCGCTCAAGCATCAGCTCGACTTGCGCGCCGGTCATCATGCCCGCAACGCCCGCGACCAGAAGCCCGAGGTTATAGGGCAGGAACGCAAAGACCAGCGCCAGTGTGACGGACACAAAGGCAGCCGCCAGATGCGCCGGCGTGCGCAGCATTGGCGCGATCATCGCCAGAAAGGTGATCGGCAGCGCAAAATCAAGCGCCAGCCCCTCGGGGATCGAGGTGCCAACCAGCGCCCCCACAAGCGTGAAGATATACCAGAGCGGGCAAATCGGCGTGACCACGCCAAAGAAATACGCGAGCCTTTGGGGAATTGACCAACCGGGGTTTTTTTCAAAGGCGACGATGGCGCAGGTATAGCTTTGATCGACGGTGAAATAGGCGGCCAGCGCCCGCTGCCCCAAACTTGCCCCGCCGATATAGGGCGTGAGAGAGGCCGAATACATCGCCATCCGCAGATTGACCGCCAGCGCAGAAATGAGCGCAATCGCGGTGGGCGCGCCATCACTGAGCAGTTGCAACGCGGTGAATTGCGCCGCGCCTGCGATCACCAGAACCGAAAAGCTGAGCGTTTCAAACACGTTCAATCCAGCCTCGGTCGCGACCACGCCAAAGAGCAACGAGAAGGGCACGATCACGAGAATGAAGGGCGCACCGTCGCGCACGCCTTGCCAATAGGTCGAATTGGTGGTTTGCCTATGCACCGCTTGCCCCCTAAGTTGCCCCCGTGCCCTGACACCGCCTATCCAATGCCAGAAGGAGATGCAATTGGCCACGACCGAGGACCTCCTGTCTTATCTCATCGCTCCCGATCCTGCCGCCCCGCGCCTTACGCGCGCGGTCGAGGGCATGGATCACGAGGGCAACCGCACGCAGATTTCGGTGGTCGAGGAGCGCCCCTTGACGATTTTCCTCAATGCGCAGGAAATCGTGACTGCCATGACGATTGGCGATTACCCCGAGTATCTGGCGCTTGGTTTCCTGCGCAATCAGGGAATGCTGGGGCCGCAAGAGACGGTCTTGGGCGTGGATTACGATGAAGAGTTGGACACCGTCGTCGTGCGCACTGACGGCCAGACCACTTACGAGGAAAAGCTCAAGAAAAAGACCCGCACCAGCGGTTGCGCCGTGGGCACGGTCTTTGGTGACATGATGGAGGGGCTCGAGGGCGTGACCCTGCCTGCCGTGACGGTCAAGACCTCGGATCTTTATGCCTTGGCCAGCGTGATCAACCGCACGCCGTCGCTCTATCTTGAGGCGGGGGCGATTCACGGCACGGTTCTCTGCCAAGGCAACCGCCCGCTGGTCTATATGGAGGATGTCGGCCGCCATAACGCCGTGGACAAGATCGCGGGCTGGATGCTGAGCGAGGGTGTCGATGCGGGGGATAAACTGCTTTACACTACCGGGCGTTTGACCTCGGAAATGGTGATCAAGACCGCGATGATGGGCATTCCGGTGCTTGCCTCGCGCTCTGGCTTTACCGCGTGGGGCGTGGAGATTGCGCGCCAGGTGGGGCTGACGCTGATTGGCCGGATGCGCGGCAAGCGCTTTGTCTGTCTTGCGGGGGATGACCGCCTGTTGCGGGATGCGGACCCCGAGAGCGTGGGCGATGAGGAGAAAAAACACCGCCGCAAAGGGGCCGACGAATGACCGAGCCCCTTGGTGTCATCCTTGCCGGCGGGCAAGCCACGCGCATGGGCGGCGGCGACAAGGGGCTGTTGGCCCTTGATGATCGCCCGATCCTTGCGCATGTGATCGACCGTCTGGGCCCTCAGGTGGGGGCGATGGCGCTGAATGCGAATGGCGAGCCCGCCCGCTTTGCGGCCTTTGGCCTGCCGGTGCTGCCCGATCCCATCCCCGGTTTCGCCGGGCCGCTGGTGGGCGTTCTGGCTGGTCTTGATTGGGCTGCGGGGCAGGGGGCCGACATAATCGTCACCGTCGCCGCCGACACGCCGTTTTTCCCGACCGATCTTGTGGCGCATCTGACAGGCGTGGCAGAGGGCATGGCGCATCCCCTCGTTCTTGCCGCCACCCCGCGTAGTGACACCGAGACCAAATCCATGAGCGACAGCGGTTTGATCCGCCATCCCACCTTTGGCCTCTGGCCGACGGCGCTGCGGCATGATCTACGCGCGGCCCTGTTGGACGGGCTGCGCAAGGTGGTGCTCTGGACCGACAAACATGACGGGCGCGAGGCGGTATTTGACGACGCGCTCGATCCCTTTTTCAACGTCAATACGCCCGGGGATCTGGACGCGGCACGCAGGAGACTATCAGCATGAGGATTTATGGCGTCACCGGCTGGAAGAACGCGGGCAAGACCGGGCTGATGGAGCGGCTGGTGGCCGAGATTACGGGGCGCGGCTATACGGTTTCCACTGTGAAACACGCGCATCACAGCTTTGACGTGGACCAACCGGGCAAGGACAGTCACCGCCACCGCGTGGCGGGCGCGACCGAGGTGCTCTTGGCCTCGCGTAACCGCTTTGCCCTGATGCATGAACTGCGCGAAGAGGGCGAACCGACGCTTGAATCTCTCTTGCAGAAACTCTCCCCCGTCGATCTGGTGTTGGTCGAGGGCTACAAGCGTGATCGCCATCCCAAGGTCGAGGCGTTTCGCGCCGAAACCGGCAATCCGCTGATTGCCACCGATGATCCCACCATCCGCGCCGTGGCGAGCGATACGGCGTTGACGATCGACCGGCCTCTGTTCGACCTTAATGACACCAAGGCAATTGCCGATTTCATCTTGGCGGAGGTGGCGTTGTGAACCGGTTTGACACGTTTGCGATGCTGGATTGGTCGGGCGGCAACGACACCGGGCCGCGCCCGTGTCGCGATGCGATCTGGCTGGGGGTGACACGCGACGGGGTGGATGAGGCCCCGATGTATCTGCGCAACCGGGCCGAGGCCGAGGCGGCGCTAGTGGCCCTGATTGCGGCAGAGCTTGCGGCGGGGCGCAGGCTGTTGATCGGGGTGGATTTTCCCTTTGGCTTTCCGGCGGGGTTTGCCCGAGGTTTGACTGGCTGCGACAATCCCTTTGCCGTCTGGGACTGGCTGGAAACGGTGATCGAGGATGCCCCGGGCGGCAATAACCGCTTTGATGTGGCGGGCGAGATCAACGGGCGCTTTCCCGGCGTGGGGCCATTCTGGTTCAACGGGTTGAAGCGTGAGATTGCCGGTTTGCCGCGCAAGGATACGCGGGCAGGGCATGGCATGACCGAGCGGCGGGCAGCCGAGGCACGGGCGAAGGGGGCCTTCACCTGCTGGCAGATGGGGGGCGCGGGGGCCGTGGGTGGACAGGTTTTGACCGGGCTGCCGGTGCTCAACCGGCTCAGACGCAGGTTTTACGGGCAAGTGTCTGTCTGGCCGTTCGAGGTGTTGGACAAGCCCGTGGCGCTGGTCGAAATCTGGCCGGGGCTGATCAATGCCGCTGTCAAACCCTTGGGCGAGATCCGGGATGCGCATCAGGTGCGGCTGATGGCGCGCGCGTTGGCGCGTTTACCTCAGGAGCAACTGGCCGAAATGCTGGCGGTGGATGCGCCGGAAGAAGGCTGGATTCTGGGTTTGGGATATGAGGCGGCGTTGATTGCCGCATGTGACGACGTGCTCAAACCGCCGCCCCTGCGGAATGATTGTTTTGCACTGCCTGCGGGCGTGGATTGGACGCCGGTCGATGACGCATTGGCGCTTTTGCAAGATCGGCTGCGTCCCGTGGTGGGCCAGACCCGCGCGCCGCTGGCGCAGGCCTTGGGCCGCGTTCTGGCCGCACCCGTCACCGCGCTGCGCGCCAACCCGCCCGAGGCGAATACCGCCGTGGATGGCTATGGCTTTGCCCATGCAAGCCTGACCGCTGGCGATCAAACGCTGCCGCTCGTTGAGGGGCGCGCCGCCGCTGGTGTGCCCTATCCCGACAGCGTGCCCCCCGGCCATGCGGTGCGCGTGCTGACGGGGGCTGCGCTGCCTGAGGGCGTTGATACCGTGATCCTGCAAGAGGATGTGACCTTGGGCGCGGGGCGTATCGCGTTTCGTGCGGGGCTAAAGCCCGGTGCCAATACACGCCGCGCGGGCGAGGATGTGGCGGCAGATGCGCCGGTACTTGCGCCGGGCCGTGTGATTAGCCCTGCCGATCTGGCGCTTTGCGCCGCTGTGGGCGTGGCGGATCTGCCAGTGCATGAACAGCTGCGCGTCGCGGTCATCTCCACTGGCGATGAACTGGTAGAGGCCGGTCATCCCGCCCGACCCGGCCAGATCTATGATGCAAACCGTCCTATGCTTTTGGGTCTTGTGGAGCAGATGGGCTATGCGCCGCTTGATCTGGGGCGTATTGCCGATGACCGCGCAGCGCTTCGCGCTGCGTTGGATCGTGCGGCGGAAGATTCGGATGCCATTCTCACCTCTGGCGGCGCGTCGTCGGGCGATGAGGATCATGTATCGGCCTTGTTGAATGAGGCGGGGGCCATGGCCGAATGGCGTATCGCCCTGAAACCGGGGCGGCCCTTGGCGCTTGGCCTCTGGCGGGGCGTGCCGGTCTTTGGCCTGCCGGGCAATCCGGTGGCGGCCCTTGTCTGTGCGCTGATCTTTGCGCGGCCTGCGCTGCGGCTCTTGTCCGGGGCGGGCTGGTCGGTGCCGCAGGGATTTCACGTGCCTGCCGGTTTTGAGAAACGCAAGAAACCGGGACGCCGTGAATATCTGCGCGCACGGATCCGTCAGGGGCGGGCAGAGGTTTTCGCCTCGGAAGGCTCGGGGCGGATCAGTGGCCTAAGCTGGGCTGAAGGTCTGGTGGAATTGCCTGACGGTGCGGTGACCATTCAGCCGGGTGATCCGGTGCGCTATATCCCCTATGCGAGCTTTCTGAGCGCCTGATCCGGGATCAGGCGACCCCGGCGCGCAGGATGTCATGGATATGCACGAGGCCGCGCAATTGCCCGCTCTCATCCACGGCAAAGAGCGCGCTGATCTTGTGGGTGTTCATCACGCCCAAAGCCTCGGACAAGAGCGCCTCGGGCAGGATGCTGCGGGGGTTGCGGGTGGCCACCTCTCCGGCAGTGCGTGCCATGAGGTCCGACAGGTTGCGCCGCAAATCGCCATCGGTGATCACCGCCATTAGCCGACCTTCTTCGACCACAGCCGCCACGCCAAAGCCCTTGGCCGTCATCTCGATCAAGGTTTCGCCCATCGGGGTCTCGGCGCTGACCACGGGCAGCGCTGCGCCGCTGTGCATGACCGAAGAGACGCGCAAAAGCTGTGCGCCCAGCGTGCCGCCGGGATGAAAGGCCAGAAAATTCTCGCGCTCAAAGCCCCGCAGCCGCATCATCGCCACAGCCAGAGCATCGCCCAAGGCCAGCGTGCAGGTGGTGCTGGTGGTGGGGGCCATGCCGATGGCGCAGGCCTCGGGGGCATTGGGCAGGGTCAGACGGAAATCGGCCTGTTGTCCAAGGGTACTGTCGGGTTTTTTGGTTATGGCGATGAGAGGGATCGCAAAGCGGCGGCTATGGGCAATGATATCGGCCAGTTCCCGGGTTTCGCCAGAGTTGGAGATCAGGATCAGCGCATCTTCCCGTGTGATCATGCCCAGATCGCCATGGCTTGCCTCGCCCGGATGGACATATTGCGCCGGCGTGCCGGTGCTGGCCATGGTTGCCGCGATCTTGGCGGCGATATGGCCAGATTTCCCCATGCCCGAGACGATGACCCGACCCTTGACCTCAAGAAGGCGCGTCACCACTGCATCGAAGTCGATGGGCAGGTCCGCGTGGAGGGCGCTGAGAGCCTCGGCCTCGATCCGGATGACGTCGCGGGCAATCTCGGTCGGGGTTTCGATCTGGGTCCCGGTTTGGGTCTTGGCGGTCGACATGGGCTGAGCCCTCCTTTTTGCGGCAAGTGTTAGCCTGTCGCGCGCGCCGGGCCAAGCACGGGATAGAGATTGCAGCAAAATGCCGCCCCATCACAACCCGTTGAAGGCCGCTCTTTTCCATCTGGTCAGTCTCTGCGCGCCGTCCTATCGTCGCGCCATGAACGCCGATACCGCCCTTCTCGACAGCCGCTATGCCTGGACACGCCTTGGCGTGTCTTTGGCCATTGCCATGATCGGCAATGCCGGTATGTGGTCCATCATCGTGGTGATGCCCGCAATGCAGGCCGAGTTTGGCGTCGACCGCGCGGCGGCCTCTATGCCCTATACGCTGACCATGGTGGGGTTTGCGCTGGGCAACCTTGGTATCGGGCGGGTGGTGGACCGTTTTGGTGTCACGGCGGCGCTGATCGGGTCAGCGCTTCTGATCTCCACTGCGACGGCCCTGGCTGCGATGAGCCCCACGGTTTTGTTGCTTTCGACGCTTCAATTCATGATCGGTTTCGGATCTGCCGCCAGTTTCGGGCCGCTGATTGCTGATGTCTCGCTCTGGTTTCTAAAGCGGCGCGGGATTGCTGTGGCGATCACCGCCAGCGGTAATTACCTGTCAGGGGCAATTTGGCCGGTGATCCTTGCCGGTATTCTGGCAGAGCAGGGGTGGCGGGCGGTCTATATGGTGCTGGCGGTCGTCACGGTGGCAGGGGTGATCCCGCTTGCGCTGTTGTTGCGACGCCGGGTGCCTTTGGCGGCGCGCGCCCATGCTGACAGCCTGTCTTCGGCCCGTGCTGGGGCGACGGGGCTGTCGCCGCGCACTCTGGCCTTGCTTCTGGGCCTTGCCGGGGTGGGCTGCTGCGTGGCGATGTCGATGCCGCAGGTCCATATCGTAAGCTATTGCGTTGATCTGGGTTATGGCCCTGCCGTGGGGTCACAGATGCTGTCGCTCATGCTTTTGGGCGGGGTTGCATCGCGTCTGGTCTCAGGCCTGCTTGCGGATCGGTTGGGGGGCGTGCGCACGCTTTTGATCGGTTCGGCGCTGCAATGTCTGGCGCTATTCCTCTACCTGCCCTCGGGTGGGCTAACCTCGCTTTATGTTGTCAGCCTTGTCTTTGGCTTGGCGCAGGGCGGCATCGTGCCCAGCTATGCGGTGATCGTGCGAGAGTATATGCCCAGTGCCGAGGCTGGGCGGCGCGTGGGATTTGTGATGATGGCAACCATCGCCGGGATGGCGATTGGCGGCTGGATGTCGGGCTGGATTTATGACCTGACCGGCAGCTATCACATGGCGTTTCTCAACGGCATTGCTTGGAATTTCCTCAACATCGGGATCATGGTTCTGATCCTGATGCGCACCCGGACCAGAACGGGCAGCCCGCTGCCGGCCTGAACAGGCGGTTAATAGCTGTAGTCGGCGTAAATCCGGCTAAGATCACCCGCCCAATCGCTATTATACCGGTCGAGCAATTCATCCGCGGGGGCCTTGCCGGTCTCGACGCTTTCGCGCAGCGCATTAAGGAAATGGGTCTCGTCGGGGATCATGCCGCCGCCGCCCGACCGCGCGCGCGCCTTAAGGCCCGCCTCAGAGATGTTGAGAACCTCGCGGGCCAGTTCGTGCATGTGGATGTCGCCCACCCGCGCCTGAAGCCCGTCCACACTGGCCGCCACCCGCAGCGCATCGCGCGTCTCGGCATCCCAGCCCTTGCAGACGTCCCATGCCGCATCAAGTGCGGATTGGTCATACATCAACCCCACCCAGAAGGCAGGCAGCGCACAGAGCCTGCGCCACGGGCCACCATCGGCCCCGCGCATCTCCATGAATTTCTTGATCCGCGCCTCGGGGAAAGTGGTGGTCAGGTGATCGGCCCAATCGCTCAGCGTTGGTTTCTCGCCGGGCAGGGCAGGAAGCTCACCGCGCAGGAAATCGCGGAACGACTGCCCCAGAGCGTCGATATACTTGCCGTCGCGATAGACGAAATACATCGGCACATCGAGCGCGTAATCGGCATAGGCCTCAAACCCGAAACCCTCTTCGAACACAAAGGGCAACATGCCGGTGCGCGCGGGATCAAGATCGCGCCAGACGCGGGCGCGCCAGCTTTTGTGCCCATTGGGCTTGCCCTCGAAAAACGGCGAATTGGCGAAAAGGGCTGTTGCCACCGGCTGCAAGGCCAGCGCCACGCGCAGTTTCTGCACCATGTCGGGTTCTGAGGAGAAATCGAGATTGACCTGCACGGTGCAGGTGCGGCGCATCATGGTGCGCCCCATGGTGCCGACTTTCTGCATATAGCTGTCCATCAGCTTGTAGCGGCCCTTGGGCATGAGCGGCATGTCGTCATGCATCCAGATCGGGGCAGCACCCAGGCCGATAAAGCCCACGCCCACCTTGTCGGCGATGTCTTTGACCTCGCGCAGGTGGTCGTTCACCTCGTCGCAGGTTTGGTGAATGGTCTCAATCGGCGCACCCGAAAGCTCTAATTGACCGCCCGGCTCGAGGCTGACATTCGCCCCGTCCTTTTCCAAGCCGATGAGCTTGCCGCCCTCTTCCACGGGCGACCAGCCATGCACATCGCGCAGCCCTTCAAGCACCGCCAATACGCTGCGCGGCCCCTCGTAGGGAATGGGGCGCAGTGTGTCTTTGCAATAGCCGAACTTTTCATGCTCGGTGCCAATGCGCCAATCTTGCTTGGGTTTGCAACCACTTGCCAGATATTCTGCAAGTTGCTCATGGCGTTCGATCGGCCCGCCGCCGGATTGTGGGATAGACATATTCGGGCCTCCTGATCAGGGCATTGTCTCGGGCGACACAGTTGGCGGCAAACACACGGACTGTCAATGCAGCCTAAGGTGCGAGACCGCGCTTTGCGGGTTCTGCCAAATCACGGTTGGGTGATCGGGTAGGCGGCGCATCTGCGCCAGCATATGTTCGGTGCGCAGGCCGGGCAGGGCGGCGAAGGCGTCAAAGAGCGCTTCGGCCCCTTCGGCGTTGAGCGGGATATGCAGCGCGGGCGCGCCATCTATGCTTAGCACCCAATGTGGCGGCTTGCCTGTGGGATCGAGCGTGAGCGTATCAAGATCGCGAATGGCCACCACGCCCCCCGTCAGAGGCCCGAAATAGGCGACTTGCCCCTCGTCCACCTGCACCACGCCGGGGCCGCCCGCGCCTGCGCGAAATCGCGCGCGTTGCAGCCCCATCACCAGTACTGCCCCGGCAAGGATCAAAAGCGCGTAGCCCAGCCATTGCAAAAGGCCATAGCTGCCAATCCCCCACCAAAGCCCAAGTGCTGCTAGCCCGACACCGCTGAGCACTTCGCGCCAGCGCCAGAGAGCAGCGCGCGCTTGCGGGCGAATAAAGCTCATGTCCAATCCCCTAAAGCGCGTTGCCAGAGCGTCATTGCCGCCACCGCCGCCGTATCGGCGCGCAGGATGCGAGGCCCAAGGCTGACGGCATGCGCCTGCGGCAGCGCCGCGAGGCGCGCGCGCTCGGCCTCTGAAAACCCGCCCTCGGGGCCGATCAGGATGGCCCAAGGCGCGCCGCGCGGCAAATCACCGGCAAGCGTTGCCGCGTGGCCCGCCAGCCCTTCATCGCAAAACATCAACTGCCGGTCCTTGGGCCAGTCCGCAAGCATCCGGTCAAGGCGGTGCAGATCGCCGACTTCGGGCACAAAGGTGCCGCCGCATTGCTCGGCGGCCTCGACGGCATGGGCCTGAAGGCGGTCCTGTCGGATGCGTTCGGCATTGGTGAACTCGGTCTGCACAGGGATGATCCGCGCAGCCCCCATCTCGGCGGCTTTCTCGACGATGAAATCGGTCCGCGCCTTTTTGATCGGGGCGAACAAGAGCCAAAGATCCGGCGGATCGCGCTGCGGAGCTGTCTGCTCTGCCACCTGCAACACCCCGCCGCGCTTGCCTGCCTCGATCACGTCGGCGCGCCATTCGCCGTGCCGCCCGTCAAAGAGCAGCACAGCATCACCCACACCTTGCCGCATCACCCCAAAGAGGTAATGGGCCTGTGGTTGCGTCAGAGGAATGGTTTGCCCTTCCCCCAACGGGTGCTCTACATAAAGCCTGATCTTCGCTGCTTTCATGGGGCCAACATATGACCGCAAAGAACCAGACGCCAGAGGCCACGGGACAGGTGGCCGATGCCTATGCGGGCAATTGGGTGGACCGATTGGCCCCTGCGGCGACGCGCCCCTATTTGCGGCTGAGCCGAGCAGATCGGCCGATTGGCACATGGCTCTTGCTTTTGCCCTGCTGGTGGGGGCTGACGCTGGCGATGCTGTCAGATGGGCAGGCGGGGTGGCATGATCTGTGGATCTTCATTGGCTGTGGTCTTGGTGCCTTTCTTATGCGCGGGGCGGGCTGCACGTGGAATGACATCACCGACCGGCATATCGACGGCTCTGTCGCGCGCACGGCCTCGCGGCCTATTCCTTCGGGGCAGGTCACGGTGCGCGGCGCGCTGATCTGGATGGCGGTGCAGGCGCTGATTGCGTTCGGGATTCTGCTGACGTTCAACACCGCCGCAATCGTGCTTGGCATACTCTCGCTCTTGCCCGTCGCCGTCTATCCGTTTGCCAAGCGGTTCACATGGTGGCCGCAGGTCTTTCTGGGTCTTGCCTTTAACTGGGGCGCGCTTTTGGCCTGGACGGCCCATACCGGACGCCTCGAGACACCTGCGGTGATCCTTTATCTCGCGGGTATCGCCTGGACGCTCTTTTATGACACGATCTATGCCCATCAGGACGCCGAGGATGACGCCCTTATCGGGGTGAAATCCACGGCGCGGCTCTTTGGCGACAATTCCCCGCGCTGGCTGCGGTGGTTTTTGGTGGCGACTGTCTCGTTGATGGCGTTGGCGGTTATTCTTGCGGTGCCGGACGCCCGCATGACGGCGCTTCTTGTGGCGCTCTGCGGGCCGTGGGTGATGGGCTGGCATATGCAAGGCCAGATGCGTCGCTTGCGGTTGGACGATACCGCGCGCCTGCTTCACCTTTTCCGGTCCAATCGCGATGCGGGTCTCTTGCCTGTGCCGTTTTTCGCCGTCGCTTGTCTGCTGTGATTGAACTCATGCCGCCGCACGCCTAAAGACGTGGGCAGCACTCATAAATTGGCTATTGCCCGATGCGTTTATCATCTGCCTTTACGATCGCCGGAACCTTTGTCGGGGCAGCGGTGCTTGCGGTTGTTGCCGCAGGCTTTGCTGTGAGCGCCATCGAAGACAGCTCTCGGCGGGCGGTGCGTGACACGCTGGACCGGGTTGGATTGGTCTGGGCCGATGTCGATACGGACGGGCTGCAACTCTTTCTGGCGGGCACCGCGCCCTCTGAGGCGTTGCGGTTCAAGGCGCTGTCGCTGGCGGGCACGGTGGTTGATGCAGCGCGGGTGATCGACCAGATGTTGGTGCAAGATGCAGCCGATATCGCGCCGCCGCGCTTTGCCATCGAAATCCTGCGCAACGATAGCGGCATTTCCTTGATCGGGCTGGTGCCTGCGGCCACGGACCGAGATAAGCTTTTGGCGGATATCGCGTCTGTGACCGATGACGTCCCGGTGGCCGACCTGCTTGATTCCGCAGATTACCCGTATCCAGAGACATGGCCCGCAGCGCTGCGTTATGCGGTGCGGTCGCTGGGAAAATTGCCGCGCGCCAAGATTTCCGTGAGTGCGGATAGGGTCGAGATCAAGGCCATGGTCGACAGCACAGAGGCACAGCGCCGGATCGAGACGGATCTGGCGCGCACGGCCCCGGACGATGTGCGCCTGGCGCTCGCAATCTCGGCACCGCGGCCAGTGATCACGCCGTTTACCCTGCGGTTCGTCATCGACGAAACAGGCGCGCGATTCGACTCCTGCTCTGCGGATACCGAAGAGGCGCGCGATGGTATTTTGCGCGCTGCGGGCAAGGCTGGCATCCAGACCAAGGCCGACTGTGTGGTCGGGATGGGTGTGCCCTCGCCCCAATGGTCGCGGGCGGCAGAACTGGCCATCGCGGCGGTCGCGGACCTTGGCGGCGGCACGGTTACGTTTTCGGATGCCGATGTAGCGCTTTTGGCGCCCGAAGGCACGGCGCAAAGCCTCTTTGACGACGTGGCGGGTAAACTTGAAGCCGATCTGCCCGAGGTTTTTGCCCTTACTGCCACGTTGCCGCCGCCGCCCGATGCCGCGCAGCCCGCAGCGCCAGAGTTTGTGGCCACTCTGTCGCCCGAAGGTCAGGTTCTGATTCGGGGCCGGGTGGGCAGCGAGACCAGCCGCGAGACGGTGCGTAGCTTTGCCAAGGCGCGGTTTTCATCGGATTCGGTGCATTTGACGGCGCGGGTCGCCGAGGGTTTGCCGCGTGATTGGCCGATCCGCGTTCTGACCGGGCTTGAAGCCTTGTCCTATCTGTCGAACGGTGTCGTGACCGTCACGCCCGATAATATCGGCGTTAAGGGAAATACGGGCCGCAAGACTGCCAGTGCGGAAATCGCGCAGTTTCTTGCGGAAAAGCTGGGCGAGGCAGAACAATACTCTATCGACGTGACGTATAAAGAGGCCCTCGATCCTGTGGCCGGGCTTCCGACGCCAGAGGAATGCGAGGCGCAAATCGCGGGGATCCAAGCAGAGCGCAAAATCAACTTTGAGCCGGGATCGGCCAAGATTGACGCCCAAGGGGCGGCCATCATGGATGACATTGCCGATGTGCTGAAAAAATGCGGCGAGGTTCGGATGGAAATCGGCGGCCATACCGATAGCCAGGGTGGCGAGGATATGAACGCGCAACTCAGCCTCTCGCGTGCGCGCGCGGTTCTGGACGAATTGCGCATGCGCCGCGTGCTGACATCGAGCATTGACGCCAAGGGCTATGGTGAGAGCGTGCCCATCGCTGATAACGAGACCGAAGAGGGCCGCGAGACCAACCGCCGTATTGAATTTCGCCTGATCCGCCCCGAGCCACTGCCAGATGAGCAAACAGCGCTTGAAAGCCTTGAAGAACCGGGGGAAGAAGGTGCAGAGGCAGAAGAGACCACGCAGGATACGCCAACCGAATGAATAGAACCGAATTCATCATCGCAACCGCCATCGTTCTTTTCGTGGCGTTCTGCATGGGCTGGTTCGCCAATTGGCTGGTACATCGCTTTATCCGCGTGCCGGGATCGGATGTAGGGGAACTGGAGCGGTTGGCGCAAGAACTGCACGAGGCCGAAGAAACCCGCGATCAGGCGATCACCTATCTGCAACAGCGTGAGGCGGAGTTGACCAATCAGATCAGCCAGACCGAGGCAGAACTGGCCGCCACCATGGACGGTCTGCGCGAGGCGCGCTATGAGGCGGAACAACTGCGCGCGCATCTTGAAAAGATGGCTGGTCGCGCCGTCGGCTGATATTTTAGCGACGTTCGGCAGGGCCTGATCAAGCAAAAAAAGTGTTTCGGCGTTCCAATGAACAACCGAAACACTTTGAAGGCGATCAGAAATTTGCGTTGCGATGCCTTACGAGGGCCTAAACCGGTTAGTGTTTGGTCCCGTGCGCTTTGCCGTGGCCCTCTTCTGGTTTGCGCGCCAGATCGACGGGCACGTCGACTACGATCTCGCCGGATTTCTCGAACACCAGCGTTATCGGTATGATCTTGCCTTGCTCAAAGCTCTCGGTGAGGCCCATCAGCATTACATGCGCGCCGCCGCGTTCCAACACCAGCGTCTCACCTGCCGTGATGGCAAAGCCTTCTTCGACATGCACCATCTTCATCACGCCGCTCTCTTCGATGTGGGTGTGCAACTCGACCCGTTGCGCGGCGGGCGAGACCGCGCCGATCAGGCGGTCATCAGCATCGCCGATATTCTCGATCAGCATGAAGGCCGCGCCGGTCTTGGCCGTGGGGCTGGCGCTGCGGGCGTAGGTGTCAAGCACTTGGATTTCTTGGGCCAGTGCGGGCACGGCAAGGATGGTTGTGGCGAAGGCCGCCAGAAGGGTGGATTTGAAGGACATGGGTCGCTCCTTGAATGTCTGAGTTACGGTCTGAAAGTGGCTGTCAGACCGCCACAGGCGGTGCCCGCGCGACATTCGGGGGCAGGCTGCGCATCGCAGCATGGCGTTCCACTGTGATTGTGCTGATCCGCCGCTCTGACGCCAGCCACAGGCCAAGGGCAAGGGGCGCGTCCAGCACAACGGCAAAACCGGGCAAGCAATCGGGGCAGAGGTGGGGCGTTGCAAGGGGCTGCCCCTCTGCGTCCACTGCGACTGTGATCGGCCCTGTGCCGGTGCAGAGCACAATCTGGCCTACGGGCTGTGCCATGCCGCGTGCCACGGCAAGGCTCTGGCTGGTAAGGGCCAGAACAAGGCAGAGGGCCAAGGCCAGGAGCGGGTGCAGTGGTCTCATCGGCCAGAGGTATAGGCCTGTCCGCCCGGCATGGGCAAGCGACAAAAAAGCACAGCCCCGCCGGTTGGGCAGGGCTGTTCGCGAAACAGTTTACGCTTTGGTTCAGGCGGTTGCGGCCTGCGCCTTGGCAATCTCTTTCTTGACCTTCAGCGCGGAGGCCGACAGCTCGTCGTCCTTGGCCTTGGCGAGAAACGCATCGAGACCACCGCGATGGTCGACGCTGCGCAGGGCATGCGCCGAGATCCGCAGCTTGATGCCGCGATTCAGGGTCTCGGATTGCAGGGTCACGTCGTTGAGGTTCGGCAGATACCGACGACGTGTCTTGTTGTTGGCGTGGCTGGAGTTATTGCCAACCATCGGGCCTTTTCCGGTCAGTTCACAGCGGCGCGACATGAGATCATCCTCGTTCTTGCTGAGGGCGCGTGCTGGCCCTTCGTAACACAAACGGGCACCACCACAGGCAGCGCCCCGAATTCCGTTTGGCGTCTTTAGGCTCAAAGCACAGGCGCGTCAAGGGATTCTCGGGCCGAATTTGCCGCAATCAGGAAGCTTACCCTTACGTTCTGGGTCTCGAGCCTGTGGTCGCCGTTGGCGAGGCTGTCCGGCCCAAAACCGAGACGGCGACTGCGAGGCCGGTCTTTTGGTCGAAGGCGGTCAACTATCAGTGTATGACGGGGAATTGGTGGAGCCTAGGGGGATCGAACCCCTGACCTCTTGCATGCCATGCAAGCGCTCTCCCAGCTGAGCTAAGGCCCCAATTCCATGGCCGCATTGGGCCGTGCGCCGCTCTCTAAGCAAAGCGGCGGGCGGGATCAAGTGGAAAATCCCGCCCTCCGATCATTAAAGATCGTTGTCGTCCGAGGCCACGTCGGCGATGTCGTCGAGCGACACATCCTCGTCCTCGTCATCCTCGAGCAGATCATCATCCAGCTCGACATCAACGTCATCATCATCCAGCAGATCCGCATCATCATCAAGGATGCTCCCTGCCTTCAGTTTCTTCGTTTCCGCATCTTCAGCGTCCGGAGCCATCGAGCGCGATTTGTGCGACGACAGTTCCACCACCTCGCCGGTGTAGGGACTGACGATCGGGTTCTTGTTCAGGTCGTAAAAGCGTTTGCCGGTTGTCGGGCAGATACGCTTGACGCCCCATTCTTCCTTGGGCATGGGTGATCCCCTTTGAATCTCTGGTCTTGTCGACGATCCGCGTCCCCTGCCATAACATTGAATGGCTGTCAAAGCCTTTGACGGTGACACCCGGACCCCGAGCAGGAGCGCATATGGGCCATCACATGCTGACGGGCAACCCCCCGGTTGCCCTGACTTTGCGCCACAGTGCGCGCGCGCGGCGCATTTCGCTGCGTGTGTCGGGGCTGGACGGGCGTGTGACCCTGACGATTCCGCGCGGTGTAAGCGAGGCAGAGGCTTTGGCCTTTGCCCGGTCGCGGGCTGATTGGCTGCGCGGTCATCTGGAGGGGCGGCCGGGGCAGATGGTTGTGGGCATTGGCTGCGATCTTCCGGTTGAGGGCGAGATATTGCGAATCGTGCCGGGCAGTGGGCGGCGTGTTCAGCGCGCGCCGGGGCAACTTTGTGTACCGGGGCCAGAAGAAAGTGCTGCGGCGCGTCTGGAAGGGTGGCTCAAGGCGCGGGCGCGGGATCGGCTGGCGGCGGCCTCGGATCATTACGTGGGCCTATTGGGGCGGCGCTATACCCGGCTGACCCTGCGCGACACGCGGTCGCGGTGGGGGTCTTGTTCGGCCTCGGGGGCGCTGAGCTATTCTTGGCGGCTGATCCTCGCGCCGCCCGCTGTGTTGGATTATGTGGCGGCGCATGAGGTGGCGCATCTGGCGCAGATGAATCATTCGCCCGCGTTCTGGGCCGAAGTGGCGCGGCTGATGCCCGAGTATGAAACGCGGCGCGCCTGGCTTCGGCGCGAAGGCGGGGCGCTGCACCGGTATCGTTTCGGCAATTGACCTAAGCGCAGTTTGTGATCACATGGGCGCATGCTTTTGCCGCCACGCCCCGATCCGTCTCCGTCTGCGCATGACCGCGTCTATCGCGGTCTGCGATCGCGCATCATGCATGGCGAGATTGCTCCGGGGCAGGCACTGACCCTGCGGGGAATTGGCGCAGAGTTCGGCGTGTCGATGACGCCTGCGCGTGAGGCTGTGCGCCGTCTTTCGGCCGAAGGTGCGCTGACCATGTCCAGCTCTGGCCGCGTGTCTACGCCGGAACTCAACAGCGAACGGATCGAAGAGCTGGCGGCGCTGCGTGCGCTGATCGAGGTGGAACTGGCCAGTCGCGCGCTGCCGCGGGCGCATATCGCGCTGATTGACCGTCTCCAGAGCATCAACGCCCGCGTGTCTGAGGATATCGCCCGACAGGACGCGGTGGCCTATATCCGACGCAATCTGGAATTTCACCGCACGCTCTATCTGCGCGCCCAAGCGCCGGCCATGTTGGCGATGGCGGAAACCGTATGGCTTCAGCTTGGTCCGACAATGCGGGCCCTCTATGGCCGCCTGCGGCGCAAAGACCCGCCGCATTATCACCGGTTGATCATCGCGGCCCTCAAGGCAGGGGATGAGCCGAGCCTGCGTCTTGCGGTGCGCTCGGATGTCACCCAAGGTCTGAAGATGCTGATCGGCTAAGGCGTCAGATCAGAAGCGTCGAGACCGCCACCAAAGCCAGAGCCGCGCCCCACGCCCGCCAGAGCGCGCCGCAGGCGGCTTCAATCTCTGCCGCGCCGATGTCACGTTGCCCGGTCGCGTTCACATAGGGAAACTCCTGGCGCGTGCCGTGGTAAGAGCGGGGGCCGGACAGGGCCACGCCCAAGGCCCGCGCCATCGCGGCCTCGGGCCAGCCGGCATTGGGCGAGCGGTGTTGGCGCGCCTCGCGCGCGACCTGATCCCATTGCCACCAGAGCCCGTGAGTGGCGAGGATCAGCGCGGCCGTCAGGCGTGCGGGTGCCAGATTGAGCAGGTCGTCGAATCGCGCCGCCGCCCAGCCAAAGGCCTCATGTCGCGGTGTGCGATAGCCGATCATGCTGTCGGCGGTATTTGTGATCTTGTAGAGCATGAGCCCCGGCAGCCCCCCGATCAGAAACCAGAAGGCAGGTGCGATGACCCCGTCGCTGAGGTTTTCAGCGGCTGATTCGATGGCCCCGCGCGCCACATCCGAGGGCTGCATCGCCGCCGTGTCGCGCCCCACGATCTGTGCCACCGCGTGCCGCCCGTCGCCCAAGGAAATCCGCAAGCCCCGCGCCACGGCTGCCACGTGATCCACAAGCGAGCGTTGCGCCAAAAGGATCGCGGCAACGATGACCTCGACCACAGGGCCAAGTTGCGCCAAGGCCCATCCGAGCCCTAGGGCCAAGACCCCGATCCCGGTCATGGCCGCAATACCCCGCGCGCGCCGCGCCACGCCGCGGTTGAGCACCCGGTCGCACCAGCCCACTGCACGCCCCATCAGAACCGCCGGATGCGGCAGCCGATCCCAGAGCCAACGTGGTTCGCCCAAGGCTGCATCGAGCAGCATTGCCCATACAAGGATCACAGTGCCGCCTCGAGCCGTGCCCAGCCATCCGGCCCCGGCAGGCCCAGACGGATCAGATCCTCTGCATAGGGAAACACCCGGATGAGGATGCGGTGTTTCGCCAACCGCTCGTGCCACGCCTGCGCAGAGTTGACCCGGTATAGCCGGAACAATGCACAGCCGCCGACCGCCTCGGCCCCGGCGCGCCACATCAGCGCGTCGAGGTGCGCGGCCTCTTCATTCAGGCGCACCCGCGTTTCGCGCGCCCAGTCGGGATCGTTGAGTGCCCTTGCCCCGATTTCCAGTGCCGGGCCAGAGATCGGCCATGGCCCAAGCATGTCGGCCAACTGATCCACCTCGGCGCGTGCGCCGATGGCGAAGCCAAGCCGCAGCCCCGCCAGCCCCCAGAACTTGCCGAAACTCTTGAGCACGATCACCCCTGGCCGGGTTGCACAGCGCACCAGCGAGCGATCCGGAGCCACATCGCAGAAGCTTTCGTCGATCACGGTCAGGGGGGCGTCCAGATCCTGCGCGCCGTAAAATTGCCCGGTGGGATTGTTGGGGTGCACCATGACCCGTGCATCTACGGGGGTGTCAGAGTTGCGGGTGTCCATCACCTGCCAGCCATGGGCGCGGAAACTCGCGGCATGTTCGTTATAGGTCGGGCCGGGGATATGCACCGAACCGGGCGGGCGCAGCCCCGGCAGGCGCGCGATCACAGCAGAGGCACCGGGCGCGGCCAGCACCGCCGCCCCATCGGGCACCTGCCAAAATACCCGTGCGGCCGTGGTCAGTGCCTCTTGCGCGGCGCGGTCGGGCAGGGCGGTCCAAGCCTCGGGGGATGTGATCTCGACCGGGTAGGGCAGGGGGTTGATCCCTGTCGACAGGTCAAGCCAATCGGCCCGCGCCCCGCCATAGTCTGCCCGCGCCGCGTCAAGGCCGCCGCCATGATCCCGGTGCATGGTCCTCAGACCTCTGGTTCGGTGGGCAGAGGAGGGTGTCGGGTTACGAAATGCCCCTTTACCCCCTGCGGCCATTGTTTGTAGGGCACTTGCCCTGTCGCGCTGTCGGCATGCAGCGCGGCATAGGCGACAATCGCTTCGGCGGCGTCACTCTCGGGGGTGAAATCGCCCAAGGTATAGGCCAGCTTGCCCGCGCTCTGAATGGCGACGTTACAGCCCTTGCCGCAGCCCATGAGACAGGCCACCCGGCGCGTGCGGACGTTGGGATGGCCTTCTGCCGCGCGCTCGACGAGGGCGGCAAGATCTTCGCCATGCGGGCGGCTGTGCGTGGCGGCGTCCCAATCCTCGCGTTTGCAGGTGTCGCAGATGGTGATCCAGGTTGTCATTTTGTGCCTTTCCTTGTCCGCTGGCCCGTTCAAGCGGAATTCCGCCGCCTTCGCAAGCATCCTGAGGGGGCCGCCTGCGTGACGTTGGACCGTAGCGCTCTGATAGAGCGCGGCACGAAGACGAACCGCGCGAGGCGCGACAGGTTTCCGCCGGATTGCGGCGCGATTGCAAAGCACCTTCACCCTGCGGTCCCGACAGGCTAGAAGGCGGCAACACGAAGGTCAGGAGAAAGCATGCCGAAACCCGTCGTCCTGTGCATCCTTGATGGTTGGGGGCTGAGCGACAGCCCCCATGCCAATGCGCCGCATCTGGCGCAGACGCCTGTTTTCGACCGGTTGATGGCCACGTGCCCCCATGCCACATTGATCACCCATGGCCCGGATGTGGGCCTGCCGCGCGGGCAGATGGGCAATTCCGAGGTGGGTCACACCAATATCGGCGCGGGGCGCGTTGTGGCGATGGATCTGGGCCAGATCGACCTGTCCATTGACGATGGATCCTTCTTTTCAAACATCGCCTTGCAGGGCTTTATTGCCAAGATGAAGGCGAGTGGCGGGCGCGCGCATCTTCTGGGGCTGATGTCAGATGGCGGGGTGCATGGGCATCTCAATCACATCGCGGCGGCGGCGCGTGCCCTGACCGAAGCGGGCGTGCCGGTTCTGCTTCATGCCCTGACCGACGGGCGGGACGTGGCCCCGAAATCGGCGCGGGTGCAGTTGGAGGCCTTGCGCGACTTGATGCCGCCGGAGGTGCGTATCGCCACCGTCACGGGGCGCTACTTTGCCATGGACCGTGACAACCGTTGGTCGCGCGTTCAAGAAGCCTATGAGGCGATTGTTTCAGGGCGCGGCCTGCGCTGCCCCGATCCGCGGATGGCAATCACCAATGCCTATGCGCGGTCCGAGACCGACGAATTCATCACCGCGACGGTGATTGGCGATTACGCTGGCGCGCGAGATGGCGATGGTCTCTTTTGTCTCAACTTTCGCGCTGACCGTTCCCGCGAGATCCTGCAAGCGGTTGCCGATCCGGCCTTTGCCGCATTCGAGCGGGGAGAGTGTCCGCAGTGGGCGGCGCTGCTTGGGATGGTGGAATATTCCGAGGCGCATACTGCGTGGTTCGATACAGTTTTTCCCTCGCGCGACATCGTCAACACTCTTGCTGAATGGGTGGCGCAACACGGGCTTTGCCAGTTTCATCTGGCCGAGACCGAGAAGTATCCGCATGTGACCTTTTTCCTGAACGGGGGCAAAGAGCAACCGGAGCCGGGCGAGGATCGTTACATGGCCCCCTCGCCCAATGTCGCGACGTATGATCTCAAGCCCGAGATGTCCGCCGACGAGGTGACGACCCGGCTGGTCGCGGCGATCCGAGGGCGCTATGATCTGATCGTGGTGAATTACGCCAATCCCGATATGGTCGGCCATACCGGCGATCTCAAGGCGGCTATGGCAGCCTGCGAGGCTGTGGACCGAGGGCTTGGCAAGGTTGTCGCGGCGCTCGCAGAGGTGGGCGGCACGATGATTGTCACGGCGGATCACGGCAATTGCGAAGTGATGGTCGATCCTGAAACCGGCGGGCCGCATACCGCCCACACGCTCAACCCCGTTCCAGTGATCTTGTTGGGTGGGCCAGAGGGGGCGGGCCTGCGTGCGGGGGGGCGGTTGGCGGATCTCGCACCGACGGTGTTGCAGCTGATGGGGCTGCAACAACCGGTGGAAATGACCGGGGAGACCCTGCTGACATGAGGTTTTTGCCCACCTGTTGCGCTGTATTTCTGCTCTGTGGCACGCTTTCGCCCGCTTTGGCGCAGGACCCTGCGGCTGCAGCACGGGCGGCCAGTGAACAGCTTAGCCTTGCCGCCGAGGCCCTGGCCGAGGCAGAGGGCGCACAGAACCGGGTCAAGGCCCTGACCCAAGTGATTTCGGCCTATGAGGATGGGCTTGAGGCGATGCGCGACGGGCTGCGCCGGGCATCACTGCGCGAACAGGCGCTTGGGGCGGAATTGCAGGCGCGCGAGGCCGAGATTGCGCAGTTGCTGGGCGTGCTCTCGGGCATGGGCAGTGCGCCGGTGCCGGTGCTGCTGATGCATCCATCGGGGCCGGTTGGCACGGCGCGGGCGGGTATGATCCTGTCCGAGGTTGCACCGGCGCTGGATGCGCGCGCGCTCGAACTGCGCGACAAGGTGCAGGAGTTGAGCGTGCTGCGTGTGCTTCAGCAAAGTGCGGCAGACAAGCTGCAAGAGGGGCTGGAAGGCGTGCAAGAGGCGCGCACCGCGCTCAGCACCGCCATGGCCGAGCGCACAGACCTGCCGCGCCGCTTTACCGAGGACCCGGTCAGGACCGCGTTGCTGATCGCCTCGACCGAGACGCTGGAGGGGTTCGCCAGTGGTCTCAGCGAGATTGCGGTAGATGAGGCACCGGGTAGCCTACCTGATATCACGGCGCGCAAAGGCGCGCTGCCGCTGCCTGCCGAAGGGGTGATCCTGCGCCGCGCGGGCGAGGCAGACGCCGCCGGGATTGCACGCCCCGGCATTCTATTGGCCACGCGCCCGCGCGCCCTTGTCACTTCGCCCAGTGCCGCGACCGTGCGCTATCGCGGTCCTTTGCTTGACTACGGAAATGTGATCATTCTCGAACCACAGGCGGGGATTTTGCTGGTGTTTGCGGGCCTTGATGTTGTTTATGGTCAGGCAGGGCAGGTCCTGCCGGGCGGTAGCCCAGTGGGGCTTATGGGGGGTGCGGGCACCGAAGGTGATCTGCTACTTGCCGCCAATGTGCAGGATACGGGTGCCAGACGCACGCAGACGCTCTATATTGAGGTGCGGCAAGACAATTCTCCAGTGGACCCGCTCACGTGGTTCAAGACCGATAAGGATGGTTGAGACATGAAAAAATTCCTGATGGCTGCCTCTGCCGGCATTTTGACCGGCGCCGTGGTAACGACACAGGTGGCCGCCCCGCTGTTGGCGCAGGAGGCCGAGACGACCAATAACGTCTACGAACAGCTTGATCTGTTTGGAGATATTTTTGAACGCATACGCGCGCAATATGTCGAAGAGGTTGAAACCAAGGAGCTTATCGAGGCGGCGATCAACGGCATGTTGACCTCGCTCGATCCGCATTCCAGCTATCTCTCGCCCGATGATGCCGAGAACATGCAGGTGCAGACGCGTGGCGAATTCGGCGGTTTGGGGATCGAGGTTACGCAAGAGGATGGCTTCGTCAAGGTGGTCTCGCCCATGGATGGCACCCCGGCGGATCAGGCGGGTATCGAGGCGGGCGATTTTATCACCCATGTCGATGGGGCCAGCGTTTTGGGTCTGACGCTTGACGAGGCGGTGGATTTGATGCGCGGGCCGGTAGGTAGCGAGATCCTTATCACCGTGGTGCGTGAGGGGTCGCCGGAACCGTTTGACGTCTCGATCATCCGTGACACGATCAAACTGACGGCAGTGCGCGCGCGTGCCGAACAAGATGCGGTTGTTCTGCGCGTGACCACATTCAACGATCAAACCTATGCCAATCTTGCAAGTGGCCTTGCCGAAAAGATTGAGGAATTGGGCGGCGAAGATGAGGTGAGCGGCATCATCCTTGATCTGCGCAACAATCCGGGCGGCCTGCTTACGCAGGCGATCAAAGTTTCGGATGCGTTTCTGGACAAGGGCGAGATCGTAAGCACAAGAGGCCGCAACCCGCAGGATGGCGAGCGCTTTAATGCCACGCCCGGCGACCTGGCCAATGGCAAGCCGATCGTGGTTTTGATCAATGGCGGTTCTGCGAGCGCTTCAGAAATCGTGGCAGGTGCGTTGCAGGATCATCACCGGGCTATCGTTGTGGGCACCAAGAGCTTTGGCAAAGGCTCGGTGCAGACGGTCATGCCGCTGAGGGGGAACGGCGCAATGCGCTTGACCACGTCGCGGTATTACACGCCATCGGGCCGCTCTATTCAGGCACTTGGTGTGAGCCCTGACATTCTTGTCGAGCAGCCGCCGCGCGCGCCCCAGACCGAGGAGGAAGAGACCACGAATCGTCCCGACCGCTCTGAGGCCGATCTTCGTGGACGCCTGAACAATGACAGCCTGACCGAGGATGAGATCAAGCAGATCGAAGAAGATCGGGCACGGGCCGAACTGGCGGCCAAGCTGCGCGAAGATGATTATCAACTGGCCTATGCCATTGATATCCTGCGCGGTCTCTCGGTGATGGCTGGGGGCCAGCCGGAATAACCCCCTCGCTCAATTCCACGAAATCAAAGCCCCGTCCGCCCTGTGCGGGCGGGGTTTTCTGTTTGGGGGGGCGGCGGCTCTGCATCTGGCAGGGGGATAGTGCTGTCTTTTGCCCCAATCCCCACGGGCGGCGTTGCCACGAGATGGTGCCGAGAGCGCCACATCTCAGGCAAACGGATTTGGCCCTATGACCACTCGTGCGAAGATCATCTAGCACATTTCAGGACGCATCGCATGGGGCAAGACGAGTCAGGCCAAGCCTTTTGTGCGGATCACTGTGCCTTGGCGCGCTGCGGGTCCCAAGCGGCGAGGACATTGGAATTGTCGTCGCTGTCGTATTCGTACAGCGTCTGCTCGGTCACGCCGGGGATTTGGCCAAAGGCCTCGGCGGTTTTGCGCGGATACCAAGAGGTGGGAATCTGGCCGGGAAAAAGCTCTGCCAGAATGCGCGACGTTGCGAACGAGCATTGTGCCTGCGGCACCGGTCCGTTGGCCTTTACCAGTTGCAGCGCGCGTTCGGCCAATTCCGGCGAGACGTCGAGTTGCTGTATCTGCACCCGAAAGGTCTCGCGTGCATGGTAGCGGGTATAGACATCCTCGACCTGAGGATTGATCCCAAAGAGAACATCATTGCGCTCGGGTAGGTGCTTGGCCTTGTTGAAGGATCCCGCAGGATCAAAAATCACCCGCTGCGATCCGTTGACCATCAGCGAGGTATGCGCGCCAGAACCGTTACCATTGTTGATCATCGTATAAAGGGTCAGGCGCGGCGGGCCATCATGGCGATAGGCGGCGCGCGCCACCTCTTCATCCGGTGCCCAGACCGATTCCGCCGAACATCCCGCCAGCGTGAGAGAGGCGGCAAGCGCCAGAACCAATGACCGCATTACATACCCTCAGCGCGGGAGCCGAACCGCCAGATCAGCCGTTGACCGCAGCGATAAAGAGCAACAGGACGATGCAGGCGATGGCGACATATGTCACCCACTTGATGAACCCATCAAAGGTCTTTTCCTGAACGTCGATATTCATTTCACCATGCTTGTGCTCGGCCATGTTCTGCGTGTCCCTTGCTGACTTCCGTTCAAATTCCGCCGTTGGATAGCCCATTTGACGGGGCCTGTCACCACCCAAGCTGTCGCGGTCTCAGGCTTTGTTAAGGTCTTGGGCGAGGCGGAATCCGATCCGGTTCGGCTCTGCTGTCTCGACCTGTTTCGGAAGGGCGCGCAGCATCACGCTAAGCTGTCCGACATGCTGGATCAGTTGCGTGCGCATGCCCATCTGATCCTGTCCGTAAAACGTCAGGATGTCCGGCTCGAAATAGCCCATGCCTTCGATGCGGATCACGCCGCTATCGCTCCCGGCAAAGCCCATGGCCACCTCATGCGCCTCATCAAGTGTTTTCTCAAAGTTCTGGATATAGAGAATCAGGCGTTCATAGGCCCATTGCGCCGCACTTTTGGTCTGGCCTGCGCCATTGGTCAGAGAGTTAGCGGCTGTTTCGATACAGGGCTGGTTCGGGTCGGAATGCACCTCATGCGCGCGCGGCATCGCATCGGCCTCAACGGCGTCGGCGGTGGTGTGGATGGTCTGTTCCATGGGGCGGCCCCTTGTCAGAGATCCTTGATTTGCCATAGCCACGCCTCGTCGGCGCGTCGCCAGCGGGTTACCTCACCAGCGTGCAGCAAGTGGTTGAGATGCGCAATGGCCTCGACCAGCGCCAGACCATAGGTGCCCCGGTCAATCTGGCGCTTGAAGAGAAGGGGGAAACACTCGGCGGCGGTGTGCGGCGTGCTGAGAAAATCGCGCAGCCGGTCGAGTGCGCCATGGTGATTGTCCCGCAATTGCCGCATGCGAAACGGCAGGCCGGTAAAGGGCAGCTTATGTCCGGGCAAGACGAGGTGATCGTCATGGGCATGGGCCGCCAGACGGTCGCAGGCTGCCAGCCAGTCGGCCAGCGGATCGGCCTCTGGCTCGGTCGGATAAACGCCGATATTGGGGCTGATGCCGGGCAGAATTTGATCCCCGGCCAGAACCAGATTGCCGGTCCGCGACCACAGCGTGACATGTTCAGGGGCATGCCCCCCGCCCATCCGCACATCCCAATCATAGCCGCCTGCGCGGATCACATCCCCCTCTTGGATACGGGTATAGCCCACCGGGATGGGGGCGCAGATGTCTGAGAAATTATAGGGGCGCTCCGCCTTGCGGGCCTCGTATACGTCAGGGTCCATCCCGCCCGCCCGTGAAAAGGCGAGGGCCTGCGGCGTTGGGCTGTCCTCGACGTCAAGGATCAGCATGCGCGCCATGAGCCAACTCGTGCGCGAGGCCCAAAGCTCTGCGCCGAAACGCTCCATCAACCAGCCCGCCATGCCGATATGGTCGGGATGATGATGGGTCAGGATCACGCGGCGCACCGGGCGGCCTTGGAGCGGACCGGCGAGCATATCCTCCCAAAGGGCCGCGCTGCGCTTGGAATGAATGCCGGTGTCAACGATGGTCCAGCTATCGCCCTCATCCAGCGCGTAGATATTGACATGATCCAAAACCATCGGCAACGGCAGGCGCAGCCAAAGGACACCGGGCGCCACTTCGGTCGCAGACCCACTTGGGGGGGGCGTGTCCCAGGGCGTAGCTATGACCGTTCCCCCATCCATCAGGCTGCGAAATCCTCGGGCGTGAGGGCGTAAAGATCGGTCGCTCCTTGGGTGGCATGGGCCAAGAGACCAGCGTGTTCCGGCAATAGCCGCGTGATATAGAAACGCGCCAGACGCGTGCGCGGGCCGTCGCCCGCTTCGGTCAAGGCGGCCTTGAGGTGGAAATGCCCGCCCAAGACCCTTGCAAAGCCGCGCAGGAACGGGGCCGCCCCGGCAAATCGCTGGTTCAGGTCTTGGTGACCAAGCATCCAGTCCACTGCCTCGCGCAGGCTCTCTGCGGCCTGCCAGACGGGTTCTGCCAGTTCGGGCAGGCTGGCGCGGGCGGCCTCGGCCTGTGCCTCGATCTCGTCGAGCAGGGCATAGGCGGCCTCGCCGCCATCCATCAGCTTGCGCGCCGCGAGGTCCATCGCCTGAATACCGTTGGTGCCCTCGTAGATCGCGGTAACGCGCACATCGCGGGAATATTGCGCGGCCCCGGTTTCTTCGATGAAGCCCATGCCGCCATGCACCTGCACCCCCATTTCGGCAACTGCAATGCCGGTATCGGTGCCAAATGCCTTGGCAATCGGGGTAAGAAACGCTGCGCGCGCCGCCCAATGGGGCTTGTCTGTGGCGGTCTGCATGTCGATGGCCTGCGCGCAGGCAAGGGCAATGGCACGGGCGGCAAAGATGTCGGCCTTCATTGTGGCCAGCATCCGGCGCACATCGGCATGCTCGATAATGCTGCCCGGCCCACCTTGAACCGGCGTACGACCCTGTTTGCGATCCATCGCATAGGCGAGCGCGTGTTGATAGGCACCTTCGGCAATGCCGATGCCCTGACCACCCACCCCAAGTCGGGCGTTGTTCATCATGGTGAACATGGCGCGCATGCCGTCATGCGCTTCGCCCACCAACCATCCGATCGCGCCGTCATATTGCATCACCGCCGTCGGGCTGCCGTGCAGGCCCATCTTGTGCTCAAGGCTGACCACCTTGAGGCTGTTTTGCTTGCCCGGAGCGCCGTTTTCGTCTGGAATGAACTTGGGCACCAGAAAAAGGCTGATGCCTTTGGTTCCCGGCACGCCATCGGGCAGACGCGCAAGCACGAGGTGGCAGACGTTTTCGGTAAAGTCGTTGTCGCCCCACGAGATGTAAATCTTTTGCCCAGTCAGGGCATAGGTGCCGTCGCCCATCGGTTCGGCCTTGGAGCGGAGCGCGCCCACATCCGATCCGGCCTGCGGTTCGGTCAGGTTCATGGTTCCCGCCCACGCGCCGCTGACCAGCTTGGGCAGGTAGGTTGCCTTGAGATGGTCTGAGGCGTGATGTTCCAGCGCCTCGATCTGGCCTTGGGTCATCAGCGGGTTGAGTTGCAGCGAGAGGCAGGCAGAAGACATCATCTCGTTTACGGCGGTCGTCACCGTCATCGGCAGGCCCATGCCGCCATGATCGGGATGCGCGCTGATCGACACCCAGCCGCCATCGGCAATCGCGCGGTAGCCATCGGCGTAGCCGGGCGAGGTGCGCACCACCCCATTCTCCAGCTTGGCAGGATGCAGATCACCACTGCGTTGCAGGGGATAGAGCACTTCTTCGCACAGGCGCGCAGCCTCAGAGAGAATCGCGGCGGTCATGTCGGGCGTTGCTTCGGCGAAACGGTCGGTGTCGACGACATGGGAGAGACCAACAATGTGATCGAACAGAAAGCGATACTCATCAACCGGGGCGCGATAGGGCATGTTCCGTTTTCCTTTTCATCTCGTCGGCGTCGCTTGGCATCCGTCACGAAGGCCTGTAGTCATCCGGCCTTGATTGTCAGATTAGCCGAAGGTTCGGCGGCGGCAACCAAAACGCGGCGTCAGGTCAGGGGACGTATATGCCAAATGCAACCGAAATATTGCAAGCGGACCTCGCCGGATTTGCGACGGCCTCTGCGATTTGGTCTGCCGGTGGGCTTGTCGCCTTTCCGACCGAGACGGTCTATGGGCTGGGTGCCGATGCGCGCGACGATAGGGCTGTGGCGCGGATATTCGAGGCCAAGGGGCGCCCCCGGTTCAATCCGCTGATCGTGCATGTCGAAACTGTCGATGCGGCCCGGCGCTATGTCACTTGGTCGGATGCGGCGGAAATCCTTGCTTCGGCCTTCTGGCCCGGTCCGTTGACCCTTGTATTGCCGCTGCGCGCCGATGCCGGCCTTTCGCCTCTTGTGACGGCAGAGCTGCCGACATTGGCGATTCGCGTGCCTGAGCATCCCGTCGCGCGTGGCCTGCTGAGCACGTTCGGCGGTCCGGTCGCGGCACCCTCGGCCAATCCTTCGGGGCGGATCAGCCCGACCACGGCCGCGCATGTGCTGGCGGGGTTGTCTGGGCGGATCGAAGCGGTGATTGAGGGCGGTGCCTGTGCCGTTGGCGTGGAATCGACCATTGTGGGTCTTGCAGGCGAACCCTGCCTGTTGCGACCCGGTGGCGTGCCGGTCGAGGCGATCGAGGCCGCGTTGGGTATGCCCTTGGCGCGTCACGTTGCAGGTGATCCGCTGGTCGCGCCGGGACAGCTGCAATCGCATTACGCGCCCGGTGCACCGGTGCGCCTTAATGCCCAAGATCGGCGGGCTGGCGAGCTTTTACTTGGGTTTGGTGCGGTGGACGCCGACATGAACCTCTCGCCATCGGGTGATCTGATCGAGGCGGCGGCCAATCTTTTTGGGCATCTTCACGCGCTTGATGCCCGAGATGCGCCGATTGCGGTCTCTCCGGTTCCAGAGGTGGGACTGGGCCGCGCCATCAATGACCGTTTGCGCCGTGCGGCGGCCCCGCGCGGCGCGTGATCTCTAACGTGAGGTCAGATCAGCCCTTGGGCAGATAGGGAATCGAGCCTGCGGCATCGGTATCGTCGATCACCCAGAAATGCCCTTCGCTGCCCGCCTGCCGGGCCTTCGCCAGTGGTGCGTAGTCGGGATCATGCGCAAAGGCGCGAGCGGCCTCAGCCGAGGGGAACGCGATAAGGGCGATCAGCGTGGTGTCTGGTGCCGCGCCTTCCAGCGTCTCGATATTGGCACTGCGTGACAGATAGCGCCCGCCATGTTTGGCAGCGATTTCATGGGTAAGCGCCGCGTAGTCAGGGACCCAGGCGTCATCGGTGATTTTGACCTGCGCGATAAGATAGGCTGGCATGTGCTTTCTCCTGATGTGACGGGCCACCATCGCCCACGGCCCAAATGCCCGCAAACCCTAACACGCCCGGCGCGGGGGCAGGGCGTTTTGACGCTCCTACTTAGGTCGCAGCCGCGCCGGGCGGAGGCCATTGTAAAATTTTTCCGGGTGCCGCGAATTTTCCTCTTGCAGCCGCGCGCCAGAGTTTATAGATCACGCCTCACCCAAGGATGCGGGCGTAGCTCAGGGGTAGAGCATAACCTTGCCAAGGTTAGGGTCGGGCGTTCGAATCGCCTCGCCCGCTCCAAATTTCCTTAAAATTAAAGAAATTTGGAGCGATCCGCCGGGGGGATCGGGACAATCCGCGCTTGAGGCTTGGCCTGCGCCACGGGGCGCAGTATAGAGCCACCAAAGCTTGACGGAGGCCCCATGCGCAGCGCCACACTCACCCGGAAAACGGCCGAGACCGACATCAGCGTCGAGATCAATCTCGACGGCAGCGGTCGTTATGACAATCAGACCGGCGTGGGGTTCTTTGATCACATGCTGGATCAACTCGCGCGGCATTCGCTGATCGACATGACCGTGCGATGTGCAGGCGATCTGCATATCGACGATCACCACACGGTCGAGGATGTGGGCATCGCCCTTGGACAGGCGCTGAGCCAAGCGCTTGGGGACAAGCGTGGCATCCGGCGCTACGGGGCCTGTCTCTTGCCGATGGATGACGCGCTCGTGCGGGCTGCGCTTGATTTGTCGGGGCGGCCCTATCTGGTATGGAACATGAACCTGCCCACGGCCAAAATCGGCACCTTCGACACTGAATTGGTGCGCGAATTCTTTCAGGCGCTCAGCACCCATGGCGGGATTACCCTGCATGTCGATGCGCTACACGGGATCAACAGTCACCATATGGCCGAGGCGGCGTTCAAGGCGGTGGCCCGTGCCCTGCGCGAAGCGGTCGAGACCGACCCACGCAAGGCGGATGCGATTCCCTCGACCAAGGGCAGCCTGTAACCCATGACCACCGTCATTGTTGACTACGAGAGCGGCAATCTGCACTCGGCGCAAAAGGCGTTCGAGCGTATGGCGCAAGAGACAGGGGCCGGGGCCGTGATCGTGACCTCTGACCCCGATGTGATCCGCGCGGCGACGCGGATCGTGCTGCCGGGGGATGGGGCCTTTCCGGCCTGTCGGCGCGCCCTCTATGACCATCGCGGCGTGTTCGAGGCCATTGAAGAGGCGGTGATCACCCATGCGCGCCCCTTTATGGGGATTTGCATCGGTATGCAGATGCTGGCCACGCGCGGGCTTGAATATGAGGAAACCGCCGGCTTCGACTGGATCCGCGGAACGGTTGAGGCAATCGCCCCCTCAGACCCGGCGCTGAAGGTGCCGCATATGGGCTGGAATGATCTGGTCATCGACAACCCGCATCCGATCTTTGACGGGATCAGCACCGGCGATCATGCCTATTTCGTGCATTCCTATCAGTTCCGGGTCGAGGACGCCGCGCATTTGCTGGCGCATGTCGACTATGCCGGGGCCATCACGGCCGTGGTCGGGCGCGATACGATTGTGGGCACGCAGTTTCACCCCGAGAAAAGCCAGCAAACCGGCCTGCGCATGATTGCGAACTTCCTGCGCTGGAAACCCTGAATGGCGCAGGCATTGCCCCCGCTGCAACCGCTTCTGGACGAGATCACCGAAGTTGCCCGCGCCTCTGAGAACCGAGGCAAGGTGGCGGATTACATCCCGGAGTTGGCGGGCGTCGATCCAGACCAGTTCGGCATCGCCATTGCGCGCCCCGGTCAGCCGACGGTGATGGCGGGCGACGCGCAGGTGCCATTTTCAATTCAGTCCGTGTCCAAGGTATTCATGCTGGCCTTGGCGCTTGGCAAGCTGGGTGACCGGCTTTGGTCGCGCGTCGGGCGCGAGCCGTCGGGGCATTCGTTTGACTCGATGCTGCTTTTGGAGTTGGAAAAGGGTTATCCGCGCAATCCGTTCATCAATGCGGGGGCAATTGTGACCACCGATGCGGTGCTACAAGGGGCAACCCCGCGCGAGACCCTTGGCGCGCTTTTGCGGTTCATTCGTGCGGCGGCGGGGGATGAGGCGATCCACATCAACGAGCGCGTCGCACGTTCTGAAATCGCCACGGGCCACCGCAATTTTGCCCTCGCGCATTACCTTCTGTCGCATGGCAATCTTAAAAATCCGCCAGAGTTGACACTTGGCACGTATTTCCATCAATGCGCGGTCGAGATGACCTGCGCGCAACTGGCCAATGCCGGACTTTTTCTGGTGGGCGGGGCAGGGGCACCACGGTTGGTGTCACAGGCCCGCATCCGCCGTATCAACGCGCTGATGATGACCTGCGGCCACTATGACGGATCGGGCGACTACGCCTTCCGCGTGGGGCTGCCGGGCAAGAGCGGGGTGGGGGGTGGTATTCTGTCGGTGGTGCCGGGTGTCGCGGCGATTGCGGTCTGGTCGCCGGGCCTTAATCACTATGGCAATTCCAAGCTGGGCACCGAGGCGATGGAGCAGCTCGCCGCACGCACGGGATGGTCGGTATTCGGGCCGACGTGATCGGGACAGATGCGCCGCATCTGCCCCAAGTCGGGCCTTGTGGCCGTTACTTGACCTTTTGCCAGGTGCCGCCATCGCGGCAGATACCCAGAACGCAGCCGCTGACCGAGAGCGTATCCCCCGAGAGTTGCAGCTTGGAATTATAGGTCTTGTCACGGTCGGGCGAATAGACCTTGCCCTTGTATTCCCCGCCGCCGGTGGGGGCCGTTTCGGAAATGATCTTGCGGCCGATATTCTTGCTCTGCATTTCCTTGCCGGCTTCATCGAAGGATTTGACCAGCGTGCCGCAGAGTTTTGCGCCGCAAGGGGCGACCTCGATCAGGCCAGAATGGCCGTTGTCATCCTTGGCTGTGCGCCATGTGCCCAAGAGCGGCTCTGCCATCGCCATTCCGGCACCCAGCGTGAATACCGCTGTCATCATCACGAGTTTACGCATGTCTGATCCTCCCTGACATCCGCGAAAACCCTGTGCCACGGCTGCGGCACAAATCAAGTCTGACGTCGGGTCGCGTTGCATTTCCCGCCTGTGCATGCCAAATCGCACGGACATTACAGATGAAAGGCCCGGCGCAATGATCCTCTACCCTGCTATCGATCTCAAGGACGGCAAGGCCGTGCGTCTTTTGCGGGGCGATATGGGCGCTGCCACGGTGTTCAACGAAGATCCGGCGGCGCAGGCGTTGGAATTTGTCGCGGCGGGCTGCGAATGGCTGCATCTCGTGGACCTCAACGGCGCTTTTGCCGGGGTTCCGGTCAATGCGGCCCCGGTTGAGGCGATTCTTGCGCGGTGCAAGGTCCCTGCACAACTGGGCGGCGGAATTCGCGATATGGCCACCATCGAAGCCTGGCTCGACAAGGGGTTGGCGCGGGTCATTCTGGGAACTGTGGCGGTAGAGAACCCCACCCTCGTGCGCGAAGCAGCGCGCGCCTTTCCGGGGCATGTGGCGGTCGGCATCGACGCGCGAAATGGCCGGGTGGCAACCAAGGGATGGGCCACAGAGACCGATGTTGACGCAACAGATTTGGCGAAATCCTTTGAGGATGCCGGGGTGTCTGCACTCATTTACACGGACATCAACCGTGACGGGGCCATGCAGGGGCCCAATATCGAGGCGACAGCGGCCTTGGCCCGGGCGGTCAATATTCCGGTGATTGCTTCGGGGGGGGTGTCGTCGCTGGATGATCTGATCGCCTTGCGCGATTGCGGCGTGGCGCTTGATGGGGCGATTTCGGGCCGCGCGCTTTATGATGGGGCGCTCGACCTTGGGGCGGCCTTGGCCACGCTCAGGGGCTGAGCGCAGCCAGAGCGGTTGCCTACTGCCCTGCCGCCGCAGCCGTCAGCTTGCCAAGCGCGCCGGTCATCATCTTGATATACGCGGCGTCATCGTTGATGGTCGTGTCATCGAACATATCCTCGGGGTCATGATAGGCGAGCCATGTCTCGCCTGCGGCGTTTTGATAAACCAGCACTTTCAGCGGCAGGAAAAGCCCCGCTACCGGGTCATCCTGCATCGCCGCCGTGCCCATTTTCGGGTTGCCGAAAATCAAGAGCTGAGAGGGATCAAGCGCGAGGTCCACAGAGGCCGCGCCCGCTGCGTGATCGACCCGGGCAAAGACCGTGGCCCCGGCCCCCGTCACAGCAGCCTCAAGCCGGTCCATGGTGGTGGCAACATCGCTGGTGGATTTCACCTTGATGATATCATCGTCACTGGCAAGGGCGGGCAGGGCGGTCAGGGTCATCGCGGCGGCGACAAGAAAACGCTTCATGGTAAACTCCTTCAATTGCAACGCTAATATGGGTCTTATCCTCTGGCATGTTAACTGATTTGCCCATAAACAACGGCGTGAAATTCCTGTAACAGCGGTAATATGCTCAAGACCCGTATCATCCCCTGTCTCGATGTCGCCGATGGCCGTGTGGTCAAGGGCGTGAACTTTGTCGATTTGCGGGATGCGGGTGATCCGGTCGATGCGGCGCGCGCCTATGATGCGGCGGGGGCGGATGAGCTGTGTTTCCTCGATATCCACGCCACGCATGAGAATCGCGGCACCATGTTCGACGTGGTGCGTCGCACCGCCGAGGCCTGTTATATCCCGCTGACCGTCGGCGGTGGGGTGCGGAGCGCGCAGGATGTGCGCGCGCTTTTGCTGGCGGGGGCGGACAAGGTCAGCTTCAATTCCGCCGCTGTGGCCGATCCTGATGTTGTGGCGCGCGCCGCCGATCAGTTTGGCAGCCAGTGCATTGTAGTGGCCATCGACGCCAAGACCGTAAGCCCCGGCAAATGGGAGATTTTCACCCATGGCGGGCGCAAATCTACAGGCATTGACGCTGTGGAATTTGCCCGTCTTGTCGCGGCCAAAGGGGCAGGGGAAATCTTGCTGACCTCAATGGACCGCGATGGCACGCGCGCCGGGTTCAACCTGCCGCTCACGCGGGCGATTGCCGATGCGGTGGATATTCCCGTGATCGCAAGTGGCGGTGTGGGCACGCTTGATCACCTGGTAGAGGGCGTCACTGAGGGGCATGCCTCGGCGGTGCTTGCCGCCTCGATCTTTCACTTCGGCACCTACACGATTGCCGAGGCCAAGGCACATATGGCTGCCGCAGGCATTCCCATGAGGCTGGCGGCATGACCCTCGACGATCTTGCCCGTATCATCGCCGCGCGCGCTGCCGCCGATCCCGAAAGTAGTTGGACCGCCAAACTCTTGGCCAAAGGCCCGGAAAAATGCGCCGAGAAATTCGGCGAAGAGGCCATTGAGGCGATCATTGAAGCGGTCAAAGGCGACCGCGCGCGCCTGACCTCTGAAGCGGCGGATGTGCTCTTTCACTTGCTGGTGATGCTGCAATCGCGCGACGTCGCCCTATCTGATGTCATGGCTGAACTTGCCCGTCGTCAGGGCACCTCTGGCCTTGCAGAAAAAGCCTCCCGCTCGAAAGACTGAGAAATGATCCGCCATATTGTATTCTTTTCCGCCACCAACCCGGACGATATCGACCGTATTCGCACAGGCCTGATGATGCTGGCGCAGATACCGCATTCGTCGCATTTCGAAGTGGGGCGCAATCTTCAAAGCGATGTGATCGCGGGCGCTCAGGTGGATCTGGTGGTCTATGCAGAATTCGCGGATGAGGCGGCCCTTGCCGCGTATAAGGCCGATCCGATCTATGCCGAGTGCATCGCCCTTGTCCGCCCCCTGCGCGAGTTGCGCATTGCTGCGGATTTCAAGTCAGAATAACGGCCAAACTGGCCCATATCCCCCGGCACACTCGGGGAGAGTTGAGGTGCCGGGGGAGGGACGGGGCGTCCTTTAAAGGTTGCCGCGTGACATCTCACCTGCGATGTGATCCGCCTGCCGGATGGCCAATGCCACGATCGTCAGCGTCGGGTTTTCCGCCGCGCCAGTGGTGAATTGCGAGCCATCCGAGACGAAGAGGTTGGGAATGTCGTGGGTTTGACCCCATTTGTTCACCACCCCGTCGCGTGGGTTTTCCGACATGCGGTTGGTCCCAAGATTATGGGTCGAGGGGTAGGGCGGCGTCGGGAAGGTGCGGGTGGCACCGACCGCCTCGTAGACTGCCGCGCCTTGTTTGTAGGCGTGGTTGCGCATCGCGATATCATTGGGGTGATCGGAGAAATGCACATTGGCCACCGGCAAGCCCCATTGATCCTTGACGTCATGGTTGAGCGTGACGCGGTTGGTTTCCTGCGGCATATCCTCGCCGACGATCCACATCCCCGCCATGTTCTCGTATGCGTCGAGGGCGGTGGTGAATTCGCGGCCCCAAGATCCCGGATCGAGGAACGCTGCCATGAAGGGCAAGCCTAGGGCCAGCGTTTCCAGCTCGTAGCCACCGACAAAGCCGCGCGAAGGATCGTGGCGCGATTCGTCCTGAATGATGCCTGCCATGGTCGTGCCGCGCCACATCTTCACCGGCTTGTCGAACACGCCGTAGACCGATCCGGTCATGTGGCGCATGTAGTTGCGCCCCACCTGACCCGAGGAATTGGCCAGCCCATCGGGGAACATCGACGAGGCGGAATTCAAGAGCAGGCGCGGAGATTCGAACGAGTTGCCCGCGACGCAAACGGCACGCGCCTTTTGCATCTGAAGGTTGCCCGCTTCGTCGAAATACTCGACACCCGTCACCTTGCCGCTGTCATCATGCAGGATGCGTGCGACATGCGCCTTCGAGCGCACCTCGAGATTGCCAGTGGCCTCGCCGCGCGGAATATCGGTATAGGCTGCGGACCATTTCGCACCCCATTTGCAGCCCTGAAAGCAGAACCCTGTCTGCTGGCAGGCCATGCGCCCGTCATATTCCTCAGAGTTGATGGCCATGCGGCCGGTGTGCACTTCCTTATAGCCAAGCGCCTTGGCGCCTGCCTCGAACACTTTGTAGTTATTGTTGCCGGGCAGTCCGGCCAGATTGTTGGTTTGGGTCACGCCCAGCTTTTTTTCGGCCAGATCATACCAGGGTTCCATTTCGGCCCCGTCGATGGGCCAGTCGAGCAGGTTTGCCCCTTGCACCGGTCCGTAATTGGTCTTGGCTTTCCATTCATGGTCCTGAAAGCGGATCGAAGCCCCGGCCCAATGGGTCGTGGTGCCGCCAACGGCCTTGACGATCCAAGCGGGCAGGCCGGAAAAATCCTTGGCCACGCGCCAGTCGCCCGACGTCGTGCGGGGGTCAAGCCATGCCAGTTGGCCGAAACTTTCCCATTCGTCGTTGATGTAATCCTCGGGCAGATAGCGCCCGCCCGCCTCAAGCGCCACAACGGACACGCCGCGTTGCGCCAGTTCGTTCGACAGCACACCGCCGCCCGCGCCAGTGCCGATGACGACGATCACAGAGTCGTCGTTAAAATCAAAAGGTGCAGCCATAGTCTTTCCTCCCTAGATGGCTATGGCCTAAAGCCAGTTGATGTCGTCAAAGCCGCGGTTGATGTAACCGCCTTGGCTGAAGGACTCGCCCTCATAGCCAAAGAGCGGCCAAACCGCCTTTTGATTATACAAGCCTGTCACCAGCCCTCCCCGGATCTGTTGAAAGAACGCGCTGTCCTCAACGCTGCGCAGAATGTCGACGCGGTCGCGCTCCCAGCCGATGCTCAGGTAATCGGCGTGGCCTTTGCCCTGTGCCACCGCGTTGAGGCCCGCGATGCCAGCCTCAATGGCGTCGGCGGCCTCGGCCGTGTCATAGCCTTTGACCGCGATGGCGTAGTATTCATCGGCGAGATGGTCATGCGGGTAGATGTCGCGTGCCATCTGGATGAGGGTTGCCATTGTCTCGGGCTTGAGCGCCTGTGTTTCGAGTGCCCAGGCCGCGTCTGTGCTGGCGACAAAGCCAGCGCCCACGACAAAGCTTGCGCCCGCCGCGATCGAGCGCGACAGCAATTCGCGCCGGTTAAGCCCCTTGCGGGGTTTGGTCTCAGTCATTGGTTCTCCTCCCATATGATGAATGCGCGCGCCCCCGTGAGGACGCGCGCTTGTTGTCATTTGAAACGCCCGCCGCGTTCCAAAACTTCAATTTCATAGCCGTCAGGATCGGCGACAAAGAAGAACTTGCCCACAAGTTTTCCGTCGGGGGCGAATTCCACCATCTTGCGGGGGTTGAGCCCCTCGGCCTCGAAACGTGCATGCTCTGCGGCGAGGTCCTCGACCAGAACAGCCAGATGGCCATAGCCATCGCCGCGGTCATAGGGCTCTGTCCGGCCCTTGTTGATGGTCAGTTCCACCTCGAATGGGCTTTCGTTATTCGACATGTAGACGAGGGTGAATTTCTCGAAATCCAGCCGGTCAGCAACAATTAGGCCAAAGGCCCGGGAATAGAAATCGACCGACCGCGCCTCGTCGAGAACGCGAATCATGCTGTGAATGGCTTTGGCCATCATGCCCTCCGAATACTGTATTTGGTCTGGAAAAGTTACCAAAGCAGGGGGAGGGTAGGTAGTATGGGGATACTACGCCGAATTTTGTCTTATTCAGCCGCCATCTGCCGCGCTTCGCCTTCCAGCGGGTTCTCGCGGTGGACGAGGCAAGTGCAGCGTAGGAGCGAGGTGAAATTCGCAGGCTCACCGTGCAGTTCCAGCACTTCGGCATGCAATTTCGAGACAAATCCGGGCGTCGTCAGGCCTTCGCTTTCGGCGATTTCATCCAGGATGCCCCAGAAGGATTTTTCCAAGCGGATGCTTGTGCTTTGTCCATTCAGGCGCATGCGGCGCGTTATCAGGGCATAACGGTCGGGGTCTTGTCCGGCAAAAATTCGGCACATCATCAGGTCCTCCCTCATCCGGGTCGCGGCAGGGACGCTCGCGGCGCGGATCTCAGTACGTTTTAGAATGATGGACGATTTTTACCAGCAGGGGAAGCCTTCTGCGCCGCCCCAGCCCGCAGAGCTGATCGTCTGGATAGTGTCAGAGCAGCGCGTGGCCGATGTTGGCCAGCGCGCTCAGGATCAGCATGGCAAAGGTCAGTACCATTCCGACGCTGCGCATCGGCATGATTTCCGGTGTGCGGCCAAAGCCAGCAGCATGCAGAAGCCGCCCCAAGAGAAGCATCAGCCCCAGAACATGCACGACCCATCCCGGCGCGCCCTGAACCTCGGTCAGGGCCAAAAGGATCAGGCCGAGCGGCGCGTATTCCGCGCAATTTGCCTGTACCCGGATACGGCGGACCAACAATTCCTTGCCGCCATCGCCGATGGAAACGTTTGTTTTGAACCGTGCGGTGATCACTAGCACGCTGAGCAGCACAAAAAGCAGGCCGATAAGGCCCGCGTAGAGAGAGGTGATTGTAAGGGTCATTCGGATACCGTTCGGTCAGGAATAAGTTGCGGACAGGGTGGCGGGCAGGGTGAAATCCTCGGTGTGCACGATGACGCCCGTCTCGGTCAGCAGCAAGAGGCCATAGGCGCCCGGCTCGTCAATCGAGAGGCTCGTATCTTGGGCGTCAAGGCTCATGGGCATCTGGTGGCAGGGGCTCTTGAGGATGGCGGTGGGGATGCCGCCTGCCGACCCCTGCACTGTGCGGTGAATGTGGCCTGACATGATTTGTACCACGTTGTCCGCCGCCGAAAGGCGCGCAATCAACTCGTCGCGGTTGCGTAGGCCGATGGCATCCATCCCGGCAAAGCCCGTGTCGATGGGCGGGTGATGGGTGAAGACGATGACCGGGCGCGGGCCCGCCTCGTTTAAACGCTGGTCCAACCAGTCAAGCCGCGCGGGGCAGAGCCAGCCCGAGTGCAGGTCTGGCGCCGCTTCATCCAACGTGTCGAGACAGATCAGCCGATATGCACCGATGTCGGCGGTGTGCTGGATATGCCCGCTGTCCATCTGCGTTGTCTCGGGAAAGGCGGTTAGAAAAGCGGCGCGGCGGTCGTGATTGCCCAGCATCAGGCTGACGGGCAGGGGGCAGTCGGCCAATGCCTCGCGCAGGCGGGCGTATTCCTCGGGCGCGGCGCGGTGGGTCAGATCACCGCATAGCACGATGCGGGCGGCATCCGGGTGTCGCGTCAACGCATGCGCAAGCCCTTGGGTGAAACGCGCAAAGGGATCAAGGCCGATGATCGTCTGGCCCTGAGCGACGATATGAACATCGGTGAAAACGAGGATCTTGTGCATGGCGCGGCCTGTCATTTGGCTATGCCGCGCAGCATGGCCGAAATGATTGCGGTGCAAAAGGGCTATCTGTTTTGGGTATAGCCGTCACCCTCGGGACAAGCCCGAGGGTGACGGGGCGCGTCACTCCAATTCGACCAGCAGATCCTTGGCGTCGATCTGGCTGCCGGGCTGGACATGCACCGCCTTGACGGTCGCATCGCGTTCCGCATGCAGGCCGGTTTCCATCTTCATCGCCTCAATGGTCAACAAAAGGTCGCCCGCCTTGATCTTTTGCCCGGCCTTGACCGCAACGGTCGCAACAGCACCCGGCATCGGCGCGCCGATGTGGTTGGCGTTGCCCAGTTCTGCCTTGGGTCGGGCTGCGACCGTGCTCTTGATCCGCCGGTCGGGCACGCGCACCGTGCGCGGCTGGCCGTTCAGTTCAAAGAACACGCGCGCCTCGCCATCCTCTTGCGTTTCGCTTACCGCGACCAGCCGGATTTCCAGCGTCTTGCCGGGGTCGATTTCGGCGGTGATTTCCTCGCCTGTCTCCATCCCGTAAAAGAAGGTGCGCGTAGGCAGGGTACGGACGGGGCCGAATTGCGCGTGACGTTCCATGTAATCGGCGAAAACCTTGGGATACATCAGGCTGCCCATCAGATCCTCGTTGTCGATCTTTTTGCCGAAACGCTCTGTCAGTTCGGCAAACCGCGCGTCCAGATCTTCGGGCGGCAAGAGCGTGCCGGGGCGTACGGTGATCGGCTCTTCGCCCTTGAGCACCTTTTTGACGATGGCGGGGGGGAAGCCGCCGGGGGCCTGCCCCACATAGCCCTTCATCAGTGTGATCACCGAGTCGGGAAAGCTGACCTCGGTCGCAGGGTCGAGCACGTCTTCGCAGGTCAGGCCTTGGCTCACCATCATCAACGCCAGATCGCCCACTGTCTTGGCAATCGGCGTCACCTTGATCACATCGCCGAACATTTGGTTCACATCGGCATAGGTGCGCGCGATGTCATGCCAGCGGTCTTCCATCCCCATCGAGCGCGCCTGCGCCTTGAGGTTGGTGAACTGTCCGCCGGGCATTTCGTGAAGATAGACCTCAGAGGTAGGCGATTGCATCCCGCTTTCAAACGCAGCGTAGTGGTTGCGCACCGATTCCCAGTAGTTCGAGATTTGCCGGATCGCCCCAATGTCGAGCCCGGTGTCGCGCGGCGTGTGGCGCAGCGCCTCGACAACGGTGCCGATCGTGGCTTGGCTGGTATTGCCAGAGAGCGAATCCATCGCACAATCCACTGCATCGACGCCCGCCTCTGAGGCCGCCAGAATGGTGGCCCCGGCAATGCCTGCTGTGTCATGGGTGTGGAAATGCAGCGGCAACCCAACCTCTTCTTTGAGCGCCTTGAAAAGCACGCTCGCCGTGGCCGGTTTCATCAATCCGCCCATATCCTTGATGCACAGGATATGCGTTCCCGCCTCTTTCAGCTCTTTGGCCATCGAGAGGTAATATTTCAGGTCATATTTGGAGCGTGCCGGATCGAGCATATCGCCCGTGTAGCAGATCGCCGCCTCCAGCACCTTGCCCGAGTCGAGCACGGCGTCCATGGAGACGCGCATATTCTCGGCCCAGTTCAGCGGGTCGAACACGCGGAAAATATCAACGCCGCTTTCGGCCGCCTGTTTGACAAAGGCCGCGACCACATTGTCGGGATAGTTGGTATAGCCTACCCCGTTCGAGCCGCGCAGCAGCATCTGCGTGAGCAGGTTGGGCATTCTTGCGCGAATGTCGCGCAAGCGCTGCCATGGGCATTCGTCAAGGAACCGGTAAGCCACGTCAAAGGTCGCACCGCCCCAGCACTCGACCGAGAAGAGGCCGGGGAGATCGTGGGCGTAATTGGGCGCAATGCCGATCATGTCGATCGACCGCATGCGCGTAGCCAAAAGCGATTGATGGCTGTCGCGCATCGTGGTGTCGGTGATCAACAGCTGCTTTTGCGCGGCCATCCAATCCGCCACGGCCTGCGCGCCCTCGCGTTCAAGGATCTGCTTTGGCCCATCCTTGATCTCGGAGTTGGCGGGGCGCGGCGCGCGTGGCAGTTTGAGATCTGCAGGGGGGCGGGTGCGCCCCTCGACCTCGGGATGCCCGTTGACCGTGATGTCGGCGATATAGCTTAGAACGCGCGTACCACGATCCCGCCGCTTGGCGAATTTGAACAGTTCTGGCGTCGTGTCGATGAATTTGGTTGTGTAGGTATTGTTGAGAAAGGTCGGGTGCTTGAGCAGGTTCTCGACAAAGGCAATGTTCGTGCTGACACCGCGAATACGGAATTCGCGCAGGGCGCGGTCCATCCGGGCAATCGCCTGTTCGGGGGTAGGTGCCCAAGCCGTGACCTTGGTCAGAAGGCTGTCATAATAGCGCGTGATCACACCGCCCGCATAGGCGGTGCCACCATCCAGACGAATGCCCATGCCGGTGGCTGAGCGATAGGCCGTGATCCGGCCATAATCGGGGATAAAGTTGTTCAGCGGGTCCTCGGTGGTGATCCGGGTCTGGAGCGCGTGGCCATGCAGGGTGATGTCATACTGGCTGGCCTTGCCGGTGGCCTCCATCAGGCTCTTGCCTTCGGCAATCTTGATCTGCGCCTGCACGATGTCGATGCCGGTCACGGCCTCGGTCACGGTATGTTCGACCTGAACGCGCGGATTGACCTCGATGAAATAGAATTTGCCGGTGTCCATATCCATCAGGAATTCGACAGTGCCCGCGCATTCGTAATTCACATGCTTGCAAATCTTGTAGCCAAGCTGACAGATTTCTTCGCGCTGTGTCTCGGACAGGTAGGGGGCGGGGGCGCGTTCCACCACCTTTTGATTGCGGCGCTGCACCGAACAGTCCCGCTCGAACAAGTGGTACATATTGCCGTGCTTGTCGCCCAGGATCTGCACCTCGACATGGCGCGCGCGCAGGATCATCTTTTCGAGATAGCCCTCGCCATTGCCAAAGGCCGCCTCGGCCTCGCGCCGCCCTTCACGAACCTTATCCTCAAGCTCGCTTTCATCCTCGATTGGTCGCATGCCGCGCCCGCCGCCGCCCCAAGACGCCTTGAGCATCAAGGGATAGCCAATTGCCTTGGCCTCTTTGCGGATGGCCTTGATGTCGTCGCCCAGCACTTCGGTTGCCGGGATCACGGGAACGCCTGCCTCCATGGCCACACGGCGCGCGCTTGCCTTGTCGCCAAGGGCGCGCATGGTCTCCGCGCGCGGACCGATAAACGTGATGCCCGCCGCGTCGCAGGCATCAACAAAGGCCGGGTTTTCGGACAAGAGGCCGTAACCGGGATGGATGGCATCCGCGCCCGACAGCTTGGCCACGCGGATGATCTCTTCGATGGACAGATAGGCCTGAACTGGCCCCATACCCTCGCCGATGCGATACGCCTCATCCGCCTTGAACCGGTGAAGCCCGAGCTTGTCCTCTTCTGCAAAGACAGCGACGGTTTTCTTGCCCATTTCATTGGCGGCCCGCATGATGCGGATGGCGATTTCGCCCCGGTTGGCGATGAGAATTTTCTTGAAGTCGGCCATGCCTGTCCCCCGGTTTATCAGTTCTGGCGGCGCGGCATTCCATGCCGCATTGCAGCGCTGCATCCTTGTAAGATTTGTGAAAGGTTTGTGCAATCCGGCAAACTGGGTATTCCCCGGCAAGGGAAATTTCCTGTCCCGACGGGTGGTCCACCCTACCCGTTAGGGATCAGGCGCGACCGTACGTCCCAAAGCGTGCGTGTGCCCAACTGGCCCATATTGGCGCGCAAATCCTCGGCCAGAATATCCGCCAGATGCGCCGGGCCACTCTCTCCAAGCGCGCCAAGCGCATAGTGCCAGCCGCGCCCCATCATCACGAAATCCGCGCCAAGGGCGATGGCACGCAGCACATCAAGCCCGCCCTCGATGCCACCATCCATGATCACCGGCAGGGTGGTTGCAGCACGCACCTCTGGCAGGGCCTCGATGGTGGCGGGGGCGGCGTCGAACTGACGGCCTGCGTGGTTCGAAATCCAGATTGCGTCTGCGCCCTCTTTCTCAAGCATCGCTGCATCATCCCCGCGCAGCACACCTTTGATCACCAAAGGACCGTCCCATGCGTCGCGCAGCCATCGCAGATAATCCCAGTCGGGCGAGGTGCGCAGCAAGTAACCAGCGTGTTTGTTCGAGGGCAGGCCCTTGGTCTGGCCTGCGTAATCGTCAATCAGACGCATGCGCGGCATGCCGAGCCGCGCGGTGCCAAGCGCCCAAGCCGGGCAGCGGGCAACCTGCGCCATCAGGCGTGGGGTCAGCTTGGGCGGCTGTGTCAGGCCCGAGCGCACTTGCCGCTCGCGGCGGCTGCCCACGGGCACATCGACGGTCAGCACCAGCACCGTGAACCCGGCATTGCGGGCGCGGTTGAGCATGTCGGTGCGAATGCCGGTATCGCGCGGCGGATACATCTGGAACCAGCCATTGCCGTTCAGATGTGGCCCGATGTCCTCTGGTTTTTGGCTGGCCACAGTCGACAGGCCATAGGGAATGCCCACCTGCGTGGCCGCCCGCGCCAAGAGGCGCTCGGCATCGGGCCAGATGAGGCCCGACATGCCCACGGGCGCGATGCCCACCGGCAAAGCGTGGGTCTGTCCCAAGAGGGTGGCCGAGATATCGGGTGTGAACTCACCATGCAGGATCGACGGGCTGAGCCGCACCTGATCGAGCATCAGGCGATTGCGCCCCTTGGTCGCCTCGGTCCCTGTGGCACTGTCAAGGTATTCCCAGACGAAATGCGGAATGCGCCGCGCGGCTCGGGCGCGCAGATCAGACAGGGCGGGATAGGTTGCATGCAGGTTCATGGCGCGCATTTGCGCGGGTTTTCAGGGGCTTGTCCAGAGGCCAGATTGGGGCGGAACAATCCCCGAACATCTCTTTATCTCTGGCCGCCTCCGCGCTATTGTCGGGGGCATGAACAGATTTGACGAATCCGACGCTTTTGAGGGGGCCAGCCTCTCGGCCCGTGCCATGGCGGCGCGGCCCGCGCCCTATCTTGATGATCTCAACCCCGAACAGCGCCGCGCGGCGGAAACGCTGGATGGTCCGGTGCTGATGCTGGCTGGCGCGGGCACGGGCAAGACCAAGGCGCTGACCACGCGCATCGTGCATCTGATGAACACCGGGCGCGCGGGGCCCGGCGATATCTTGGCCGTGACCTTTACCAACAAGGCCGCGCGCGAGATGAAAGAGCGTGTGGGCCGCCTTTTGGGTCAGCCGGCAGAGGGGATGCCGTGGCTGGGCACCTTTCATTCGATCTGCGTCAAGCTTTTGCGTCGGCATGCCGAACTGGTTGATCTGAAATCGAATTTCACCATTCTTGATGCCGACGATCAACTGCGCCTACTCAAACAACTGGTGCAGGCGTCTGGCATCGACGACAAACGCTGGCCCGCGCGGATGCTGGCGGGAATCATCGACCAGTGGAAAAACCGCGCTTGGACGCCTGACAATCTGCCCGCGTCAGAGGGCAGCGCCTATGATGGCAAGGGTCCGGCGCTCTACCATCAGTATCAAGCGCGACTGAAGGAATTGAATGCGGTCGATTTTGGCGATCTGCTGCTGCATGTTGTGACAATATTCCAGCGCCACGATGACGTGCTCAGGCAATACCAACGCTGGTTCCGCTATATCCTCGTGGACGAGTATCAGGATACCAACGTCGCGCAATATCTCTGGCTGCGGCTTTTGGCGGGGGGGCACAAGAACATCTGCTGCGTGGGCGATGATGATCAGTCGATCTATGGCTGGCGCGGGGCCGAAGTGGGCAATATCCTGCGGTTCGAAAAGGATTTTCCCGGCGCGGCGGTGATCCGGCTTGAACAGAATTACCGCTCGACGCCGCATATTCTCGCTGCCGCCTCTGGTGTGATCGCGGGAAATCGCGACCGGCTTGGCAAAGAGTTGTGGACCGAGGCTCAAGAGGGAGAAAAGCTCCGCCTGATCGGCCATTGGGATGGCGAGGAAGAGGCGCGCTGGATTGGCGAAGAAATCGACGCGATGCAACGCGGCACGCGGGGCATGCGGCCCTATTCGCTTGACGCAATGGCAATCCTCGTGCGGGCCAGCCACCAGATGCGCGCCTTCGAGGATCGGTTTCTGACCATCGGTCTGCCCTACCGCGTGATCGGCGGCCCGCGCTTTTACGAGCGTTTGGAAATTCGCGATGCCATGGCCTATTTCCGCCTTGTGGTCTCGCCTGCGGATGATTTGGCCTTTGAGCGGATCGTCAACACGCCCAAGCGCGGGTTGGGTGACAAGGCGCAGCAGAAAATCCAGATGACCGCGCGCCAGCATGGTGTGCCGTTGGTCGAAGGCGCGCGCCTTTTGCTTGACGACAAGGGGATCACCGGCAAGGCGGCGGGCGAGCTGCGCCTTTTGATCGACGGGCTTGGCCGTTGGGGCCGGATGGTAGGCGATGCCGATATCAGCCATGTCGAACTGGCGGAGATGATCCTCGACGAGAGCGGCTATACTGGCATGTGGCAAAACGACAAGACGCCCGAGGCACCGGGGCGGCTTGAAAACCTCAAGGAACTGGTCAAGGCCCTCGAAGGGTTCGAGAACCTGCAAGGGTTTTTGGAACACGTGAGCCTCATCATGGATAATGAGGCGGGTGAAGAGGGCGAGAAGGTCACGCTGATGACGTTGCACGCGGCCAAAGGGCTCGAGTTTCCGGCCGTGTTCCTGCCGGGATGGGAGGATGGGCTTTTCCCCTCGCAACGCTCGATGGACGAAAGCGGCGTGCGGGGATTGGAAGAGGAGCGGCGGCTGGCCTATGTCGGCATCACCCGTGCCGAAGAGGTCTGTACGATTTCATTCGCGGGCAATCGCCGGGTCTATGGCCAGTGGCAGAGCCAGATGCCATCACGCTTCATTGATGAATTGCCTGAGGCGCATGTTGATGTGCTGACCCCTCCGGGCCTTTATGGCGGGGGCTATGGGGCGGCGGCCAGTTCAGGCATCGAGAGCCGCGCCGCCGAAGCCAATGTTTACAATAGCCCCGGTTGGCGACGGCTTCAGGCGCGGGGCGCGGAGCGGCCCCTGAGCCAACCCAGTGAAGCGCGCCACAGCGTGATCGACCTGCAGGCGATGAGCGCGCACACAGTGGGCGAGCGCGTCTTTCATCAAAAGTTTGGCTATGGCGCAATCATCGCCATCGAGGGCGACAAGCTCGAAATCGCGTTCGAGAAGGCGGGCACCAAAAAGGTTGTTGCCCGTTTCATCACGGGCGCGGATGACGTTCCGTTCTAGCCGGAGGATCGCGGCGTATTTGAGTATTTTTGCCAAGAAGAAACCTGGCTTGGCTTCTTCTTGGTGCAAATACTCCTGTACGACCTAGCGCCGAAACGCCTAGCTGAGGTGATCGACGACCGTCAGATGTTGCGCCAATTGGTTGACCTCGCCCAAGTAGCGCGCAACCAGTTTCGGATCATGCGGGGCTGCGCTGACGCCTGCCGCAATCTCGCGCGTCAGCACCGAGTCGACCGCCAGAGAAACCGGGATTGACACCAGCCGCGCCATCGCCGTGCCGCGCGCGTCGCCCCAGGCATCCATCACATAGCTCTTGTGCCAGACGGGTTTCCCGGCGTTCTCGGCCCTGAGATCCACGCAGAGCACGACACGATCCGGCTCGCCCTCCTCATAGGCGTTCTCTTGCCAGAACTGATCCGACATCTCTTTGAGGCGGCTATCGCCTGCGGTGCCTTCCAAGGTCTCGATTTCCGCAAAAATAGGCTTCCATGCCTCTGACCAGCCATTGAGCCGCAGCGTGCCACGCACGAAATCCTTGATCCGCCAGTCTGGATCAAAGCGGTAATCCGCGATGAAGGGGATCGAGTCCCGGTTGGGGTAAACCTCAAAGGTTTCTGGGGTCGGCAAGGGGGCGTCATAGCTGGAAATGGCATCCCAAGGCCGCGCCACCCGAAGTTCCGAGAAATTCCGGATCGACCGCGAGGGCGAACGCAGCGCCTTGAGCACGCCCAAGGGCGACCAACTGAATTTGTAGCGGAACGGGTTGGGCTGTTTTGGCACGCCGCCGCAATAGGAGGTAAAGCTGAGATCATTGCCCGCCTCATAGGCCTTGGAGGCGCGATAGTCGGCCACCAGATGATGCGCCATGAGGTGGTCGATGCCGGGGTCGAGACCGATTTCGTTGACAAAGCACAGCCCCTTGTCGCGCGCAGCCTGATCGAGGGCGCGCATCTCTGGTGCGATGTATGAGGACGAAACGAAATGCGCGCCCCTCTCAAGGCAAAGTTCGGCCAGCGGCACGTGCCAGTCGCCCGGCAGCATTGACACCACAACGTCACCGGGATTGAGCACCTTGGCCAATGCGTCCATGTCAAATGCGTGGATCGTGTCGGTGAGATCGCCGACCATTGCCCGCGCCTTGTCGGTCGAGCGGTTCCACACCGTCACATCACGCCCTGCCTCAATCAGCCGCCGTAGGCCGGGGATGGCCGATAGGCCGGTGCCGCACCAGTGGATTGTCATGTCGTTCTCTCCTTCATTTAAAGCGGAGTTTTGCCGCGACGATGCTGAGCATCGCGACCACGGCGCAGATATTCGCAAGGATGAGCGGCCAGTCGCCGATCATCACCCCATAGACCAGCCAGAGGGAAACGGTGGTCAAAAACAGCAGGTTCGAGGGCAGCGACAGGCCGGATGTGTCGCGCGTGGCCCAAGCCTTGACCGCCTGTGGAATCCAGCAGATCGTGCCCAGAAAGGCGGCCAGATATCCGACATAGGGGGCCATTCAGAGCGCTTTCATATGGGTGTGAAAGGTCTCTGCCGCGCGCCCCCAGACGCCTTGATCTGGCGTGTCGAGCGTCAGCAGGGAGGTTAGCAACTGTCCCGCATAGTCCTGAGAGGATTCCACCGGCAAGAGCGAGGGCAGGTTGTCTATGGCCATGACATCGAGCGGCGGAACATCGTGCACGCGCAGTACGGGCGCGGCCCAAGTGGTTGCCGCATCATAGACTGGCACCGGGTTATAGTCACTGTCAGGGTCGCAGGCGACATCGCCGATTACGGTCAGGTGGCGCGGCGCGGCCAAGGCGGATTTATGCACGAAAACCGGCGTGCCGGGGCGGGCAAAGATGCAGTTGAGGAAGATGTCATGCGTTAGGATTTCGGGAAACGGCCCACCCGATGCGGTCTCGGCCATGTCCCAACGGGTGACGGGCACATCCATCGCTTCGCAGAGATCCGCCGCCCCTGTGCCCACGCGGCCCAAGGCCCCGATGACAATGGCGCGGGGGCGTGTGGCACCCGAAGCCTCAAGCCGCGCGCCAAGATCGGCCAAAAGTGCGTCGCGCCCCGGATAGGTATCGACGGGCGGGCAGAGGCCGCCGCCCTGTTGTGCCGCCCATGCCATGAGCGATACCGCTGCCCCCGCATAGCCTGCCCAATAGCCAAAGGCAGCAACGCGGCGGCCGGTCACATCGACCAGATACTCCAGATCGTAAAGCGTGCCGCCCCCAGCCTGAAACCGCTGCAAGAGTCGCCGTCCGGCATGTTGCCCCTTGAAGGCATGGCCGAACATGATGTGGCGATGCGGCAGGGGGGTGCCATCCTCGGGCAACTCCTTGAGGCCAAAGATGATTGCGTCCTGCGGTGCCGAGGGCCATGCGTTTTCCGGGGCGATTTCGCAGCCGGCGGCGCGGTAGCCGTCGATTGGGATGGCGCGGTTTTGGCTTTCTTCCACTGTGACGTGGATGCCTTTGGCGATCAGTTGCGCCGCGCCCTCGGGCGTCAGCCCCACGCGTTCCTCATTGGGCCGCTGTTCGGCCCTTACCCACAGATGTGTCATCTCAGCCTCTCAGATCATGTTATCCGCGATCACCCGTTCTACAGATGGGCGCGCGCGCATTGCCTGCACGAAGGCTGCGATTTTGGGGAACTTGGCCACATCCACCCCGTCGCCTTCCAGCCAGTTGCAGGCGACAAAGAGATAGGCATCGGCAAGAGAGAGTGTTTCTCCCAGCACAAAGGGGCCGGTCAGGATATGATTTTCGACGTAATCAGCGCTGTCGGTCATGGTCTGTACCGATTTGGCCTTCATGTCGTCGAAAGAGCTTTGCTGATCGGCCCACCGGTGCCCGCGCATTTTGTGCGCGTGGTTCACATGCATGGTGGAGGCGATGTAATACATGGCCTCGCGCATTTTGGCAGCCTTCAAGGGGTCTGTGGGGCGCAAACCTGCTTGGGGTGTGGTGTCCGCAATGAAATCGAGGATTGCACCGGTTTCGGTCAGGATACTGGTGTCGGTAACGAGAGTCGGGACACGCCCCTTGGGATTGATCGCAAGATACGCGGCGCCGGTTTGCTCCCCCGCCCGGAAATCAAGGCGCATCGGTTCAAAATCCAGACCCGCCTCGTGCAGCGCGATGGCCACCGCAATCGAGATGGTGCCTTTGGCATAGTATAACTTCATGGCGCGGTTCCTCTTGCTGTCAGATAAAAGTGCGGGCATGCGCCCGATCGGGAGTGTCGAGATGCGGCGTTGCGTTGAACGTGCCCAGCATCAGCATGTCATGCACATGCTCCAGCCGGTGGAGCGAGCTGTTCCTCACTTGCAACATGACTTTGGCCATGCCCGGAATATCCAGCCCGAGCACATGCCGCATGACCATACCGATCACGCCGCCTGAGGTTACGATCAGAACACGCCCATGCTGCTGGCAGATGTCGTCGATCAAGCCGGTGATCCGGTTGGTAAAATGAGCAAAGGTTTCAGGTACATCCTCCAGATCGCCGCGCGCCCAGTGTTCGATCACCTGAGGCAGGTAGCGGGCGAATTCGGTGGCGTCCGCAGGGGCCGGAATGCCGTGCTGTGCCTCGATGGCGCGGGCGAGGGCGAAATAGCTTAACTCGTCAAGACGCGGGTCTTGTTCGGTGATCTGATAGCCCATGGCGCGGGCGGTGCCGATCTGACGGTTGAGCGTTCCGGTGATCACATGGTCAAAATGCGGATTCGTCCGCTCCAGATGTGCGCCCAGCCATTCGGCCTGCTGCACGCCCAGAGGCGATAGCCGGTCATAGCCTGCCTCATCGGTCGCATGGCTGTTGGCCTGCCCGTGCCGCACCAGAATAAGCTCTGCCAAGGTTTCCCTCCCCCGAATTCCGCGCGACGTTAGCGCCGGTTGCGGCGGGGTTAAAGGGAGCGCGTGAAATATTCCATCCCATCGCTGACAGGCGTGACGGTGCTGTCGATTTAAGACCTCTGCCGTGGCTCTTTGCCATTCGTGGCGCAAATGTGGGGTGAGGTGTCGGGATTGACGGCCTCTGGCATGCTGCTGCATGCTTTAAAAAGTCCCAAAGCAGGGAGGCACGCTGATGACCGACAAGATCACACTCGTATTGGATGGCCGCGAGGTCGAGGTAGAGGCTGGTCAGACGATCTGGGAAGTCGCCAATGGTCGTGGTCTGAAAATTCCGCACCTCTGCCACAAGCCTGCCCCAGGCTATCGCCCCGATGGCAATTGCCGCGCCTGTATGGTCGAGGTTCAGGGCGAGCGGACGCTTGTCGCCTCGTGCATCCGCGAGGCCAAGGCGGGCATGGTTGTGACAACCAACTCCGCCCGTGCAGAATCGGCGCGCAAAATGGTTGTTGAGATGCTCTTGGCCGATCAGCCCGAGCAGGCGCAGTCGCATGACCGCTCAAGCCACCTCTGGGATATGGCCGAAGCCAATGGCGTGACCCATAGCCGCTTTCCCAAGCTGGAGCGCGACCGCATTCCGCTGCTCGATGACAGCCACATCGCGATGCGCGTCAATCTCGACGCCTGTATTCAATGTGGTCTCTGCGTGCGGGCGTGCCGCGAGGTTCAGGTGAATGACGTGATCGGCATGGCCGGGCGTGGGCATGACGCCTACCCGGTGTTCGATCTTGCGGATCCGATGGGCGATTCGACCTGTGTGGCCTGCGGCGAATGCGTGCAGGCCTGCCCGACCGGGGCCCTGATGCCTGCAACCGTGCTTGATGACGTACAGCAGGGCGACAGCGCCGATTTCGATGAAGAGGTCAAGAGCATCTGCCCGTTCTGTGGTGTGGGGTGTCAGGTTTCGCTCAAGGTCAAGAATGGCAAGGTCAAATATGTTGAGGGCATCAACGGGCCTGCCAACGAGGGGCGTCTGTGCGTAAAGGGGCGGTTCGGTTTTGACTATATCCACCATCCGCATCGCCTGACCAAGCCGCTCATCCGCCGCGATGATGCGCCGGCAAAGGGGCTGAATGTCGATCCCGGCAATTGGCAAGAAGTGTTCCGTGAAGCGTCTTGGGACGAGGCGCTTGATCTTGCAGCAGGCGCACTCAAGGGGCTGAAGGACACCCATGGCGGCACCAGTGTTGCAGGATTTGGCAGCGCGAAATGCACCAATGAAGAAGCCTATCTCTTCCAGAAATTCATCCGTCAGGGATTTGGTCACAACAATGTGGATCACTGCACGCGCCTCTGCCATGCGTCTTCTGTGGCGGCGCTGATCGAGAATGTCGGCTCTGGTGCCGTGACGGCGACCTTCAACCAGATTGAAAACGCCGATGTGGCGATTATCATCGGGGCCAACCCGCTTGAAAACCATCCCGTTGCCGCGACCTATTTCAAGCAGTTCACCAAGCGTGGTGGCAAGCTGATCGTGATGGACCCGCGCGGGCAGGGGATGAAGCGTTTTGCCACGCATATGTTGCAATTCCGTCCCGGCGCAGATGTCTCGATGCTGAATGCGATCATGCATGTGATTGTGGAAGAGGGGCTCTACGACCAGCAATATATCGCGGCGTTCACCGAGAACTGGGAAGCCGAGAAAAAGCATCTGGCACAATTCCCGCCCGAAAAGATGGAGGGTATTTGCGGTGTTCCCGCCGAGACCCTGCGCGCTGTGGCGCGGGATTTCGCCACGGCCAAGGCCGGTATGATCTTTTGGGGGATGGGCGTCAGCCAGCATATCCACGGCACTGACAATTCGCGCTGCCTGATTTCTCTGGCCTTGATGTGCGGTCATGTGGGCCGTCCGGGCACAGGGTTGCATCCGCTGCGCGGCCAGAACAACGTGCAAGGCGCGTCTGACGCGGGCCTCGTGCCGATGTTCCTTCCGGACTATCAGACGGTGACAGATGACGGCGTGCGCCGTGCCTTTACCGAAGTCTGGCAATCGGGGGACTTCTCGAACCAGAAGGGCCTGACCGTGACCGAGATCATGGACGCGGTTCATGACGACAAGATCAAAGGCATGTATATCCTGGGCGAAAACCCGGCGATGTCTGATCCTGATGTCGAACACGCCCGCGATGCTTTGGCCAAGCTCGAGCATCTGGTGGTGCAGGACATTTTCATCACGGAAACAGCCAATTATGCCGATGTGATCCTGCCCGCGAGCGCGTTCTACGAGAAATCGGGGACCGTGACCAATACCAACCGTCAGGTGCAGATGGGCCGACCCGCCGTTACCCCACCGGGTGAGGCGCGCGAGGATTGGGCGATCACGGTTGAGCTGGCCAATCGGATCGGGCTTGACTGGTCTTATGACAGCCCGGCGGATGTCTTCGCCGAGATGAAGGTCAACATGCGGTCGCTCGACAATATCACCTGGGAGCGGTTGGAGCGCGAAGGCGCCGTGACCTATCCTTGCAAAGGGCCTGATCAGCCGGGTGAGTCGGTTGTGTTCGGCGACGGTTTCCCGCGGCCTGAGGGACGCGCTAAATTCACCCCGGCGGCAATCATTCCGCCCGACGATGTGCCCGATGCCGAGTATCCGATGATCCTGACAACCGGTCGGCAGCTTGAGCATTGGCACACAGGGTCGATGACCCGCCGCGCCAGCGTGCTTGATGCGGTAGAGCCGGAGGCCAATTGTTCGATGCATCCTGCCACCCTGCGCAAGCTGGGCGTAGAGCCGGGCGGCATGGTGCGGCTGAGCACCAAGCGTGGTTCAATCCGGATCATGGCGCGGGCAGATCGCGCAGTGGCCCCTGATATGGTGTTCCTGCCCTTTGCCTATGTCGAAGCGGCGGCGAACATCCTGACCAATCCGGCGGTCGATCCCTATGGCAAGATCCCAGAGTTCAAATTCTCGGCAGTCAAGGTCGAGGCAGCGAATATCGCGGCAGAGTGAGGCCGCGCACGCGCCCCGCAGGTTTTGCGGGGCGCGCACAGGGTCCGACCGTTAGATTTGGCATTTGGCCTCTGGCTGTGGCGCGCCTATAGTCCTGACTGGATATGACCCGCAAACCCGATACCCCCTTGCGCCGTGGCTGGACCACGGGCGCTTGCGCAACCGCCGCGACACGGGCGGCGCTCAGCCTGCTATGGGGCGAAGGGGCTGTGCCGCGTGTCTGCATCACCTTGCCAAGGGGTGAGACGCCCGAATTCGCCATTGCCCATCATGCCAGCGGCGAGGGGTGGGCCGAGGCTGGGGTGATCAAGGACGCGGGCGATGACCCGGATGTCACACATGGGGCGATGATCATCGCGCGGGTGGCCCGCTCAGAAGGGGGCGTGGTGTTTCGCGCAGGCGAGGGCGTGGGGCGTGTCACCATGCCGGGGCTGCCCATCCCGCCGGGTGAGCCTGCAATCAACCCCGTGCCACGTCAGATGATGCGAGAGACCGTGGAAGACATGGCCGAGCGGCTGTCTGAAAGCCCGGATATCGAAATCACGGTGTCGGTACCTGGGGGGGCTGCGCTTGCGCAAAAGACTTGGAACTCGAGGCTGGGCATAAAAGGCGGGTTGTCGATTCTGGGCACAACAGGGATCGTGCGCCCGTTTTCCTGCGCCGCTTGGATCGCCTCGATCCATCGCGGCATTGACGTGGCGCGCGAGGCGGGGCTGGATCATGTGGCAGGCTGCACCGGCGCCACAAGCGAGCAGGTGGTGCAGAGCCTTTATGACCTTCCGGATCACGCGATGTTGGATATGGGGGACTTTGCGGGTGGGATGCTCAAATATCTCGCCCGGCATCCGCTGCCGCGCCTTACGGTGGGGGGCGGTATCGGCAAGATGATCAAGCTGGCGCAGGGCGCGCGCGATTTGCATTCAGGCCGCAGCCAAGTGGATTTCGCAGGCCTCGCCGAGGCGCTTGCCATACCGGATCTGAAATACATGAACACGGCGTTGCAAGCCTATGACGTTGCTGGGGAAGTCTTGGCAGAATGGGTGGCGCAGGAAAGCCGGTTGAAGGTGCTGTCAATGCTGCCCGAAGGCGTTGCGGTTGATACGGTTGTGATCGACCGGGCCGGTGTGGTGCTGGCACGGGCGGGGGCGGCATGACGCTCTTGCTGCTGGCGGGCACGGGAGAGGCGCAGCAGGTGGCACGACTTTTGGTTGCCGAGGGGCGTCCTGCCATTGCCTCGCTTGCCGGGGCCACGCGCGCGCCGCGCGCCATGGGCCTGCCCACGCGAATAGGTGGGTTTGGCGGCGAGGACGGCTTTTTGCGCTACCTCACCGAGGCCGGGATCACCGCAGTTCTTGATGCAACGCATCCTTTTGCCAGCCGGATATCCGAGCGCACGGCACGGCTCTGCGCTGACAAAGCCGTACCATATTGCCAGCTTTTGCGGCCGGAATGGGTGCCTGGGGCCGGTGACCGCTGGACCATTATCGCCGCAGAGGAAGAGGCGGCAACGCATATTCCCGAGGGGGCGACGGTTTTCCTTGCCACCGGGCGGCAGGGCGTGACACGCTTTGCCAATCTCGACGGGCGGCGGCTGATTTGCCGCGTGGTCGATCCACCCGAGGCACCCTTTCCGATGGCAAATGGCACCTATCTTGTTGGCCGCCCGCCGTTTTCCGAGGCGGAGGAGATCGCGCTTTTCACCCGGCTTGGTATCGACTGGCTGGTGGTCAAGAATGCGGGGGGGGCCGCGTCCGAGAGCAAGCTGGCGGCTGCGCGGGCGCTGAACCTGCCCGTGGCGATGATCGCGCGACCGCCACAGCCAAAGGCCCCGCGCGTGGCGACGGTGGCGGCGGCAATGGAGTGGGTGCGCAACATATGACGGGCCGGATCATCGAGTGCGACGCGGACGTTCAAGAAGGGGCAGCGCATTTGGCCGCCCTCTGCCCCCGCCTGCATCATGCCTATGCGCTGACGGGGCCGCTGCCGTTGCGGCGGAACCCGGACGGATTTGCGCGGCTACTCAGTGCGATTGTCAGCCAACAGGTCAGCGTTGCTTCGGCCAATGCGATTTGGTCAAGACTGGAACAGGCCGGCTTCACCGAACCTCAGCGCATCGTCGCGGTCACGGATGACGATCTGCGTGCCGTAGGCCTCAGCCGCCAAAAGGCGCGCTATGCCCGCGCGCTTGCCGAGGCGGGGATCGATTATGCCGCCTTGCGCAGCGCTCCGACGTCTGAGGTGATTGCCACGCTTACGCAAGTGTCTGGTATCGGTGTCTGGACGGCGGAAATCTATGCGATGTTTAGCTTGGGGCGTGCAGACGTGTTTGCGCCCGGTGATCTGGCCTTGCAAGAGGCGGTGCGCCTGCTCTACGACCTGCCGGAAAGGCCCAAGGAACGGGCGCTGCGGCAAATGGCCGAGGACTGGTCGCCATGGCGCGCCGTTGCGGCGCGACTTTTGTGGGCCTATTACCGGGTGGCCAAGGACAGGGAAGGGATCAGATGACACGGGTATTGCAAGCAGGCCGCAAGGCGCCTCTTTCGGGTGAGACACGTTCGGCTGTCGTCTTTCTGCATGGATACGGGGCCAATGGCGCGGATTTGCTGGGGCTGGCAGACCCGTTGGCGGAACACTTGCCAGATACGCTCTTTGTCGCGCCCGATGCGCCGGAGAGCATTCCGGGGATGCCCTTTGGTCTGCAATGGTTTCCTATCCCGTGGATCGACGGATCAAGCGAGGAAGAAGCGCACCGGGGCTTGATGACGGCCTCGGCGGATTTGAATGCCTTTCTTGATGCGCTGATGGTGGATGAGGATCTTTTGCCTGAACAGGTGGTGCTCTTTGGCTTTTCCCAAGGGTCAATGATGGCGTTGCATGTGGCACCCCGGCGCGAAGAAGCACTGGCTGGCGTCGTGGCCTTTTCCGGGCGGCTTCTTTCGCCGGACTTGTTGGAAGATGAGACGCAGAGCCGCCCGCCCGTTCTGCTGGTGCATGGCGATGCCGATGAGGTGGTGACGGTACAGTCGCTGCCGCAGGCGGCGGAGGCCTTGCAGGGGGCAGGCTGGCAGGATGTCTATGCCCATATCATGAAGGGTACAGGCCACGGAATTGCCCCTGACGGGCTGTCAGTGGCCCTGGCCTTTATGCGCGACAAACTTGGCCTCTGACGGTTTTCCACAAATCGCCTCAGGCTTGCCATATTGCGGCGGCGCTCTTGAGTTAGCGCAAGACGGATGAGTGAGGACACTGGCAAACTTACCCCGCATGGGCGGGCTCTATCCCTTGGCGGACTGTTTGTCGCCGAGATGGTGGTGCTTGTGCTTGGGTATCAGGTGTTGAGCGACCTAGAATGTCGCGCCACCGGGATCGAAGCTGCCTGTCGCGGATTGCGGTTTGTGGCGCTTTGGCTGCTTTGTGCGGGGTCGTTGGTTGGGATATACCTCTGGGCGCGCCCCGTCGCGCGCGCCGATTTCGGCATGGCGGCAAGCCGTGCGCCGGGCGGGTTAAGATGGGCCCTGATACATGGCCTTGGCATTCTGGCCATGCTCACGCCGCTGATCGTGATCGCGCCTGACGCGCTCAGCGCAGAATTTCAGTCTGTTTTCCCTCTGGCGGCCTTGGGCGCGCTGATGGCGGCCTTGGGTGGTCTGCTGTGGCTGATGCGGCCCGCGGCATGGTTGAGTTGGTTACAGGGGCGCAGTCTGTCCCTTTTGGCGATGGTGGTTTTTGCCGCCGCTCTTCCGGGGGCTGTGGTTTTGGCGGGGCCACTCTGGAGCGTGCAGGCTGTCACGGATGTGACATTCATTGCGGTCTTTCTCTTGTTGCGCCTCTTTGTCGAGGAGGTGGTCGTTGATCCCGCGACCTATGTGATCGGCACGCCAGAGTTTCAGGTTATGGTGGCCGACAGTTGTTCGGGGATCGAAGGGCTGGTGTTGATCACTGCCTTTCTTGCCCTTTACGGGGTGCTTTTCCGTGACGAACTGCGCTTGCGCCGCTTTGGCCTCGTGATTTGGCCCCTTGCGCTGTTGGTAAGCTGGCTGTTCAACGCGGGGCGGATCACGGGGTTGATCCTGATCGGTGTGCATGTCTCGCCGGAACTGGCGGTCAACGGGTTTCACAGCTTTGCCGGTTGGTTGATGTTCACAGCCCTGTCGATCGGCGTTTTGGTTGTTGTCGGGCGCAGTGGCTATGCGCTTCAGGCGGTGGTGGTGCCACAGGTGCGCAGCGTGGCCCCGCTGGCTCAGGATGATGTGGCTGGCCGCATCCTGCCCTTTATCGTCTTTGCCTTGTCGGGATTGATCGCACAGGCCTTTTGGAGCGAACCTGCCCTCGCTTATCCGGTGCAGGCCGGCATGATGCTGGCTGCGCTTTGGTGGGTGCGCGCCACTTTGTGGCAGCATTTAGCTTGGCCCTCGATGCTCTCGGTGGCCGCAGGCATCGCGGTTGGGGTGGTTTGGATCGCAACCGCGCCCGCGTCAGAGCCACCCTCTGACGCGCTCATGTCGCTTGGGGCCGGCGCTTTTGCCCTTTGGGCCAGCGTGCGCATCCTTGGCACTGTGGCGCTTGTGCCGGTGATCGAAGAGCTATTTTTTCGGGGTTATGTCCAAGCGCGTCTGGACCGGGGCACTGTTTCAAGCCAGATCATCGCGATTGGTGTTTCCGCCGGCCTTTTTGCGCTTGTCCATGGCCGATGGATCGAGGCGGGGCTGGCTGGTGTCGTCTTTTCTCTGGTTTACATGCGCAATGGGCGGCTGGCTGATGCCATGGCCGCCCATGCTGTTGCCAATGCTGTTATCGCAGCCGTCGCCCTTTGGAGGGGGGATTGGGCGCTGATCTGACGGTAGAGGTCAGTTCCGCGCGCGACGCCGTTTGATTTCCCAAGCAAGGACAAGGGCCGCGAGAACGACTGCGATGGCCAATGTGCCACTTGCAGCGTCCATTTCCGGCACGGAGGACGTCGATGTCGAGCCACCGCTCGACGTGGTTCCACCATACCAGCCACTCCAGAACCAATCAAACATCAGTCGTCTCCGTATTACCATGTGTTCAAATTCTGACCTTAGATATGCCAGATTTCGGACACATTTCAAGCTTCGTGCCGGTCGAGTCATATATTTGGAAACGAACCGGGTCTACAGGGCGCTTTGTTTCCGGATTAGAGGCCAAGATGCTGAAACATCGGGCAATCTTCCTGCGGGCTACAGGGGCGAACTCACATCTTCAACAGAATCACTCCGCCGCGCGGAGAGGCGAATCTTGGCCTATGGAATCCGGTGTTTTTGTACTTTTTTCAGCAGGTTGGGTTGGGTTTGCTGGCACGGTTTGATTTTCGTCGGGCCAGACAATTTCAGCGTGTGCGAGGCGGTTTGCGGTGTGGGCGAGGGCCCAATCCTGAGCGGCGCGGCTGGAGCGACCCATCGAAAGCTTGGCCAAGAGGCGCGCGCCCCAGAGCGCGTAGGTGCCCAGCCACACCCGCAACGCCAACATCGCGGGGGTAAAGACCAGCGTTAGTACGGTTGCGATTCCGAGGCCGAAAACCACGGCGGTGGCAAGCTGCTTCCACCACAAAGCTGTTGGACTATCAAAGGCATAGCCACCATTCACAAAGTCAAGGCTTAGCCCGAACATCATCGGTGCGAGGCCCGCCATGGTGGTGATCGTAGTCAAAAGAACGGGCCGGATGCGATCCTGCGCGGTGCGGGTGATGGCCTCGATCTGGGGCATGTAGCGGGCGTATTCCTGATAAGTATCAATCAAAACAATGTTGTTGTTCACCACGATCCCCGCGAGGGCCACGATGCCGGTGCCCGTCATGATGATCGAAAACGGCTGATCCATCACCAGCATCCCGATCAGCACGCCGGTTGTTGAGAGCACGACCGCCAAAAGCACTAGCACTGCGTTGTAAACACTGTTGAATTGCGCCAAGAGGATGATGAACATCAGGCCAAGCGCCCCGGCGAAGGCCTTTTGCAGGAACGCGCCGGATTCGGCCTCATCCTCGGCATCGCCGGTCCATTCATAGCTGATACCGGGGGGCAGAACGCCGGAATCGAGCCACTCAGTCAGGAGCGCGATGCGCTCGTTTGCGGTGATGGGCACCTTACGATCTGTAACATCTGTGGCCGATTCCTTACGAAATAACCCGTCCTCAACTGCCGCCTTGATGTCGAAAAAGCGGGTCTGATCGACACGGTCGATCTGGGCCAGCTGTTTGACCGGTTTGCGGCTGACGAAATTCGAAAGTGGAACCAGTCCGTCATCGGTGCGCACCTTGAGGCTGTCGAGGGTTGAGAGCACGCGGTCTTGGTCGGGCAGGCGGACGCGGATCTCGATTTCTTCGTCGCTGCTGTCCACGCGCATCGTGTCGAGCAGGATACCGCGTGTCACAAGCTGCACCATCGCCCCAACGGTTGCCACGTCGGCGCCAAAACGCCCGGCCTTTTCGACATCAACGTCGATCTGCCAATCAATGCCGGGCAGCGGCAAGGTATCTTCGATCTGGCGCAGGCCTTCGGTTTCGTCAAATTTCTGTCGCGCCACTTCGGTAAAGGCGATGAGATCGTCCCAATTGTCACTTTTGAGGCGCAGGTGCACCGGCTTGGCCGAAGCGGGGCCACGGGATTGGGCAAGAACCTCAAACTTGATGCCGGGAATTTGCTCCAGTTCGGCGCTCAGTTCCGCAATCACCGCATCGCCGTCAAAGTCTGCCGCCACCACGTCGCGCGATACGGCAAGGTTGATCAGGGGAATGGTGAACCATGTCTCGTGCGTCTGGGGGCGATCCTCCCAGGCGATGGTTTCGAATTGTATCTGACCGATCGTGTCGCGTGGGGGCTGTGCGCCACCGGTGTTGGTATCAAGTCCGCCATCCCCAGCAAAAGCAAAGGCGGTCTGGATGCCCGGATGGGCGCGGATGATATCCTCGACCTGCTGGACCAACTGATCCTTTTGATCAATCGAGAGATTGCCGCGCCCGCGCACATAGACGATGCCTTGCTCGGGTTCGCTATCGACAAAGAATTCGGTGCCATTGTTGTTGTTGATGTAGAACATGAGCACAGAGCCCACGAGCACAAAAATCGCGCCAAAGGCCACCAGCGGCATCACCGGATTGCCCGCGATGGCGTGGATCACCCAGCCAAAGGCCGAGCGGTGATAGCCGCCCCGGACCCGTTCGCGGCGCGGGGGCAGCCAGCGTTGCCGCGCGACGTGCAGGAGATTGCCAAAACGGCGCGGGATGGCCAAAAGCGCCAGAAGCGTGGCGACCACCCCCGACAGCCCTACCGCCACAAGAAGTGACACGCCAAGCAAGAGGCCAAAGACCGTGGTCAACACCGGTATGACTGAGCCAAGGATTTGCGTGCCGTCCATGGCTGAAAATTGCGCGCGCACTTCGTTCAGCAGGGTGGGGGCCAATTGGCCGGCCAGAAGCGCCGCACCGATTGCCAGCGGCAGAAGCAGCACATGCCAGAGCCAGAAACCGCCCGCAATCTGATCGGTGCGGGCGTTGAACCAGCGTTCCAGCCGCCCGGTCACGCCGCCCAGCACGGGCAAATAGACGAGCGCCACCAAGAGCGATGCAGAGAGCACGAAAATCAGTGTAACGGGCAGCATGCCCATGAATTGCCCCGGAATACCGGGCCAGAAGAGCATCGGCAGAAAAGCACAGAGCGTGGTCGCGGTTGAACTGACCACGGGCCAGAACATCCGCTTGGCGGCACCCACATAGGCGTGCATCGGGCCTTCGCCATCGGCAATCCGCTTGTCTGCATATTCCACCACGACGATGGCACCATCCACAAGCATGCCAACCGCGAGGATGAGACCGAACATCACGATATTCGAGACCGCGACACCCATGACGGCGAGAAGGGCAAAGCAGAGCAGAAAGGAGGTTGGTATCGCAAAGCCCACCAGCAGTGCAGGACGGATGCCCAAGGCCGCCAGCGTGACGATCATAACCAAGGCAATGGCGGTCAGAACCGAGCCCTCAAGCTGGCTGACCATCGAGGCGACCGTGCTGGATTGATCGTTGGAGGTGCCAACGCTGACTGCGACCTGTAAATCCTCGGGCCATGTCTTTTCCGCCTCGGCGACGGCGGCGCGCACGAGGTCTGCGGTCTCGATGATGTTGAAACCTTTGCGCTTGACCACTTGGAGCGCGACGGTGGTCTCGCCATTGAACCGCGCGGTGCCTAGCCGATCCTCGAAGGTGAGGTTTATGGTGGCCAGATCGCCAAGCCGCACGATGCGGTCGCCATTGGTCTTGACCGGAAGGTTGTAGAAATCGCTGGTATCTTCGAAGGACGAGGGGATTTTGACCGCGAAAGTGCCTTGGCTTGTGTCGACTTCACCGGCTGCGATCAATTGGTTGTTGTTCTGCACCACGTTGATCAGATCCAGCGCCGTGACGTTATATGCCTCAAGGCGGAGCGGGTCGATGATAACCTCGAGCATCTCTTCGCGATTGCCCGCGATCCCAGCCTCGAGCACGGGTTCCAGCCCTTCGAGCGTGTCTTGCAGGTCATTGGCGAGGCGCGACATGGTGCGTTCCGGCACCGGGCCGGAGAGGTTGACGATGATGATCGGGAATTCGCTGAAATTTACTTCGTTGAGGGTGTATTTTTCAGCGCCGTCGGGGAAATCGGCCTCGGCGGTGTCCATTGCGTCGCGCACATCGGCGAGGGTCTTGGTCTTGTCCCAGCCGAATTCGAATTCGAGCGCCACGCCGCCATAGTTTTCAGCAGCGGTGCCGGTCATTTTCTTCAGACCGTCCAGATCGCTCAGCTCGGTCTCCATCACTTTGACGAGCAGTTTTTCGCTATCCTCGGCGGAGATGCCGGGGAAGGGGACCGAGATGAAGAGGGCGGGCACCTCGATGTCAGGCTCGCCCTCTTTGGGCAGGCCGACATAGGCCAGCGTGCCTGCCAAGACCGAGAGCACGATGAAGGCCAAAACCATCCGGGCGCGGGTGGCGGCCCAATCGACGATTCCGGTCATTGGCCCAACTCCTGAAACACCGGGTCAACGGGCACGCCATCGGTCACGAAATCCTGTCCGATCACGATCACATCGGCGCTATCTGGCAGTCCGGTGAGCCAGACACCGGAGGGTGTATCGCGCAAGAGCTCGACCGGGACGAATTGGGCAAGGCTTTCGGGGTTGACGATGCGCAGGCCCAAGGCCCCCTCGTCATCAAGAGTGAGCGCGGATTGCGGCAGGAGATGCGCGCGTTTGCCTGCGGCACCGATCAGGATTTCGGCGGTTTCCCCGTCGCGCAGCGAGAGGTCCGGGTTGGGCACAGTCACTTCAACGCGAAAGGTGCGGGTGACGTCATCGGCGGAGCGGGCAACGAAGGTCACGCGCCCCTCGACCCTGCGGCCTGAGGCCATGCGAATTGTCGCAGGGGCATTCATTTCCACGCGGGCCACCTGCAATTCCGAAACGAAGCCGACCATGGTGATCGGGTCGAGTTGCAGCACCGTGGCGCAGAGCGCGCCGGGTTGCAAAAGGCTGCCGATTTCGGCGGTGTCGGTGTCGAGCACGCCGTCGAAGGGCGCGACGATGGCGAGGCGGGCGATCTCGGTTTCGGCGGCGGCGACGGCGGCGCGGGCGGATTCGATCCCGGCGCGCGCGGCCTCTAGGCCAGAGGTGGCCGACTGCACCGCTGCTTGCGCCGAGCTGACCGCGGCACGTGTTGCAGCGACGCGGGTTTGTGAGGCAAAGCCGCTTTCGACAAGGTTTTCGGCGGCGTTGGCATTGATTTCAGCCTCTTCGAGTTGGGCGCGGGCCTCGTTGGCGCGGGCCTCGGCCTCGGGGATGCGGGTTTGGGATTCGCTCAGCCGGGCTTGGGCCTCGGCCAGAGCGGCGTTGCGCGCGGCGGGGTCAAGGCGGCAAAGGATATCGCCTTGGGTCACCATATGCCCTTTGCGCAGCGGGTCGTTGATGACAAGGCCCGAGGTTTCGGCGCGCAATTCGACGATGCGGTCAGCCTCGGATCTGCCGCGCACCACGACGGCGCTGTCGACCTCACGCGCTTGTGAACGCAGGGCCACGACGCGCATGATCTGCGTCGTTTGGGGGGCGGTTTCTGGTGATGTGGTTTCGGTTTGCGGCTGAGTGGCGGGGGCTGGAAGAAATCTGTCATGCTCAAAGACAAGAACATAGACAAGGACAGAGACCACGAGGGCGATGAGAACAGGAAGCAACCGCATTTATCTACCTTCGGGCCATGAGGCGTGGCGTTGGGCCGGGCTTGGGCCTGCCTTGCGGGACATGCCCTTGACGCAACATCATTGGCTTACGCTAAACCAACCGGTTCAGATTAATCTTTTCCAATGCCTGCTGCAAGCACGCCCTTGCGTCGCGGGCGCGGTGCCCCTTGGCAGGGGCAGGGCTTCGGGGTAAGAGGGGCGAAATTCAAGGGGGGCGCGGCGTGAGCAACACCGACACTTTCATCGATGAAGTCACTGAAGAGGTGCGCCGCGACAGGCTGTTCGCGTTGATGCGCCGATATGGCTGGATCGCGGTTCTGGCGATCCTGATGTTGGTGGGCGGTGCCGCGTGGAACGAATGGCGCAAGGCGCAGGATCAGGCCGCCGCCCAAGCGTTGGGCGATGCGGTGCTGGCGGCCTTGGCCACCGAAGACCGGAGCGCCCGCGCCGCAGCACTGGATGCAATCGAGGCGCCGGGGGCCCAAGCGGGATCGGTGATTGCCTTGCTCGCGGCGGCGGAAGAAGCGGCGGACACCCCCGAGGCAGCGGCGACGCGGTTGCTGGCGCTGGCAGACCGGTCGGATGTGGATGCCGTCTATCGCAATATTGCAACGCTCAAGGCGGTGATGCTTCCGGGTTCGGGGCTGGATGCCGAGGCACGGCGCGGGCGCTTGAACGGATTGGCGTTGAGCGGCGGGGTTTTACGCCTCTTGGCCGAGGAACAATTGGCGTTGATTGATCTGGAAACGGGCAACCGGGATGCGGCTTTGGAGCGTCTTGGCGCGATTGCCAGCGACGCGGAGGCGACGATGGGCTTGCGTAGGCGCGTGACACAAGTGATTGTGGCCTTGGGCGAAGATATGCCCGACCTGCCGGAGCCTGTCACAGGGGCCGAGTCGCTAGGTGAATGACAGGGGCCGCGTCGGGCGACAGGCTCATGCGGGCCGGCAGGACGGCAAAAGGCGAAGAGTGAGGGCAAGAGCAGTGAAACCGAACGGATTGATCCTTGGGCTGATTGCAGTCCTTGCGCTGACGGCCTGCACCAAGAAGACACAGATTCTGAGCGGTGAGCGCGAGGGAATTCGCGAGGTTCTCCAGAGCGAGACTGCGCGCGCTCAGGCAAGTGTGACACCAACAAACCAAGTTCTGCCCGTTTCGCTGCCAGCGGCGACAGTCAATGCGGACTGGCGCCAGCGCATCGGAACGCCTGCAACGCGCACGGCCCATCCCGCGCTGTCGCGTGCACCGCAACTGGCGTGGTCGGTCAATATCGGCGCAGGTGACGGGCGGCGGGTGCGGATCACCGCTGACCCGGTAGTGGCCGAAGGGCGTATCTTTACACTGGATGCCGAGGCGACGGTGGCGGCTGTCTCGACCACGGGGCAATTGCTCTGGACGCGCGACCTTACGCCGGCCAATGACAGGTCTGACAATGCCAGCGGTGGCGGCTTGGCCTATGGCGATGGCAAGCTCTTTGTCTCGTCCGGGTTTGGCCTGCTCACGGCGGTTGACCCTGCGACAGGCGGCGTGATCTGGCAACAGGCGTTGGGATCGCCCGGCACCGGCACACCGGCGGTCTTTGACGGGCTGGTCTATGTGGTTGCGGGCGATGATGTGGCGTGGGCCATCGAGACGGACACCGGGCGGATTGCCTGGCAGTTGAGCGGCACGCCGGATATTCACAACGTCTTGGGCGGACCTGCCCCGGCCATCACCGACAAATACGTGGTCTTTGCCTTTGGTGCAGGGGAATTGCAGGGCGCATTCCGCCGGGGTGGTCTGCGCCTCTGGGATGCGCAGGTTGCGGGCGAGCGTTTGGGCGTAGCGAGTGCGCGGGTGGATGACATCACCGGCGATCCGGTGGTCGTGGGCGACCGCCTCTATACCGGTAGCCACTCGGGGCGCACTGTGGCGCTAAGCCTTGGCAGCGGCAACCGCCTCTGGACTGCCGAAGAAGGCCCGCTTAACCCGGTTTGGCCGGCCGGGGACTCGCTGTTCATGGTCACGGATCGCAACGAATTGGTGCGGCTTGCCACCGAGGACGGGACGCGCATCTGGGGGCATGAATTGCCGCTCTTTGCGGATCGCAAGCCCAAGCGACAGGCCGAAATCGTGGGCCATTTTGGCCCCATTCTGGCCGGTGGACAGCTGATCCTGGCCTCGGGCGACGGGCAATTGCGGTTCTTTGATCCGGCCTCGGGGCAGATGACGGGCGCGCGGGATTTGCCCGGTGGTGCCACGTCCAACCCGGTGGTTGCGGGCAATACGCTTTATGTCGTGTCGAAAAAGGGTCAATTGCTGGCTTTCCGTTGATCGTGCGATCCTGTATCAGGGCGACTTGATCCGTATCGGAGCCTGAGACATGACCTTTTCCGTAGCCATCGTGGGCCGTCCCAATGTTGGCAAATCGACGCTCTTCAACCGTCTGGTGGGCAAGCGCCTTGCCTTGGTTGACAACCAGCCCGGCGTTACCCGAGACCTGCGCGAAGGGGCCGCGCGATTGGGCGATCTGCGCTTTACGGTGATTGACACGGCAGGTCTGGAAGATGCCACCGACGAGAGCCTTCAGGGCCGGATGCGCAAGCTGACAGAGCGCGCAGTCGACATGGCGGATATTTGCCTCTTTGTGATCGACGCGCGCACCGGGGTCACGCCCACCGACGAAAGCCTTGCCGAGATTCTCCGCAAGCGTTCGGCGCATGTGATCCTTGCCGCCAACAAGGCCGAAGGATCGGCGGCGGATGCGGGCGTGATCGAGGCCTGGGGGCTGGGTCTGGGCGAGCCTATTCGCATGTCGGCAGAGCATGGCGAGGGGTTGAACGACCTCTATTCCCAGCTGATGCCTCTGGCTGATGCCTTTGAGGCGCGCGCGGCGGCGGAAGCACCAGAGGTGGATGTGTCGCTCGACGAGGATATCGAGGACGACGAGGATGTCAGCTATCGCAAGCCGACCGAGGCCCGTCCGATGCAGGTGGCGGTGGTGGGGCGGCCCAATGCCGGAAAATCGACGCTAATCAACAAGATCCTTGGGGAAGAGCGGCTCTTGACCGGGCCTGAGGCGGGGATCACGCGCGATGCGATCTCGCTGCGGATCGACTGGGACGGGATGCCGGTGCGGATTTTCGACACGGCAGGCATGCGCAAGAAGGCCAAGGTGCAGGACAAGCTGGAAAAGCTGTCGGTGTCCGACGGGCTGCGGGCGGTGAAATTTGCCGAAGTGGTGGTGGTTCTGCTTGATGCCGCGATTCCCTTTGAACAACAGGATTTGCGGATCGCCGATCTGGCCGAGCGCGAGGGGCGCGCGGTGGTGGTGGCGATCAACAAATGGGACATGGAGCCCGACAAGAGCGACAAGATCAGAGAGCTGCGCGAGGCATTCGAGCGGCTTTTGCCGCAATTGCGCGGCGCGCCTCTGGTCACCGTCTCGGCCAAGACTGGCAAGGGGCTGGACCGCCTGCGCGATGCGGTGGCCAAGGCGCATGAGGTCTGGAACCGGCGCGTGACCACGGCGCAACTGAACCGTTGGCTGATCGGCATGTTGGAGCAGCACCCGCCGCCCGCGCCGGGCGGCCGTCGGGTCAAACTGCGCTACATGACGCAGGCCAAGACGCGGCCACCGGGATTCGTGGTGATGTGCAGCCATCCCGACAAATTGCCCGAGAGCTATTCGCGCTATCTGGTGAATGGGTTGCGGGCAGATTTTGACATGCCGGGCACGCCAATCCGCCTTTATTTCCGCAGTCAGGCGGATCGCAACCCCTACAAGAGCAAGAAAAAGGCCGGGCCGTCGAGCCTGCGCAAGCATTTGACGGGGCGATCAAGCGACTGATCCGGGCAGGGGCGTGCAAATTCCTGTGCAGCCCCTCTTGCATTCGTGCGGGGCGAGGTCAAATCTCTGAGGCCAAAGAGTGTTACCCCTCTGTGGCATGGAGGCTGACATGACCGAGACCCCCGATCAGGCGGCGCTGCGCGCCTTTCTCAGACCCTATACCACCAAGAGCGATGGTCGCGGCGCGCTGTCGTTTGCTGGCACTCTTGTGGTCTATGGCGGCGCGCTGATCCTGGGTGTGGCTTTGGCAGAGGCGGGGCAGTGGGCTGGCGCGGTGGCGATGGTTGGCGTGCTCGCCTTTGCTTCGGTGCGGCTTTACGTGTTGCAACACGATTGCGGGCATGCCGCGCTTTTTCGGCGCAAAGGGCTGAATGACGTGGTGGGCTATGCCCTATCGGTGTTTTCGCTGACGCCATACCGGGTCATGCAATACAATCACAACCAGCATCACGCCTATCTGGGCAATCTCGATCACCGCGAGACGACCGAGGTTTATACGATGACGCTGGCAGAATGGCAGGCGGCACCATGGCACAGACGGCTGTGGTATCGGCTCTATCGCAATCCGGTGGTGATGCTGTCACTGGGAGGCATTTACGCTTATTTCATCGCCTATCGCTGGCCGCGCAATACGCGAGTGGTGGGGGTATGGGGGGTGATTGCGCATAACCTGATGCTGGCGGGCTATTTGATGCTTATCTGGGCCGGGTTGGGCGTGGCGGGCTTGGTGGTCTGGGCGCTGAGCGCGCTGCTGGCGGGGGTGATCGGGGTGTTTCTGGTCTATCTCCAGCACAATTTCGAAGAGACCTATTGGGATCGCAAGCCATCGCTCGATTTCCGCAAGGCGACGCTTGTGGGGTCAAGCTCGCTTGATCTGGGGTGGCTGTGGGATCTGGGGACGGGCAATATCGCCTATCACGACCTGCATCACTACAACCCCGGTATTCCGTCCTATAACCTGCGGCGCTGTCAGAGGGCGTTGCCGGAGCCGTTGCGCGCCCATGACGTGATCCGCTGGCCCGAGGCGATCCGCAGTTTCCGGTTGAAGCTCTGGGATGAGGACGCGGGGCGGTTGGTGCCGTTTCCGAAGGCTGAGACGACGCGCATGGTGGCGGCGGAGTAGGGGGAGTTGGCAGGTTGTTTGACTTTCACGTTATACCGTTGGGCTAAAACCGTAATCGGACATTCTTGCTGTGTGTGGGCGAAGGTTTGGAAAGAGCCCGTCGTGTCGATATTCTGTTGAGCAGCGAATGGCGGCTCTCGGCAGCCCTTCCGAAAGGTTCGGTAACTGGCGGGTCTGAAAGGGATTAGGGGGACGGCTTTGGAAGCGGTCGCTGGTTCATTGGTGAAAAGAGGCATTCTTGGAATGATCGCCCTATAACTTGACACACTGCACGAATCGTAACATATATTGTTACATGAAAAGAGATAGCCGCCTTTCCTCCGTCCTTCACGCGCTTCTGCACATGGCAGAGCACGAAGGGCCCATGACTTCGGAAGCCATCTCGCAGTGCATGGGCACCAATCCTGTTGTCGTGCGGCGCACCATGGCATTTCTGCGTGAAGCAGGGATCGTTTCGTCCGCTCGGGGCCACGCTGGGGGATGGCGCATCACCGCCGATCTTGAGGTCGTGACCTTGCACCAGTTGCACAAGGCACTTGGAGAACCAGCCATTTTCGCGATTGGCAATCGGACAGAGAACCCCTTCTGCCTGGTGGAGCAGTCGGTCAACGCCGCACTGGAACACACGTTTGAAGAAGCCGAAGCGTTGCTGCTTGAGCGTTTCGCTCATGTCACACTTGCCGATCTGGCTGCCGACTTCAAACGTCGCCACGCGGAAACGCTTAAACAGAAAGAATGAAAATGCAGGATGTTATCTTAGTCGGGGGTGGCTATGCAGGAATGGCAGCCGCCCTGCAGCTTCTGCGTGCGCGCAGGTCAGTGCTGATCATCGACGCCGGGATGCGACGCAACCGGTCAGCCAGCCACTCCTATGGCTTTCTGGGACAGGATGGTGTCGATCCGGCCGAACTGGCCGGCATTGCCCGAACCCAGCTCGAGGCGTATCCGACCCTGACCTGGAAAGAGGGCGAGGTTGCCAGCGCTGCTGGAGAGAACGACGCGTTCCAAGTGACCCTCACCACTGGCGAGCGCTTCGAAACGCGTCGCCTGCTGTTCGCCACCGGTGTGACGGATGGACTGCCCTCGGTGCCTGGACTGGCAGAGCGGTGGGGGCGTTCGGTTTTTCACTGCCCCTATTGCCATGGCTACGAGCTGGCTCAGGGCCATATCGGCGTGATTGCAACCGGGCCCATGTCCGTGCATCAGGCGCAGTTGCTGACAGAGTGGGGCAAGGTCACATTCCTGACCAACGCCCTGATGCCACTCGACGATGAAACCCGTACCGATCTTCATCGCCGCGGTGCTACCATGGAGGAAACGCCAATCGATCGGATCGAGGGCAAGGCCGAAGTTTTTCTGACCGACGGTCGCCGCGTGGACTTTGCCGGTTTGTTCACGGCGCCCATCTGTTCGCCGGCCAGTGCGGTGGCCGAAACCATGGGCTGCGCCTTGATAGAAACGCCCATGGGGTCTCAGCTGCGGACGTCCGATGAGAAAGAGACATCTATCTGTGGCGTATTTGCGTGCGGTGATGTCGCACGCGCCCCGCACTCGGTGTCGCTTGCCGTGGCCGATGGCGCAACTGCCGGCGCACAAATTCACAGATCACTTGTTTGGCCCTCGCGCTGAGATCAAACTATTGGAAGGAAACTCCATGAAGCTTTACGAACTGAACTGGGCGCTCTTCCCACGTCGCATCGGAATCTACCTCTCCGAAAAAGGGATCACCGATATAGACCGGATTGCCTTTGATGCGATGGACCCGGAAAGTCTCGGCCGCCTGAGGGCAGTGAGTTCGTTCGGAACAGTGCCAGTGTTGCAAACCGAAGATGGTCACAAGATCCGATCTTCGATCGCAATCTTGGAATATCTGGAGGATCGGTATCCGCAGCCGAACATGATCGGGTGGTCACCCGCCGCGCAGGCCCGAACGCGGGAAACAATGAGCATCGCAGATGAGGCAGCGCTTCAGCTTGGGGTATGGGCCCATAAGGGCAGTCCGGTCTTCGCCGGCATGGAGGAGCAGCATCCAGCTACAGCGCGTTTTGCAGCGGCGGCCTATCTGAAGCAGCTGGAACGCCTCGATCTCGTACTGACTGAAAATCAAGGACCCTTCCTAACTGGCTCTGAGAACACCATTGCAGACTGTATCGCGATGGCGACCCTGCAATTTGCAGCGGACGTCTACGGTGTTCACTTGCCCGAGAGGCTCGAAAAACTGCGCGCTTGGTACGAGTTCTTCCGGCAAAGACCAAGTGCCATTTGCCCCCCTTACCCAAAGGGTTTTCTAGCGGTTGCTCATGGTCTTCCGGATCATGGTTTCGATTGGTCACTTGATGATGTTGGGTGGAATGCTGCTCTGGTGGGCTGATTCTGATCCGGTATGGAGACCGCTGCTTCGAGATAGTCGTTAGAGGCCAAGTTGGGTGGTTTCGTCGCCACCTTTGCCAGACGTGTCAAGAACGATGGCTGCTTGGTATGCTCCTGAAGCAGTCATCAGCGAAGCGGCAGCGAAAGCTCTCTTTGTCCGCTCTGTAGACTTTCGTGCGCTCGGGCTCGAAGGTCGGGCCTTGGTTGGACGGGCTTGGCCTTTGGCTCAAGAGTGACTGACCGCTCGACGTTTGCCCCCGCGAGGTGTCAAAGGTGAGCGGGAAGCCCTGCGTAGGGCAGGTTGCGCCCGATTGAAACCACACCCGTCCCGGACTTGATCCGGGACCTCGCCGAAGCGGGAGGGGGATTCCCCGGGGCAGGCCCGGGGCGATGTGAACGCGATCAGAGGTAATCTGCTTTACCCAAGACTCCCATCCGCGTTGAGGATCGTCTTGCCGCGCAGGTAGGGGTGGAGGGCGTCGGGGATGCGGACGGAGCCGTCGGCCTGCTGGCCGTTTTCCAGCACCGCGATCAGGCAGCGGCCCACGGCGAGGCCCGAGCCGTTGAGCGTGTGCAGGAATTCGGGCTTGCCGCCGCCCTGCGGTTTGAAGCGGGCGTTCATGCGGCGCGCTTGAAAGTCGCCGCAGACCGAGACGGACGAGATTTCGCGGTAGGTGTTTTGACCCGGTAGCCAAACCTCGATGTCATGGGTGCGGCGCGCGCCAAAGCCCATGTCGCCGGTGCAGAGCACGATGGTGCGATACGGCAGGCCAAGCCGCTCAAGAATACTTTGAGCGCAGGCGGTCATGCGGTCCAACTCGGCGCGGCTTTCGTCGGGATGGGTGATCGAGACCATCTCGACCTTTTCGAACTGGTGCTGGCGCAGCATGCCGGCGGTGTCGCGCCCCGCAGAGCCTGCTTCGGAGCGGAAGCATTGGGTGTGGGCCACGTAGCGGCGCGGAAGGGTGGCGGCATCGACCGTCTCGCCATGCACGATATTGGTCAGCGTCACCTCGGCGGTAGGAACGAGCCACCAGCCATTGGTGGTCTCATAGCTGTCTTCGCCGAATTTCGGCAATTGCCCGGTGCCCAGCATCATTTCGGGGCGCACCAGAACGGGCGTCCAGGTTTCTTGGAGGCCATTTTCCTCGATATGGGTGTCGAGCATGAATTGGGCCAAGGCGCGGTGCAGGCGGGCGATGCTGCCCGACAGGACGACAAAGCGCGCGCCAGAGAGTTTCGCAGCTGTCTCAAAATCCATGCCCGGTTGCACACCGGTGATGTCGTAATGCTCTTTCGGGGTGAAATCGAAACTTGCGGGCGTCCCCCAACGGCGCAGCTCGACATTGCCGCTCTCGTCCGTGCCATCGGGCACGTCGTCAAAGGGCAGGTTGGGCAGGGCCATCAGGAGGTCGGTGAGCTGGGTATCTAACGCCTTGGCCTCGGCCTGCATGGCGGCCATTTCTTCCTTTTTGGCCGAGACCAGAGTGCGCAGGCGTTCGAATTCTGCCTCGTCACCGCGCCCTTTGGCGGCGCCTGCCTCTTTGCTTGCGCGGTTCTGGTCGGCCTGTGCGCTCTCGGCCGCGTGGATGCGGGTGCGACGCGCCTCGTCGAGGGCCAGAATCTGGGGCGAGACCGGAGCCAGACCCCGCCGTGCGAGGGCGGCGTCAAAGGCATCGGGGGTCTCGCGGATGGCGCGGATATCGTGCATGGCGCTGGTCCTCAAAGCTGTCGGTGAATCGCTTGGGCGGCGTTATGCACCAGAAACCGGGCCTGCGCCATGCTTTCGCGCCTTGCAAATACCCGGCCCCGCGCCTAGGTTCCCCGGCAATTCGCGGCCCGCTGTCCGCGTCACAAAAAGAGGATACCCGATGGAAGCCTTTAGCCAGTTCATCCCGCTCATTCTGATCTTTGCGATCATGTATTTCCTGTTGATCCGCCCGCAACAGAAGAAGCTCAAAGAGCATAAGGCCATGATTGGTGCGCTGCGGCGGGGCGATCAGGTGGTGACGCAAGGCGGCCTGATCGGCAAGGTTTCCAAGGTCAAGGATGACAGCGAGATCGAGGTGGAACTTGCTGAGGGCATCAAGGTGCGCGTGGTGCGCGCCACCATCGCACAGGTTCTGTCCAAGACTGAGCCTGCCGAGGGCTAAGCCCCCGCTCCCCTGCGAAAAACCTCTGAAAGGGCAGGAACATGCTGCAAATCGACCTGTGGAAACGCCTCTGTATCTGGGGGACGGTGGCCCTTGGTCTGATGCTCGCCCTGCCCAATGGGTTTTACGGAAAGGTCGAGCGGCATAATGACGCCGTCGTCGCCGTTGAGGCGGGGGCTGATCCGGCCTCGGTGGCCGATGATCTGGCGCTTTGGCCCGATTGGATGCCCTCAAGCCTTGTCAATCTGGGGCTTGATCTGCGCGGGGGCGCGCATCTATTGGCCGAGGTCAAGGTCGAAGATGTCTATCAGGCGCGGGTTGAGGGGATGTGGCCCGAGGTGCGCGATCTGTTGCGTGAAGAGCGTGACAGCGTGGGGCCCATCCGGCTGCAGCAGACCGATGCGCCCGAGTTGCGGGTGCGCCTTGTCGAGCGGCCCGAAATGGCCACAGAGGCCGCGGCGCTGGTGCGTGGGCTGGCGCGGCCTGTCACCGATGTGCTGACTGGCGTGGGTGGTAGCGATATCGAGGTGACAACGGACGGTGCGGATATCATCATCCGGCTGAGCGAGGCCGAGCAGCGCGCGACCGATGATCGCACCGTGCGGCAATCGCTGGAAATCATTCGCCGTCGGATCGACGAGGTGGGCACGCGCGAGCCGACCATCCAGCGCCAGGGCGCTGACCGCATCCTGATTCAGGTGCCGGGGATTGGCAGCGCAGCCGAGTTGAAGGCGCTGATCGGGACCACGGCCCAACTGACCTTCCAGCCTGTGATCAGCCGTGCCGCGAGCGCTGATGCGCCCGCGGGCGCAGGTAACGAGGTGCTGCCGTCACTGGACGAGGCGGGCGTTTACTACATTCTGGAGCGCGCGCCCGTTGTGACGGGCGAGGAATTGGTCGATGCACAGCCAGATTTCGACCAGAACGGTCGCCCGGCGGTGTCGTTCCGGTTCAATCCCACGGGTGCCCGCAAATTCGGCGATTACACGGCTGAGAATATCGGCAATCCCTTTGCCATCGTGCTTGATGGCGAGGTGATCAGCGCGCCGGTGATCCAAAGCCATATTGCCGGCGGGTCGGGCATCATCACCGGCAACTTTAATGTTGAGGACAGCACGCAACTGGCCGTGCTGTTGCGTGCGGGTGCGCTTCCGGCGGGGCTTGAGTTTCTGGAAGAGCGGACGGTCGGGCCGGAGCTTGGGGCCGATAGTATCGAGGCGGGCAAGCTGGCCTGTCTCGTGGCCTTTGCGCTTGTGCTCGTTTACATGATCGTGAGTTACGGCATTTTCGGCATCTTTGCGAATATTGCGCTGATTGTGAACGTTGGTCTGATTTTCGGCTTGCTCAGCCTAATCGGGTCTACGCTGACCTTGCCGGGGATCGCCGGGATCGTGCTGACCATCGGGATGGCGGTGGACGCCAATGTGCTGGTGTTTGAGCGTATCCGAGAAGAGATGAAATCGGCCAAGGGCGCGGCGCGGGCCATTGAATTGGGCTATGAGAAGGCGATGAGCGCGATTGTCGACGCCAACATCACCACCTTCATGACGGCGCTGATCCTCTATGTCATGGGGTCTGGTCCGGTGCGTGGCTTTGCCATAACGCTGGGGCTGGGGATTGTGACTTCGGTCTTTACCGCTCTGTTTGTGACGCGATTGATCACAGTGATGTGGTTTGAGCGCAAGCGGCCAAAAACAGTGCTGGCCGGGCGCGGTTTCCGGCTCGTGCCGGAAATCACCTCTTGGGATTTCTTTAGCCGGTGGAAGCTGTGGTTGGGCATTTCCGGGGTGATGATCCTTGTGGCGTTTGGCTCTTTTGCCGTGCAAGGGCTGAATTTCGGGATTGATTTCAAGGGTGGCACCACGATCCGGACGCTGAGCGCAGAACCTGTTGATATCGGGGCCTATCGCGCCGCGACTAATGATATGGGGCTGGGCGATGTCAGCATCACAGAGGTGTTCGATCCAACCTTTGGCCCGGAAGAGAACGTGGCAATGCTCCGGATTCAGGCGCAGGACGAGACCGAGAGTGTCACCCCCGAAACGATCGCGGCGGTCGAAGCGGCCTTGCAGCAGGCTGTGCCGGATATACAGTTCACATCCGTGGAGAGCGTTGGCCCCAAAGTATCGGGCGAGTTGATCAAGACGGCGGTGCTTGCCGTCGCACTCGCCATCGGGGCGGTGCTGGTTTACATCTGGATGCGGTTCGAGTGGCAATTCGCGGTCGGGGCGGTGATTGCGCTGGTGCATGACGTGGCGCTAACCATCGGTGTGTTTTCGGAACTGCAAATCCAATTCGATCTCGCGATCATTGCGGCCCTTCTGACGCTTGTCGGCTATTCGCTTAACGATACGGTGGTGGTGTTTGACCGGGTCCGCGAGAACCTGCGCAAATACAAGCAAAGGCCGCTGCGAGAGGTGCTGAACCTGTCAATCAACGAGACGCTGAGCCGCACGATGGTAACGTCACTGACCACGTTGCTGGCGCTTTTGGCCTTGTATGTCTTGGGGGGTGACGTGATCCGGGGCTTTGTCTTTGCCATGATCTGGGGCGTGATTGTCGGCACCTATTCGTCGATCTTTGTGGCCAGTACGGTGCTGATGTGGCTGGGTATCAAACGCGACTGGTCTAAGCCGGATGCCAATGCGGGCACGCAATTCGCCAATATAGATGCCTGAGGCATTCAGCGCGGTCTGGGCGACGCCCGGCCTGGTCTGGCTATTGCTGGCGATTGGGCTGGCAGGGATCGTGCGGGGCTTTACCGGCTTTGGAACGGCGTTGATTTTCGTGCCCGTGGCGGGGATTTTTCTGCGGCCAGAGATCATCGTCGGGGTGATCACGCTGACGGGAATTGCCAGCACTTCGGCACTGTTGCCGCGCGCGTGGTCGCAGGCGGACCGGCGCGAAGTGGGTATCTTGGCGCTTGCGGCGCTTGTGACCGTGCCGATTGGTCTGTGGCTGATGGGGCGGCTTGACCCGGTCAGCATCCGATGGGTGGTGGCCGCTGTGGGCGCAATCACATTGGCGGCGCTGATCACCGGGTGGCGGTTCTCGGGACAGGTGGGCCGCCCCATGCTGGTCGCGATTGGGGCTCTGGCCGGCGTGATTGGAGGGCTGACAGGGTTGACCGGCCCGGTGGTGATCCTGTTCTACCTCGCGGGGCAGTCGGCGGCGCAATCAGTGCGCGCGAATACGATCCTGTTTCTGGCTGCGCTGGATGTGGTGATCGTGGCCAACCTCCTTTTACGCGGGGCGATCAATGGGCAGATTTTCCTTTTGGCGCTGCTACTTGCGGTGCCGTATTTCATTACCTCATTGATTGGGCAATCGCTCTTTGACCCGCGTCACGAGCGGCTTTATCGTTGGGCGGCTTATGCAGTGATCGGTCTTGCGGTGGTGAGCGGGCTGCCGATCTGGGGCAAGGAGGGGTAAGCCATGCGCATGACGGAAATCAGTTTTAGCGGGGCGACGCCGATTGATGGCTATGGGCCGGGATTCTTTCGGGTTGCCGGACAGGTTATGGAGGGCGCGATCCTTGTCACACCGACTGGGGCGCGCACCTGGGGCGGTTATGAAGACACCGCGGCACTGATGGCACTTGCGACGGAGGTCGATGTGGTCTTTATCGGCACTGGCGCAGAAATATCGCATATTCCCAAAGGGTTGAGAGATGATCTTGAGGCGGTGGGGTTGGGTGTTGAGACCATGAATTCGCCCGCTGCTTGCCGGACCTATAACGTGCTTTTGTCCGAAGGGCGCCGGGTGGCCGTTGCGTTGCAACCGGTGTGACGATCCGCGCGCTGATGGTGCTTTTCCAAGGTCTCGCATTGGGTTAAGCACAGCGCATGATGCTGCAAGTCTCTGATCTGACCATCGCGCGTGGCGGGATACCCGTGCTGGAAGGGGTGCGTTTCACGCTATCCCCCGGTCAGGCGCTTGTGGTGCGCGGGCCGAATGGCATCGGCAAGACCACGCTCTTGCGGACGATCGCGGGCTTGCAGCCGCCGGTTTCAGGCCGGATCGACGTGCCCCCCGAAAGCCTCGTTTATGCCGGGCATGCCGATGGGATCAAGGCCACTCTGACGGTTGCAGAGAACCTGAAGTTTTGGGCGGAAGCCTTTGGTCGCAAAGACTATTCCCAGGCTATTGAGGCCTTCAGGCTGACCGCGCTCTCGGCCCGGCTGGCGGGGGCGCTATCGGCTGGCCAGAAGCGGCGCTTGGGGTTGGCGCGGCTTTTGGTAACAGGGCGGGCGATCTGGGTGCTGGATGAGCCGACGGTGTCATTGGATACTGAGGCGGTGGCGATGTTTGCCCATGCCGTGCGCGGGCATCTGGCGACGGGGGGCATGGCGCTTATGGCGACGCATATCGACATTGGGTTGAGTGAGGCGCAAGTGCTTGATGTCGGAAAATACAAAGCCAAGCCGTTGATGGACAATGATTTTGATGGGGCATTTCTGTGATCGCCCTCCTGTTTCGTGATATTCGGCTGGCGATGCGTGCCGGTGGTGGCTTTGGTCTGGGGTTGTCATTTTTCCTGATTGTCGTGGTTCTGGTGCCCTTTGGGGTGGGGCCGCAAAGCGCGCTCCTTACGGTGATTGCCCCCGGTATCCTGTGGCTGGGTGCGTTGCTGGCGTGTTTACTGTCGCTGGATCGCATTCTGGCGCTGGATTGGGAGGATGGCAGTCTTGACCTTCTGGCCACCTCGCCCTTGCCGATGGAGGGGATTGTGAGCGTCAAGGCGTTGGCGCATTGGCTAACCACGGGCCTGCCTTTGGTGGCGGCGGCACCGGTGCTGGGGCTGCTGCTCAATCTCTCAGAATCGGGCTATAAGTGGTTGATAGTATCACTTTTAGTGGGAACACCTGCGCTTAGCGTCATTGGCACTTTTGGGGCGGCGCTGACGGTCGGGCTTAAGCGTGGGGGGCTATTGCTGAGCCTGCTTGTGCTGCCGCTTTATGTACCTACATTGATTTTCGGCGCAGAGGTGGCGCGACGTGGCGCAGAGGGGTTTGACGTGACCACGCCGCTGTTGATGTTGGCGGGGATTACCTGCGGCACCATCGCGCTTTTGCCTTTCGCCTCGGCTGCGGTATTGAGGGTGAACCTACGTTGATGACACAGGACATGCGATGAACCTGAACGCACTCTGGGAATATGCCAATCCCAAGAAATTCATCCAGACCACCGACCGGTTTTTGCCGTGGTTCGCGGGGCTGGCGGCGGTGACGTTGGTGGGGGGGCTGATCTGGGGCTTTTTCTTTACGCCCGAGGACTTCCGCCAAGGATCGACGGTGAAAATCATTTATTTACATGTGCCTAGCGCGCTGATGGCGATCAATGCCTGGCTGATGATGCTGATCACATCGCTTATTTGGATCGTGCGGCGGCATCATGTGAGCGCGCTGGCGGCACGGGCAGCGGCGCCTGTGGGGATGGTGATGACCGTGATCGCACTGGTGACGGGGGCCATCTGGGGACAACCGATGTGGGGCACCTGGTGGGCCTGGGACCCGCGTTTGACCAGCTTTCTTATCCTTTTTCTGTTTTATCTCGGATACATTGCCCTGTGGGAAGCCATCGAGAATGACGATACGGCAGCGGATCTGACCAGCATTTTATGCCTTGTCGGATCGGTCTTCGCGTTGCTCAGCCGCTATGCGGTGAATTTCTGGAACCAAGGCTTGCATCAGGGTGCCTCGCTCAGCCTCGATAAGGAAGAGAATGTGGCGGATGTATTCTGGTATCCGCTGCTGGTCTGCATGGCGGGATTTGTGTTTCTTTTCATAGCTTTGGTTTTGATGCGCACGCGCACCGAGATCCGCGCGCGGCGGATGCGGGCGCTTTTGGCGCGCGAGAGGATGGGGGCATGATGCCGGATCTGGGGAAATATGCGGAGGCGGTTTTATCGTCTTACGCGGTGACGATTGCGCTTATCGCGGTTTTGATCGTGCTCAGTGTGCGGCGGTCTAATCGCGTGAAGAAAGAGCTACAAGAAGTTGAAACTAAGGTGAAATCCAATGGCTAAGCTTTCTCCGATGATGGTCTTGCCGCTGGTGATCTTTGCCGGGTTTGCCGGGTTGGCCTTTGTTGGGTTGCAACGGGATAACCCCAATGAGCTGCCTTCGGCACTGGCTGGTAAGCCGGCGCCGGTGGTGGCAGTGACACCGCTTGGCGATGGAAAAACATTTGATGACAGTGACTTGCGCGATGGAACTGTGACGCTTGTAAATTATTGGGCGAGCTGGTGTGCGCCCTGTCGCGTGGAGCATCCCAATCTGGAGAAGCTGGCCAAGGATGGCATCACGATCTATGGGGTGAATTACAAAGATAAGGCTGATAACGCCTTGAATTTCCTGAAAGAACTTGGAAACCCCTATGCTGCGATGGGTGCGGATGCGACGGGGCGGATGGCGCTTGACTGGGGCGTTTACGGCGTGCCTGAAACCTATGTGATTGATGGCAAAGGCAATATCGTGCTGCGCTTTGCCGGGCCGATCACCGAGCGGGTGATGCAGAGCACGATCCTTCCTGCGATCGAGGCCGCGCGCTAGCCGCTATTAGCCCTAGGGCGCGCGACCTTACATTTTGTAAGGTTTGTAAGCTGATTTTGTAAGGTCTGGCTGCGCGCGTCATTTCGGGGCTGCGCAATCCTGCGTGGTCGCGTGCTGCGGGCAGGTGGGCTTTGCTGGGTTGTCGCCATAGGCACCGTAAACGGCGAGCAAGCTGATCAGCCCGGCCTGGGCGAGGATGAGTGCGGTGGTGCGCATGATTTGCCCTTTCTCAATCTTCTGACCTCAAGATTGGGGCGTGGCGATCACGAAAAAAGGGGAATCACCGCAGAATGACAGCAGGAGCAGCGCATCGGCGGCGAATGGCCGGAAATTGGGCAAGGGTGGCGGAACCCTGCGCAAGATATGAAAAAGGCGGCCCGGATGAGGGGCCGCCCTGTTGATGAAGCCGCGGGGTTTGTCAGGCCGCGGATTTGGCGAGGTTGCGCAGCACGTAATGCAGCACGCCGCCGTGTTCGATATATTCGATCTCGATCGCGGTATCGATCCGGCATTTGAGCGTGATCACCTTGGTCGTGCCATCGGCATAGGTGATGGTGCAGGGCACCTCGGCCAGTGGTTTGATCGTATCAAGACCCGAGATGGCCACGGTTTCTGCGCCGGTGAGGCCCAGCGTCTTGCGCGTGTCGTCGCCTGTGAACTCGAACGGGATCACGCCCATTCCGACGAGGTTGGAGCGGTGGATACGCTCAAAACTCTCGGCGATCACCGCCTTGACGCCCAGAAGCGCCGTGCCCTTGGCCGCCCAGTCGCGCGAAGAGCCTGCGCCATATTGCTCGCCGCCAAAGATCACAAGCGGGGTGCCCGCCTCCTGATAGGCCATGGAGGCGTCAAAGATCGAGGTCTGCGCGCCGTCCGGCCCCTGGGTATAGCCGCCCTCGACCCCATCGAGCATCTCGTTGCGGATGCGGATATTGGCGAAGGTGCCGCGCATCATCACCTCGTGGTTGCCGCGCCGCGAGCCGTAGGAGTTGAACTCGCGCACGGGCACCTGACGCTCTGTCAGGTATTTGCCAGCGGGCGTGGTTTCCTTGAAGGAGCCTGCGGGAGAGATGTGATCGGTTGTGACCATATCCCCCAGGAGCGCCAGAACGCGCGCGCCGGAGATGTTGGAGATGGTGCCCGGTTCCTTGGCCATGCCTTTGAAATAGGGCGGGTTTTGCACATAGGTCGATTGCGCGGGCCAGTCATAGGTCTCGCCTTCGGAGGTTTCGACCGATTGCCACATCTCGTCGCCTTTGAAGACATCGGCATATTTCGACAAGAACGCCTCGCGCGTTACTGTGCGCTCGACCAGTTCGGCAATCTCTTTTTGGCTGGGCCAGATGTCCTTGAGATAGACCGGATTGCCATCCTTGTCGGTGCCCAAGGGCTCGGTTGTGAGGTCGATATTCATGTCGCCCGCGATGGCATAGGCCACGACGAGCGGCGGGGAGGCGAGGTAATTGGCGCGCACATCGGGGGAAATGCGCCCCTCGAAGTTGCGGTTGCCCGAAAGGACGGAGGTGGCCATCAAGTCACCCTCGGCGATGGCCTCGGAGATTTCCTTTTGCAGGGGGCCCGAGTTGCCGATGCAGGTGGTGCAGCCATAGCCCACGAGGTTGAAGCCCACGGCATCGAGATCCTCTTGCAGCCCGGCGGCCTCGAGATAGGCGGAGACCACTTGCGAGCCGGGGGCGAGCGAGGTTTTGACCCATGGCTTGCGGTTGAGGCCAAGCGCGCGCGCCTTGCGGGCGACAAGGCCCGCGCCGATCATCACGTAAGGGTTGGAGGTGTTGGTGCAGGAGGTGATCGAGGCGATCACGACCGAGCCATCCCGGATGCTATAGTCTTCGCCCTTGACCTTGACCGATTTGCGCGGGTCGGCGGCGACAGCGGTGGCCGGGCCTTCGGCGGCCATGTCGGCGGCGGCGGGGCTGGCATCCTTGCCGCGGTATTGCGACACGACGTCAAGGAAGGAGGTGGCGGATTTGTCGAGGGTGACGTAATCCTGCGGGCGTTTCGGGCCCGAGATGGCGGGCACGATGGTGCCCATGTCGAGATGCAGCGTGTCGGTATAGACCGGTGCGTAATCGGAGCCGCGCCAGAAGCCGTTTTGCTTGGCATAGGCCTCGACCAATTGCACGCGGGCCTCATCGCGGCCGGTGTTGCGCAGGTAGCGAAGCGTCTCGTCGTCAATCGGGAAGAAGCCGCAGGTGGCACCGTATTCGGGGGCCATATTGGCGATGGTGGCGCGATCCGCCAGCGGCAGGTGATCGAGACCGGCACCGTAGAATTCGACGAATTTGCCGACCACGCCTTTTTTGCGGAGGAGTTCCACGACTTTGAGCACGAGATCGGTGCCGGTCGTGCCCTCGACCATGCGGCCTGTGAGTTCAAAACCCACGACTTCGGGGATGAGCATGGAAATCGGTTGACCCAGCATCGCGGCCTCGGCCTCGATCCCGCCGACGCCCCAGCCCAGCACGGCCATGCCGTTGACCATGGTGGTGTGGCTGTCGGTGCCTACCAGCGTATCGGGATAGGCCACAGTCTCGCCGTTCTGGTCGGTGTCGGTCCAGACGGTTTGGGCGAGATATTCGAGGTTGACCTGGTGGCAGATGCCAGTGCCCGGCGGCACGACACGGAAATTGTTGAAGGCACCCTGGCCCCATTTCAGGAACTGGTAGCGTTCCATGTTGCGCTCATATTCGCGGTCAACGTTCATCTGGAAGGCGCGGGGATTGCCGAATTCGTCGATCATCACCGAGTGGTCGATGACGAGATCGACGGGATTGAGCGGGTTGATCTGTTGGGCGTCGCCGCCCAAGGCCACGATCCCGTCGCGCATGGCGGCAAGATCCACCACCGCCGGAACGCCGGTGAAATCCTGCATCAACACGCGCGCCGGGCGGTAGGCCAGTTCGCGGTTGGCGGTGCCGCCATTGGCCGCCCATTCTGAAAAGGCGCGAATATCGTCAAGCGAGACGGTTTTGCCATCCTCGAAGCGCAGCATGTTTTCCAGCACCACCTTGAGGGCAGCGGGAAGGCGCGAGAAATCGCCAAGACCGGCCTCTTCGGCGGCGGCGATCGAGTAATAGGCGACCGACTGGTCGCCGATGGTGAGGGTCTTGCGGGTCTTGGCGCTGTCTTGTCCGACGCTGATGGGCATGGGCCGTCCTTTCATGGTCGAGGCTGGATCACTTGCTTTTGCTTCTGACCGATTTGAAACGTCCGATCAAGAGGGGCGCGAGAATATTTGTATACTATTGCACACAATTGATCAATATTTCAGGAAATCACTTTGGACTCTCGAAACCTTGATTGGTTATTGCGATCCACGAGGCCTAGGTTCCATTGGGCGCGGATGTGGTATGATCTGCGGGCAAACAAGCACACCGAGTGGGAAGACACGATATGCGACACGTGGCGGCGAGCGTATTGGGGGGGATTTTATCCCTGTGGGCGGTGCAGGCAAGTGCCGGTGACCATCCTGTTGTGGTAGAGCTTTTCACGTCGCAGGGCTGTTCCTCTTGCCCGCCTGCGGATGCCTATTTTCTTGACCTTGTGACGCGCGATGATGTGATCGCTCTGTCGCTGCATGTCGATTACTGGGATTACATCGGCTGGGAGGACAGTTTTGGCAGTCCTCATAACAGCAACCGGCAGCGTGGCTATGCGCAGGCGAGCGGCCGCACGATGGTGTATACGCCGCAGATGATCATCAACGGGGCGGATCACGTGGTGGGCACGCGGTTCGGGGATGTTGAGGCGCTGATCGCACAGCACCGCGCGCGGGCGCAAAGCGGCATCGCCGTTGAGGTGGTGCGAGACGCAGGCAAGGTGCGGATCAAGGCGCGGGCCGAGCCTGCGCGCAGGACGCCATTGATGGTGCAACTGGTGCGTTATGTTCCTGAGCAAACGGTGAAGATTGCCCGTGGCGAGAATGCTGGCAAGACCATCACCTATGCCAATATCGTCACGGATATAACGCAGGTTGCGGTCTGGGACAGTCGCAAGCCGCTTGATCTGGATGTGGCTTTGGCGCGCGAGGATAAGGCGATTGTGCTGTTGCAATATGTCGATTTCGGCACGATCGAGGCCGTGGCCTATTTGCACTGAGGGCGTTGTTTTTCAAACAGGCCAGTGATTTCGCGTATTTTTGGAAGGATGACAGCCGCGGGCGGGCGTGACGCGCGCAGGCTTAGCCGCCTGTATGGCTCATGTGGCGCGAGACGCGGCCATCGACGGTCTGGCGCGAGTAGTCGAAATCGTGGCCTTTGGGTTTGCGCGTGATGGCGCCGCGAATGGCGTCTTCGAGCATAGCGTCATGGCCGGGGTTGTTGCGCAGGGGGGCGCGCAGGTCTGCCATATCCTCTTGGCCGAGGCACATGTAGAGCTCGCCGGTGCAGGTGAGGCGCACGCGGTTGCAGCTTTCGCAGAAGTTATGGGTGAGCGGCGTGATGAAGCCAATTTTCTGGCCTGTTTCCTCGAGGCGCACGTAGCGGGCGGGGCCGCCGCTGCGCTCGGTCAATTCGGTGAGGGTGAAGCGGTCGCGCAGGCGGGCGCGCAGATCGGAGAGTTTCCAATACTGGCCCAAGCGGTCCTCGTTGCCGATATCGCCCATTGGCATGACCTCGATAAAGGTAAGGTCCATGTCGCGCGATGCGCACCATTCGGTAAGGGTAAACAACTCGTCTTCGTTGAACCCTTTGAGGGCCACAGTGTTGATCTTGACGCGCAGCCCGGCGTTTTGGGCGGCGTCGATACCTTTGATCACCTGCGCCAAGCGACCCCAGCGGGTGATATCGGCGAATTTCTGATCATCGAGCGTATCGAGCGAGATGTTCACCCGGCGCACGCCGGCCGCATAGAGATCGGCGGCGAAGCGTTCCATCTGGCTGCCGTTGGTGGTGAGGGTCAGTTCCTTGAGGGTGCCGTCCTCTAAATGCCGGGTCATGGCGTCGAAAAACGTCATGATGCCTTTGCGCACCAGCGGTTCGCCGCCGGTAATGCGCAGTTTCTCGACGCCCATACGGATGAAGGTCGAACAGAGGCGGTCGAGTTCCTCGAGCGTGAGCAATTCGCGCTTGGGCAGGAAGGTCATGTTTTCAGACATGCAATAGACGCAGCGGAAATCGCAGCGGTCTGTCACGGAGACACGCAGGTAAGAGATGGCGCGCTGGAACGGGTCTATCAGAGGTGCTGTCATGGCGTAAATCTAGGCGGGGGGGCGCGGCGGGGCAAGGGACAAGTTGGCCGTTGAAGGGGCAAGTTTCGGGGGGTAGGGTGGACAAATGAGATATTTGATCATGATCTTGGGTGTTGTGGGCATGGCGGGCTGTGCGCAGGTGGAGCGGGTGTTCGCGCCGCGCGCAGAGCCCGCGCCCGAGGTGGTGGCACCGATGACGCCGGACGATTTGGACGCGACAACGCCCGCCGAGCGCAAGGCGGCGCGCGTCGAGGCTGCCACGGCACGGGCCGGGGCGCTGGGACCCACTGTGGCGTCGCTTGGATCACCGGCTGAGCCGGGGCTTTGGCTGAAGACGCCGCTTGTGGATGCGCCCGCGCGGGGGCGGGTGGATTATGCCGTGACCGGGCAGTCGGTGGCGGTCGACCTTATTCCGCTCGACGCGGTGCCGGGGTCGGGCAGCCGATTGTCGCTGGCGGGGTTTCGGGCCGTTGGAGCACCCCTGACGGCGTTGCCGGAACTGCAGGTTTACCGGCTGGCAGACTAGGGCTGCGCGTCTTTTCCTTTGTGTTTCGGGCAGGGGCGCTCTATCCGCTGGCGAGAGGCGGTAAGAGGGCAGGGCATGCGCACGGTGGTTTTCGATCTGGATGGGACGCTGGCGGATACCAGCGGCGATTTGCTGGCGGCGGCAAATGCCTGTTTTCGCGATATGGGCGCGGGTGATCTGTTGCGGGCGGACACCGATTCGGGCGTTGCGCTGCGCGGCGGGCGGGCGATGTTGCGGCTGGGGATGGAGCGGCTGGGCCGCGCCGAGGATGAGGCCACGATTGACCGGTATTACCCGGTGCTGCTGGAGGCCTATGCCGAAGCGATTGATGTGCATACCGTGCTTTATCCCGGCGCGATGGAGGCTGTGGCGCAGTTGAGCGAAGACGGCTACCGCGTGGCCATTTGCACGAACAAGCCGGAACGTCTGGCGCGAATTCTGTTGGAGCGGTTGGGCGTGCTTGGAGCGTTTCAGGCGTTGACCGGGGCGGATACGCTGGCGGTGCGCAAGCCTGATCCGGAACATCTGCGCGAGACCGTGCGGCGGGCGGGCGGTGATCCGGTTCGCGCGCTGATGGTGGGCGATACGGTGACGGATCACGATACGGCGCGGGCGGCGGGCGTGCCGTCGGTGCTTGTGGGGTTTGGCCCCGGTGGGGGCACGGTGGCGGCCTTGAAGCCTGAGGCGGTGATCGGGCATTATGACGAATTGCCGGGCGTGGTGCGGCGTCTTATCGGCTGAGCCGCAGGGCGGTTTCGGGTTTTCTGAAGGAAGGGGGGGCTGGCCTGCAAAACCATTGACGCAAGGCCAGACGCGCCCCAAAACAAGAGCATGACAGAGAGATTCACAGGCAATTTCACGCAACAGGAGCCGATCCCCGAAGAGGGGATCGCGGCGGCGCTCGATGTGCTGCGCTCGGGCCGGTTGCATCGGTATAACCTCGTGGGCGAGGAGGCGGGGGCGGTGGCCTCGCTCGAGCGGGAATTCGCGGAGTATACGGGGGCACGCTATGTGCTGGCGGTGACGTCAGGCGGCTATGCGATGGCCACGGCGCTGCGGGCCTTGGGTGTGGGGCCGGGCGACAAGGTGCTGACCAATGCCTTTACGCTTGCGCCTGTGCCCGGTTCGATTGCCAGTGTGGGGGCGGTGCCGGTGTTCGTGGGTGTCACCGAGGCGTTGACGATTGATCTGGAGGATCTGGCGGCCAAGGTGGGCGAGGCCAAGGTTCTGATGCTGAGCCATATGCGCGGGCATCTGGCGGATATGGACGCGCTGATGGCGATTTGTGACGCTGCCGGGGTGACGGTGGTCGAGGATTGCGCGCATACGATGGGGGCGACGTGGCGCGGTATCCCTTCGGGGCGTTGGGGCAAGATCGGATGCTATTCCACCCAGACCTACAAGCATATGAATTCCGGCGAGGGCGGGTTTCTGATCACCGATGACGAGATGGTGATGGCGCGGGCGGTGATGCTGTCGGGGTCCTATATGCTCTATGGGCGGCATGGCACGGTGCCGCCGGCAGAGGTGTTTGAGCAGGTCAAATATGACACGCCCAATGTGTCGGGGCGGATGGATCATCTGCGCGCGGCGATTTTGCGGCCGCAGTTGCGGGCGCTGGATGCGCAATGTGAAAAATGGAACGCGCGGTACCGCGTTGTCCAGGAGGGATTGCGCGGCACGCCGGGGTTGACGGTGGTCGAGCGCGCCGAGGCAGAGCGCTATGTGGGATCGTCCATTCAGTTTCTGTTGCTGGACTGGGACGGGGGCCGGATTGCGGATGTGTTGAAGCGGTGTCTGGCGCGCGGGGTCGAGCTTAAGTGGTTTGGTGGGGCGGAGCCGGTGGGCTTTACCAGCCGCTATGACAGTTGGCGCTATGCGCCGTCATCGCCGATGCCTGCGAGCGACCGGATCTTGCGCGGGATTGTCGATATGCGGCTGCCGCTGACCTTTAGCCTAGAGGATTGCGCGCAGATTGCGCGGATCATCCGGGCAGAGGTGGGCGCGGTGTATCAGGCGCAGGGCGTTTAGGGGGCGGCCTAGAGCGGACAGTCAGGGTGCCCCCGCGCGGAACAAGGCGCGGCATGCGCCGCCGCGCGATCGCTGGGCCGTCCCGCGGCCTAGCGATTTTGATGTGTAGCGCCTCACTGAGACGTCACTCGGACTTTGCTGACATAAAGTGGCATCCAGTTCTGTTGCTTCGCTAGTCCCCGGCCCAGAGATCGCGCGTCTCCTCAACGCAGACTATTGTCCCTTTCTGGCCACGCGTGTCACTTGGCCAGCGCGTCCAGAACCCGTGCCCAGCTTCGGATGCCTTTGTGGAAGCTCTGGACGTTGTATTTTTCGTTGGGGGAGTGAATGGCGTCATCTTCCTGGGCAAAGCCGATGAGCATGGCGTCAAGGCCGAGCACCTCTTTGAAAAAGCCCGCGATGGGGATCGAGCCGCCCATGCCGGTAAAGACCGCTTCGCGCGCCCATTCGTCTGAAAGGGCCTGACGGGCGGCTTCGAACTCGGGGCGGCTGATGTTCATCACGGCCGCGGGCGAGCCGTCGAGATCCTGATTCCATGTGATCTTGGCATCGGGCGAGAGGCGGTCTTCGACATGTTTGCGGACCTTTTGGCGCAGGCTGTCGGGGTCCATATCGCCGACAAGGCGGCAGGTCAGTTTGCAATGCGCCTCGGACGGGATCACGGTTTTTGTGCCGGCACCCTGATAGCCCCCCCAAAGCCCGTTGATTTCCAGCGTGGGCCGCGCCCATTGCTGAACGAGGGCGGAATAGCCCGCCTCACCATGGGCACGGGTCATGCCAACGGAAGAGAGATATTCGTGTTCGTCAAAACCGCAGCTTTCCCATTGGCGCAGCAGGTCTGCGGGCACCTCATGGACGCCCTCGTAGAAGCCTTCGACGGCGACGCGACCCGTGTCATCGTGGAAAGACGCGATGATGCGCGAGATTTCGCGCAGGGGGTTGAGGGCAGGGCCGCCGTAGTGACCGGAATGCAGGTCGATTCGCGGGCCGGTGATGGTAAATTCATCCTTGAGCATGCCGCGCAGTTGCGAGGCGATGGAGGGCACGCCGGGGGCGACCATGGAGGTGTCGCAGATCAGGGCCAAGTCGGCGGAAAGCTCTGCGGCATTCTCGCGCATGAAGGGGATGAGCGAGGGCGAGCCTGATTCCTCTTCACCCTCGAAAAAGAAGGTGATGCGGCAGGGGAGCGCGCCGGTCACGTCCTTATAGGCGCGGCAGGCCTCGACAAAGGTCATCAATTGGCCCTTGTCGTCGGAGGCGCCGCGTGCGCGGATCACTTTGCCGTGCGGCGTGTCCTGAAGTTCGGGGGCGAAGGGATCGGTGTGCCAGAGCGCCAGAGGATCAACCGGCTGTACGTCGTAATGCCCGTAAAAAAGCAGGTGCGGCCCAGAGCCATCCGCAGGCCCGTCAATATGGCCCACAACCATGGGGCGGCCCGGTGTGGCACGTTTTTCTGCTTTTACCCCAAGGCTTTGCAGGTCTGACACAAGCCAATCTGCGGCGGCTTCGCAATCGCCCGCATAGGCCGGATCGGTCGAGATGGAGGGGATTCGCAAGAGCCCGGTCAGCCGGTCGAGAGCGGCGGGCAATTGGTCGTCGATGCGGGAGAGAACGGCGGAAAGCGACATGGCGGGCCTTTGGGTTTGAGTATGATTGAGAATGAGGGTATCAGGCCGCGTGGCACTGTCCAGTCACTTGACCCAAGTCAAAGTGGGGGGCAGCGTCAATTTGTAACCTGTTGCGTGAGGGGAATGTATTTTATATCCATTCCAAATATTGAATAGGTGGCCCGGTTCGCCGCCCAAGACCCGAAGGACGGCTGGCCCCGTTTGCCGGTGACGATCAGGAAGGAAACGCCAGTGGATTACGAAGCCAAGCTGGATCAGGCGATCGACCGTTTGCATCAGGAAGGTCGCTATCGCACCTTTATCGACATCGAGCGGACGAAGGGCAATTTTCCCCATGCGGTGTGGCGCAAGCCCGATGGGGCCGAGCAGCCGATCACTGTGTGGTGTGGCAACGATTATCTGGGCATGGGGCAGCATCCGGTTGTCCTTGCGGCGATGCATGAGGCGATTGACGCCACGGGCGCAGGATCGGGCGGCACGCGCAATATTTCCGGCACGACGGTATATCACAAGCGGCTTGAGGCGGAATTGGCCGATCTGCATGGCAAGGAAGCGGCGCTGCTTTTTACCTCTGCCTATATCGCCAATGACGCGACGCTGAGCACGCTGCCCAAGCTCTTTCCGGGGCTGATCATTTATTCCGATGCGCTGAATCATGCCAGCATGATCGAAGGCGTGCGCCGCAATGGCGGGGCCAAGCGGATTTTCCGGCATAATGACGTCGCACATCTGCGCGAGCTGATGGCGGCGGATGATCCCGCCGCACCCAAGCTGATTGCCTTTGAGAGCGTCTATTCGATGGATGGCGATTTTGGCCCGATTGAAGCGATTTGCGATCTTGCGGATGAGTTCGGCGCGCTGACCTATATCGATGAGGTGCATGCGGTGGGCATGTATGGCGCGCGCGGGGCGGGGATTTGCGAGCGGGACCGGCTGATGCATCGGCTGGATATCATCAATGGCACCTTGGCCAAGGCCTATGGGGTGATGGGCGGCTATATCGCGGCAAGCGCCAAGATGTGCGACGCGGTTCGGTCCTATGCGCCGGGCTTCATTTTCTCGACCTCGCTGGCACCTGCGTTGGCGGCGGGGGCCAGTGCCTCGGTTGCATTTCTGAAGACGGCGGAGGGCGCGGCGCTGCGGGCGCAGCATCAGACTCAGGCGAAAATCCTCAAGACGCGGCTCAAGGCGATGGGCCTGCCAATGATCGATCATGGCAGCCATATCGTGCCGGTGATCGTGGGCGATCCGGTGCATACCAAGAAATTGAGCGACATGCTGCTTGAAGGCTATGGCATTTATGTGCAGCCGATCAATTTCCCGACCGTGCCGCGCGGCACCGAGCGGCTGAGGTTCACACCCTCGCCGGTGCATGGCCCCAAAGAGATGGATGCGCTGGTGCGCGCCATGGATGAGCTCTGGAGCCACTGTGCGCTGAATCGCGCCGAATTGGCGGGCTAACCTCTCTGCACGTGCATTATACCTTGCCTTGTGTTACGGTCTGAGAAAGAAAAGTTCAGAGCTCGAATCGGGACATTTGGGCAGCTGGGCAAGACACTCGAGAGGCAGGGGCGCATGATCGGGCGGCGATTTTCGCGGAAGGCCGAAGTAGAAGAGGTTGAAGCCCGAGGCTTTGACGCTTTTGAATTGCGCCTTGGCGATTTGATGCGCGGTGAGCGCGCGACGCTTGGAAAATCCCTACTGGATGTGGAACGTGAGCTGCGGATCAAGGCCAATTACGTGGCCGCGATTGAAAATTGTGATCCGTCCGCCTTTGATACCCCCGGTTTCATTCCCGGCTATGTCCGGTCCTATGCGCGCTATCTGGGTATGGACCCAGATCAGGCGTTCAAGGTGTTTTGCGACGAATCCGGGTTTTCGATTGCCCATGGGATGTCGGCAGAGGCGTCTTCGATCCGCAAGGCTGGCCCTGTCAAGCAGCGCAAGGCGGCGCTGCAAGATCCGTTGGTGTCGCCCAATACGCCATTCCTGCCTGCCTCAGAGAGTTTCCTGTCGCGGATCGAGCCGGGGGCGATTGGATCGGCGCTGGTGCTGGTCGTGCTGATCGGGGCGATTGGGTATGGCGGGTGGAGCGTATTGCGGCAGGTGCAGCAGGTGCAGCTTGCGCCGGTAGAGAATACACCAGTTGTCTTGGCCGATCTTGACCCGTTGAGCGGGGCTGCGGTGATTGCCGATGATCTGCCTCAGGGCGAGGAGGCCGCGTCGGGCGTGTTTCAGCCGCCGCGCGATGAACGGTTGAGCCGGCTGTACCGGCCCAAGGCGCTGGATGTGCCGGTTATGGTGGCGCGGGATGCGCCGATTTCCACGCTTGATCCGCGCGAAGTGGGCACGCTGAGCCCGGTCGCCCCAGAGGCGGATCGCGACAGTGGCATTGCGCTGGCCCTGCGCGAGGCACAAGACTTTGACGCGCCCGGCCCGAACCGGCCGCAGGTGGTGGCCGGAAATTTGGCAGAGGTCCAGGTAGTTGCGGTGCGCCCGGCCTGGGTGCGGGTGCGTGCCGCTGATGGCAGCGTGATCTTTGAGGGTATTCTGAACGCGGGTGATACCTATCCGGTGCCTGCGACGGAAGAACCGCCGACGCTGCGTGTGGGCGAATCGGGCGCGATTTATTTCGCCGTGAACGGGCAGCACTATGGGCCTGCGGGCACACGAGGGGCGGTCACTTCGGGGTTGGCGCTGACGGCAGAGGGGCTGACCGGGCGCTATGCCTTGGCCGATATCACAGCAGATCAGGATTTGATGCGGTATGTGGCCGAGGCGCAGATCGCGCCTGAGGCTGTTCCGCAGCAATAAGCGACACGCGATTGCCCCTGACCCCGGCACGGTTTATCGTGTGGGAAAGTCACCTTTAGACGAACGGGGCCCGACGCGATGTCGCTCAATCATATCCGCCCGTGGCGCAATATCTACCGCCGCAAATCCCGTCAGATCATGGTGGGCAATGTCCCTGTCGGGGGCGATGCGCCGATCACCGTGCAGACGATGACCAACACCCTGACCACCGATGTGGCGGGCACGGTGGCACAGGTGCAGGCGGCCGCCGATGCGGGTGCGGATATTGTCCGGGTCTCGGTGCCGGATGAGGCATCGGCGAAGGCGCTGAAAGATATCGTGCGCGAAAGCCCGGTGCCGATTGTGGCGGATATCCATTTCCACTATCGGCGCGGCATTGAGGCAGCCGAGGCGGGGGCCGCGTGCCTGCGGATCAATCCGGGCAATATCGGCGATGCGCGCCGCGTGCGCGAGGTGATCGCGGCAGCACGGGATCATGGCTGTTCGATGCGGATTGGCGTGAATGCCGGGTCGCTGGAAAAGCACCTTTTGGATAAATATGGCGAGCCGTGCCCCGATGCGATGGTCGAGTCCGGGTTGGAGCATATCCGTATTCTGCAAGACAATGATTTCCACGAGTTCAAGATCAGTGTGAAAGCGTCGGATGTGTTCATGGCCGCCGCCGCCTATCAGCAACTGGCCGAGGCCACGGACGCGCCCATTCACCTTGGCATCACCGAGGCGGGCGGCCTCATGTCGGGCACGATCAAGAGCGCGATTGGTCTGGGCAACCTGTTGTGGATGGGGATTGGCGATACGATCCGGGTTTCCCTGTCGGCTGATCCGGTGGAAGAGGTCAAGGTTGGCTATGAAATCCTGAAATCGCTGGGGCTGCGGCATCGGGGGGTGAATATCATCTCTTGCCCGTCCTGCGCGCGGCAGGGGTTTGACGTGATCAAGACGGTCGAGGCGCTGGAAAAGCGGCTGGAGCATATCAAGACGCCGATGAGCCTGAGCATCATCGGTTGCGTGGTCAATGGCCCCGGTGAGGCGCTGATGACCGATGTCGGCTTTACCGGCGGCGGGGCGGGCAATGGCATGGTCTATCTGGCGGGCAAGCAGAGCCACCGGATGGACAATGCCCAGATGATCGACCACATCGTCGAACAGGTCGAGCGGCGGGCCGCCGAGATTGACGCAGAGACAGCGGCGCAGGCGGCGGAGTAGGGGCGGGGTTTGCGGCTCTGCTGCGTTTGCAAAGCGTGGAAAACTTGCTAAGGCAGGCGCGAGCCAATTCCAGCAAAGGATTCCCCGCCCATGAGCAGTATCATCGACATTCACGCCCGCGAAATTCTGGACAGCCGGGGCAATCCGACGGTTGAGGTCGATGTGACGCTGGAGGATGGCACCATGGGCCGCGCAGCGGTGCCCTCGGGGGCGTCGACAGGCGCGCATGAGGCGGTCGAGCGGCGCGATGGTGACAAGGCCCGCTATATGGGCAAGGGCGTGCTGGAGGCCGTGGCCGCCGTAAACGGTGAGATCGCCGAGGCGCTGGCGGGTATGGATGCGACCGAGCAGGTTTCGCTCGATATGGCGATGATCGAGTTGGATGGCACGCCCAACAAGGCGCGTCTGGGGGCCAATGCGATTCTGGGCGTGAGCCTTGCCTGTGCCAAGGCGGCGGCGGATTTTTCCGGCCAACCCCTCTATCGCTATGTGGGGGGCACCTCGGCGCGGGTGCTGCCGGTGCCGATGATGAATATCATCAACGGCGGCGAGCATGCCGACAATCCGATCGACATTCAGGAGTTCATGATCCTGCCGGTGGCGGCTGAGAATATCCGCGATGCCGTGCGCATGGGGTCTGAGGTGTTCCACACGCTGAAGAAAGAGCTGTCGGCGGCGGGTCTGGCGACGGGTGTGGGCGATGAGGGCGGCTTTGCGCCCAACCTATCCTCGACGCGCGATGCGCTGGATTTCATTCTCAAGTCGATTGAGAAGGCGGGTTACCGCCCCGGTGAGGAGATTTACCTTGGTCTCGATTGCGCCGCGACGGAATATTACAAAGGTGGCAAATATGAAATTTCTGGCGAGGGTTTGAGCCTGAGTAGCGCTGAAAATGTTGCATATCTGCAAGCGCTTGTAGCGGATTACCCGATCATTTCCATCGAAGACGGCATGGCCGAGGACGATTGGGAGGGCTGGCGCGCGCTGACCGAGGCGCTGGGCGACAAGGTGCAGCTGGTGGGCGATGATCTTTTTGTCACCAATCCCGCACGTCTGGCCATGGGGATCGAGCGCGGGTGCGGCAATTCGATGCTGGTCAAGGTGAACCAGATCGGCACGCTGACCGAGACGCTGCAAGCGGTCGATATGGCGCATCGCGCGCGCATGACCAATGTGATGTCGCACCGCTCGGGCGAAACCGAGGATGCCACCATCGCCGATCTGGCTGTGGCCACCAATTGCGGGCAGATCAAGACTGGCAGTCTGGCGCGGTCGGACCGGCTGGCGAAATACAACCAGCTGATCCGGATCGAGGAAATGCTGGGCGAGACGGCGATTTATGCGGGGCGTTCGATCCTGAAATAAGCGCGCGTGGGGGGGCGGATTGTAAAATTCCGTTCCCCTCTGCGTGGCGCTTTTGTTTTTCCCGGATTGGTTTTAGGCTTGGTCAAGGCGCGCTGAGGCGTCTTGGCCCGGAGGCTGGTCTGGCATGGGAATCGATGATCTGCGCAAGGATTTGGGCGACCAGACCTGGGTTGATGTCTTGCGCGCCATGGACCGGACCTATGCGGAGCTGGTCGATTATCAGGAGCAGTTGGAGAGCCGCAATGCGGAGCTGACCAATCTGCGGCATTTCCTGTCCTCGATCATGGTGTCGATCAGTGATTATCTGGTGGTGGCTGACAAGCATGGCGCGATTGCCGATGCCAGCGCGTCATTTTGCAACCTTGTGGGGATCGAGGTGGCCGATCTGGTGGGGCGGCCCTTGCGCGACTTTGTGGCCGAGGCCGACACCGGGGGATTGAGTGCCGCGATGGCCGAAACGGTCGCCCTGCGCCGCACCCATACCCAGAGCGCGGATCTGATCACGCCCGATGGTTTGGAGCCGGTGGAGTTCAGCATCGCACCGCAGCTTGACCGCCGCCGCAAAAGCACGGGCGTTGTGCTGACGGGGCGGCCACTGGGGGCGCTCAAGCGGGCCTATGCAGAGCTTGAGCGCAGCCATGAGGCGCTGAAACAGACCCAAGGTCAGTTGGTGCGCAATGAAAAGATGGCCTCTCTGGGGCGGTTGCTGGCCGGGGTGGCGCATGAGCTGAACAACCCGATCAGTTTCGTCTATGCCAATACCCATACGCTGGAGAAGTACCTGACGCAGTTCGAGACCTATTTCGAGCGGGTTCAGGCGGGGGCGAGCCGCGAGGAATTGGTGGCGCTGCGCGAGGCGTTGAAGCTGGATCGCAATCTTAAGAACCTTGCGCATGTGGTGCAGGGCGCGCGCGATGGGGCCGAGCGGGTCCGCGATATTGTCGAGGATTTGCGCCGGCTGTCGGCGGATGGGGCGGGAGAGATGACCGATTTCGATCTGCTCGAGACAGCGCGCATCGCCGTCAACTGGATTGAGCGCGGCAGCAAATCCGATCTGCGGATCAGCTATGAGGGGCAGGCGCCCTGCATGGTGCGGGGGCGACCGGGGCATATCCAGCAGGTGTTGATGAACCTCGTGCAAAATGCGGTGGATGCGATGGACGGGATGGAGGCACCCGCGTTGCGGCTTGACCTGCGTGACGAGGGGGGGCGCGCGGTGCTCGAGATATCCGACACGGGGCCGGGGATTGCGGCGGCGGATGCGCAGGCGATTTTCGATCCGTTCTATACCACCAAGGAGGTGGGCAAGGGCACGGGGCTTGGCCTGTCAATCTCGCACAAGATTGTCGAGGAACATGGCGGCACGTTGGAACTGGTCGAGCGGGCCGGGCCGGGGGCCTGTTTCCGCCTGAGCCTGCCACGAGGAGGGGCGGCATGAATATTCTTTGGCTGCAATCGGGGGGCTGTGGGGGCTGCACTATGTCGCTTCTCTGTGCAGAGGACCCCAATGTGCTGGCTTTGCTGGCGGGGGCGGGATTGGAATTTCTGTGGCATCCGACACTGAGCGAGGCCACCGGCGCGCCGGTGCGGCGCATGTTGGAGGATATTCGCGAGGAGCGTCAAACGCTCGATATTCTCTGTGTTGAGGGATCTATTCTGCGGGGGCCCAATGGCACCGGGCGGTTTCACATGCTGGCGGGCACGGGGCGGTCGATGTTGGACTGGCTGCGGGATCTGGCACCGCGCGCGGGGCATGTGGTGGCGGTGGGCACCTGTGCCACCTATGGCGGCGTCACCTCGGCGGGTGAGAATCCTGCCGATGCGGTGGGCGTACAATATGACGGGGCGCATGTGGGCGGCGCGCTGGCGGCGGAGTTTCGGTCACGCTCGGGCCTGCCGGTGATCAATGTGGCGGGCTGCCCCACACATCCGGATTGGGTGACAGAGACGCTTTTGATGCTGGCAGCGGGCGAGATGCGGGCAGAGATGCTTGATGGTTATGGGCGGCCGCGTTTCTATGCGGATCATCTGGTGCATCATGCCTGTCCCAAGAATGAGTTTTATGAATACAAGGCCAGTGCGACGCATCTGTCGGAAATGGGCTGTATGATGGAGCATCTGGGCTGTGTCGGCACACAGGCGGTGGGGGATTGCAATATTCGCGGCTGGAATGGAGAGGGCAGTTGCACGCGGGCGGGCTATCCGTGCATCAACTGCACCGCGCCGGAATTCGAGGAACCGGGCCACGGCTTTGCCGAGACGCCGAAATTCGCAGGCATCCCGGTGGGCCTGCCGTCTGACATGCCAAAAGCCTGGTTCATGGCACTGGCGAGCCTGTCGAAGGCTGCGACCCCGCCGCGCATCGCGCGCAATGCGGTGGCCGACCGGATCACCGTGCCCCCCAGCCTCAAGAAACCCAAGCCATGAGCGACACGCAGCTTTTGGTTGGCCCGTTCAACCGGGTCGAGGGGGATCTGGAAATCCGGCTGGATGTGGCCGAGGGCCGGGTGCGGTCTGCGCAGGTGAATTCGCCGATGTTTCGCGGGTTCGAGCGGATGCTGTTGGGCAAGGGGGCAATGGATGCGCTGACCATCACGCCGCGCATTTGCGGGATCTGTTCCATCAGCCAATCGGCGGCGGCGGCACGGGCCTTGGCGCAGGCGGCGGGCGTGGTGCCGGCCCCTGAGGGCGAGAAGGTGGCGGCGCTTTTGCATATGGTCGAGAACCAGGCCGATCACATGACGCATTTCAACCTGTTCTTCATGCCCGATTTCGCGCGCAGCGTTTATGCTGGGCGGCGTTGGCATGCCCGCACCGTGGCGCGGTTCACGGCGATGCAAGGCTCGGCGCTGCATGGGGCGCTGGAGGCGCGGGCGCGGCTTTTGCATATCGTGGGCCTTTTGGGGGGCAAGTGGCCGCATACGCTGGCCATTCAGCCTGGAGGGGTCACGCGCGCGCCCTCCCTGCGCGACAAGCTGCGGATGCAGGCCAGTTTGCGGGCCTTTCGCGCCTATCTGGAAGCCGAGATGTTCGGCGCGCCGCTGGAGGCGTTCATCGCCTTGGAGAGTGTCGCTGCGCTGGAGGCGTGGGACACTGGGGATGTGGGGCTTTTCTTGGAGATTGCCGCCGACCTAGATCTGGCGGGGATGGGGCAGGGATCTGGGCGCTATCTGTCTTATGGCGCATATCCGAGTGGTGAAGGGCCGGTCTTTGCGCGCGGTATTTGGGCTGGGGGTGCGCTTGGGGTTCTGCAGACCGCGCAGATCACCGAGGATCTGAGCCATGCCTGGATGCTGGGCGAGGCGGTGCATCCGGAGGCGGGGCAGACCGTGCCCGACGAGGCGATGCGTGATCCCGGCTATAGCTGGTGCAAGGCCCCGCGACTGGGGGGCTTGGGCTATGAGACCGGCGCGCTGGCTCGGCAAGTGGTGGATGGGCATCCTTTGGCGCGGGCCATGGCGAGCGAGGGCGGGGTGCGGGCGCGGATCATCGGGCGGCTGTTGGAGATTGCGCGCACGCAGGTGGGGATGGAGGAGAGGCTGGCCGGGATTGATCCTGCAGCAAGGTTCATGGCCGACTGGGCCCCGCCGCGTGACGGGGTGGGGGAAGGTTTGGTAGAGGCGGCGCGCGGCGCGCTGGGCCATTGGTGCCGGATTGAAAAGGGGCGCATTGCATCTTGGCAGATCATCGCGCCGACCACATGGAATTTCAGCCCGCGCGATGCGGGCGGCGTGCCGGGGCCGCTTGAGGCGGCACTGGTCGGCGCAGAGGTGCAGCCGGGCGAGGAGACGCCGATTGCCGTGCAGCATATTGTGCGCAGTTTTGATCCCTGCATGGTTTGCACGGTGCATTGAGCGGGGCGTGGGGGCGCTGCCCCCGTCGCGCCGATGGCGCGACCCCCCCGAGGTATTTGAGGCCAGATGAAAGGCCGGGCTATGGATGAAGGCTGGCGTATCCGGGTGCGGGGGCAGGTGCAGGGTGTGGGATTTCGCCCCTATATCTGGCAGTTGGCGCGGCAAATGGGGCTGCGTGGCCGCGTGTTCAACGATCCTGAGGGGGTGTTGATCGAGGCGGCGGGCGAAGGTCTGACGGCATTCGTGGCGGCTATTCCCGCGCGCGCGCCGGTTTTGGCGCGGGTCGATGCGGTTTTGCACGAGGTGGCGGTGTTCGATCTGCCCGACGGGTTCGAGATTGCGCCAAGCCGGGGCGTGGGGGCCGAAACGCGGGTGACCCCCGATGCGGCGACGTGTCCCGACTGTGTGGCGGAGGTTTTCGCGCCGGGACGCAGGCAGGGCTATGCCTTTACCAATTGCACCCATTGCGGGCCGCGCTTCACCATTTTGCAGGGGCTGCCCTATGACCGGGCGCGCACCACGATGGCGGCGTTTCCGATGTGCGACGCCTGTCGCGCCGAATATGAAGACCCCGCCGACCGGCGGTTTCATGCGCAGCCCGTGGCCTGTCCTGAATGTGGCCCGAGGGTTTGGCTGGAGCCGGGGGGGGGCGATGCCGTTGCGGGGGCTGTGGCGGTACTGCGGGCGGGGGGGAGTATTGCGGTCAAGGGGTTGGGCGGGTTTCATCTGGCCTGTGATGCAGGGAGCGGCGAGGCCGTGGCGCGGTTGCGGGCGCGCAAGCGGCGACCGGGCAAGCCCTTTGCGCTGATGGGGACGTTGGCGATGATCCGGGCGGTCTGTGCCGTGTCAGAGGAGGAGGCGGCGCTTTTGCGCGACCCTGCGGCCCCGATTGTTTTGTTGCGCAAGAGGGCGGAGGTCTTGCCCGAGGCGGTGGCGCCGGGGCAGGCGGTGCTGGGTTGGATGCTGCCCTACACGCCGTTGCATCATCTGTTGATCGCGGAATTTGGCGGGCCTTTGGTGATGACCTCGGGCAATCTGTCGGGTGAGCCGCAGGTGATTGGCAACGAGGAGGCCCGCGAGACGCTGGGCGGTTTCGTGGATGCGTTTTTGATGCATGACCGCGCGATTGCCCGGCGGCTGGATGACAGCGTGGAGCGCGCCGCGCCGCCGATGGTGCTGCGCCGCGCGCGGGGGAGGGTGCCGGGCACGCTGCCCCTGCCTGTGGGGTTTGAGGGCGCGCCGCAGGTCCTGGCCTATGGCGGGCAGATGAAGGCCGCGCTCTGTTTGGTGAAAAGCGGTCAGGCGCTCTTGGGGCATCATCTGGGCGAGTTGGACGAGGCGCTGACATGGGAGGCGTTTCTGGCGGCGGAGGCCGATTATGCGGCGCTGTTCGATCATTGGCCTGACATTGTGGCCTGCGATCCGCACCCCGGATACCGCGCGACGCAGGCGGCCCATGCGCGAGGCGTGCCGGTGATCGAAGTGCAGCATCATCACGCGCATATGGCGGCCTGCATGGCCGAAAATGGTTGGCCCTTGGCGGCGGGCCGGGTGGCGGGGATCGTGCTGGACGGGGTGGGATTGGGGCCCGATGGCACGATCTGGGGCGGTGAGGTATTGCTGGGCGATTATCTGGGGTTTGAGCGGCGCGGCTGGTTGACCCCGGTCGCGATGCCGGGGGGCGACCGGGCAAGCCGCGAGCCATGGCGCGTTGCGCTGGCGCAGCTGGATGCGGCGGGGTTGGGGCATCTGGCCGATGAGCTGTTTGGCACACGGCCCTTGGCGGTGCTGCGGCAGGCGATACGGGCCGGGGTCAATGCGCCGCTGACCTCATCGGCGGGTCGGCTTTTTGATGCCTTTGCGGCGGTGCTTGGATTTGACGGCGCGCAAACCTATGAGGGCGAGGCCGCGATGGGGTTGGAGGCGCGGGCGCGCCCCGATGGGGTGGCCTATCCATTGGGCGGCACGCAGGGGAATATCGAGACCGCGCCGCTCTGGCGGGAATGGGCACGGGACCGTGACGCGGGGCTATCGGCGGAGGTGATGGCGGGGCGGTTTCATGCTGGGCTGGCGCGGGGATTTGCAGCCCGCGCGCGGGCGCTGGTCGAGGCGGGGGAGGCGGACGCTGTGGCGCTTTCGGGCGGGTGTTTTCAGAATGCGCTCTTGTTGGACTTGACCCTTGCGGCGTTGGGGGATGTGCCGGTGCTGATCCATCGCGGCACGCCTGCCAATGATGGCGGTCTGGCGCTGGGGCAGGCGGTGGTTGCGGCGGCGCGGGCGGTAAGCGGCTGACCGGCGGGGGCGGCAGGGCGGTTAGCGACTGGCCGGTGGAGACGCGACGCCTGTGCGCAAAACGCTGACAAGGCCATGATTTCATTTCAATTTATTATCGTGGCGGCAGAGGTGTCTTTTCTTGGACAGGGGGCGCGCGCCTTGTTCTGATGATCCTTGAGGGGATGTATACGCGTGCATCCCAAGGGGAAGACTGAGGGAGGACCAGCCGTGAGCCAGATCGACACCTTCTATGATGTGATGCGCAGGCAGGGGATCACCCGGCGCAGTTTCATGAAATACTGCTCTTTGACCGCGGCCGCTTTGGGGCTGAGCCCGGCCATGGTGCCACGCATTGCCCATGCGATGGAGACCAAGCCGCGCACGCCGGTGATCTGGGTGCATGGGTTGGAATGCACCTGTTGTTCAGAGAGTTTCATCCGCTCGGCGCATCCGCTGGCCAAGGATGTGGTGCTGTCGATGATCAGCCTTGATTACGACGACACGCTGATGGCGGCGGCGGGGCATGCGGCTGAGGCGGCATTTGAAGAGACGATCCAGAAATACAAGGGCCAGTATATTCTGGCGGTCGAGGGCAATCCGCCGCTGAACGAGGATGGGATGTTCTGCATCACCGGGGGCAAGCCCTTTGTGGAAAAGCTGCGCCATGCGGCCAAGGATGCCAAGGCGATCATAAGCTGGGGCGCTTGTGCGTCTTATGGCTGTGTGCAGGCGGCCAAGCCCAATCCGACGCAGGCCACGCCCGTGCATAAGGTGATCACCGACAAGCCGATCATCAAGGTGCCGGGATGCCCGCCGATTGCCGAAGTGATGACTGGGGTCATCACCTATATGCTGACCTTTGACCGTCTGCCGGAATTGGATCGGCAGGGGCGGCCGGCGATGTTTTACGGTCAGCGTATCCACGACAAGTGCTATCGTCGGCCGCATTTTGATGCGGGCCAATTCGTTGAGGCGTGGGACGACGAGAACGCGCGCAAGGGCTATTGCCTTTATAAGATGGGGTGCAAGGGGCCGACCACCTATAACGCCTGTTCCACCGTGCGCTGGAATGAGGGCGTGAGTTTTCCCATTCAATCGGGCCATGGCTGTATCGGCTGTTCCGAGGATGGGTTCTGGGACCAGGGCAGTTTCTATGACCGGGTGACGGACCTGACGCAGTTCGGGGTTGAGGCCAATGCCGACAAGGTGGGGATAGCCGCCGCCGGTGTGGTGGGCGGCGCTGTGGCGGTTCATGCCGCCGTTTCCGCGCTGAAGGCCGCGCAGAAAAAGACCCAGACCGAACCCAGCAAGCAATCCAGCAAAGAGGAGGCATAAGCCATGACTGTGACCCCAAACGGCTTTGACCTCGACACGACAGGCCGCCGCATCGTGGTGGACCCGGTGACGCGGATCGAAGGGCATATGCGCTGCGAAGTGAATGTGGACGAGCAGGGTGTGATCCGCAACGCGGTCTCGACCGGCACCATGTGGCGGGGCTTGGAGGTGATTTTGAAGGGCCGCGATCCGCGCGACGCCTGGGCCTTTACCGAGCGGATTTGTGGGGTGTGCACCGGCACGCATGCGCTGACATCGGTGCGGGCGGTTGAGGATGCGCTGGGTATCACGATCCCCGACAATGCCAATTCGATCCGTAATATCATGCAGTTGAACCTGGAGATTCATGACCATGTCGTGCATTTCTATCACCTGCATGCGCTGGATTGGGTGAACCCGATCAATGCGTTGCGCGCCGATCCCAAGGCGACGAGCGAATTGCAGCAGGCGGTGAGCCCGTCGCATCCGCTGTCTTCGCCGGGCTATTTCCGCGATGTGCAGAACCGGCTCAAGAAATTTGTCGAGAGCGGGCAGCTGGGCCTGTTCAAGAACGGCTATTGGGACAATCCTGCCTATCTCTTGCCGCCTGAGGCGGATTTGATGGCGACGACGCATTACCTTGAGGCGCTCGACCTGCAAAAGGAGATCGTCAAGGTTCACACCATCTTTGGCGGCAAGAACCCGCATCCCAACTGGCTGGTGGGGGGCGTGCCCTGTCCGATCAACGTGCATTCCACCGGGGCGGTAGGGGCGATCAATATGGAGCGGCTGAATTTGGTCAGCTCGATCATTGATCTGTGCAACGAGTTCAATCGCAACGTGTATTTGCCGGATGTCATTGCCATTGGTGGCTTTTACAAAGGCTGGCTGCATGGCGGTGGGCTGTCGGGAAAATCGGTCATGGCCTATGGGGATTTCCCCGAGAACCCCAATGATTTCACGCCCGCCAACCTGCATTTGCCGCGCGGGGCCATTATCAATGGCAATCTCAACGAGGTGCATGAGGTTGATGTGCGCGATCCTGAGCAGATTCAGGAGTTCGTCGATCATAGCTGGTATCGCTATGGGGAGGCGGGCAAGGGGCTGCATCCGTGGGATGGCGAAACCGAGGCCAATTACGAGCTTGGCCCCAATGCCAAGGGCACGCGCACCAATATCCTAGAGATTGACGAGGCGGCGAAATATAGCTGGATCAAGGCCCCGCGCTGGAAGGGGCACGCGATGGAGGTGGGGCCGCTGGCGCGCTATGTCGTGGGCTATGCGCAGGGGCATGAGGATATCCGCAATCAGGTGGATGGCCTGTTGCGGGCGCTCGATGTGCCGTTTGATGCGATCTTCTCGACCCTTGGGCGGACGGCGGCGCGGGCGCTGGAAAGCGAATATTGCGGGCGGCTGCAAAAGCATTTCTTCGACAAGCTGGTGCAGAACATCAAGAACGGCGATGAAAGCACTGCAAATATTGCGAAATGGGACCCAAGCACATGGCCCAAAGAGGCCAAGGGCGTGGGCATGACCGAGGCGCCGCGCGGCGCGCTGGGCCATTGGATCAAGATCAAGGATGGCCGCATCGAGAATTATCAATGCGTGGTCCCGACCACCTGGAACGGTTCGCCCCGTGATACGGCGGGCAATATCGGGGCGTTCGAAGCAAGCCTGATGAACACGCCGATGGAGCGCCCCGACGAGCCGGTCGAAATCCTGCGCACACTGCACAGTTTCGATCCGTGTCTGGCCTGTTCGACGCATGTGATGTCGGAAGAGGGTGCCGAGTTGACCACCGTCAAGGTCCGTTAAGCCAAGGGAGGAGAGGGCAATGAAATACGCGATCACGATGTATCTGGCTGGGGCTGGCGCGGCACTGGCGCATCCGGGGCATGATCTGAACCTGCCGCAGGAGGGGGTGTCGCATTGGTTGGCAGCACCTGTGCATGCGCCGGGGCTGATCCTGTTGGCGGCGGTTCTGGGCGGGCTGGCGGTTTGGCGCGCTGCGCGCAACCGGGATTGAGGGGGCCATGCCATGAGCACGACCGAAAGCGGGCTGCAAGACGTGGATGAGAGCGATCTTGCCACGGTCAGCCGACAGACAAGCGTCTATGTCTATGAGGTGCCGGTGCGCCTGTGGCATTGGATCAATGCGGCCGCGATCCTGATCCTGTGCGTGACGGGCTATTTCATCGGCTCGCCGCCGCCGTCGATGCAGATTGCCGAGGCCACGCATCAGTTTGTCTTTGGCTACATCCGGTTCGCGCATTTCGCAGCCGGGTGGATTCTGACGGTAGGATTTCTGGGGCGGATGTATTGGGCGATCTTTGGCAATCACCATGCGCGGCAGCTATTCTATGTGCCGATCTGGCGAGGGTCCTGGTGGCGCGAGGTGTTTTTTGAGGTGCGTTGGTATCTGTTTCTGGAACGTGCCCCCAAGAAATACGTGGGCCACAACCCGCTGGCGCAATTGGCGATGTTCTGTTTCATCACCCTGGGGGTGAGTTTCATGATCGTCACGGGCCTTGCGCTTTATTCCGAAGGGTTGGGCAAAGAAAGCGGGCTTTATGCGCTCTTTGGTTGGGTGTTCACGCTTTTTGGCAACAACCCGCATATCGTGCATACCTATCATCATCTTGGCATGTGGTGGATCGTGATTTTCATGATCGTGCATATCTATGTGGCGATCCGAGAGGATATCATGAGCCGTCAATCCATCGTCTCGACGATGATCTCGGGCACGCGGACCTTTAAGGATGATCTGCCGGACTGAGGGGTTTTTCTGGGACGAGAGTGCAGAAAAGCGGGCGTTCGGCCCGCTTTTTTATTTGGTTGATTGGTTTCCGAATTGATGTGAATGTGAAAGGTAACTTTGCATACTGTTGCGATCCAGAGCGCTAATCATCTGTTTTTAATTCACTTTTTAGCAGGGTGCGTAATTCGGTTTTTGGTGTTCACCGGCATGCCAAGGTGGCCATTCTAGGGCCAGAGATAAGGCTGCGGCATGGAGGAGGGGACATGCAACCGAGCGTGCTGATACTGGGCATCGGAAACGTGCTCTGGGCGGATGAGGGGTTTGGTGTGCGCTGTGTCGAGCGGCTGGCGGCGCGCTGGTCGTTTGGGCCGGGGGTGACGGTGCTGGATGGTGGCACGCAGGGGCTATACCTTTTGCCGTTCATGGAGGCCGCTGACCGGCTGATCGTGTTCGATGCGGTCGATTACGGGCTGGTGCCCGGCACGATGAAGATTGTCGAGGACGAGGCCGTGCCCGCCTTTATGGGCGCGAAAAAGATGAGCCTGCATCAGACCGGATTTCAGGATGTGATCGCGACGGCGCAACTGATGGGCTATTGCCCGGACCACCTGTTGCTGATCGGCTGTCAGCCTGAGGAGTTGGAGGATTACGGCGGCGGGCTGCGTGCCGTTGTGGCGGCGCAGATTGATCCGGCGATTGAGGTGGCGCTGGCGCGGTTGCGCGACTGGGGCGTTGAGATGCGCCCCGGCATGAGCGATGCCACCTATCTGGCTGATCCGTCGATCCGGCAGGACGCCTATGAGACGGGCCGCCCGAGTGCCGATGTCGCCTGTCGCGTTGGCGATGCGCGGTTCTTTCCCGGTGAGGGCTGAGCCATGTGTGTCGGCATTCCCATGCAGGTTCTGTCGGTCAATGGGATCGCCGCGCGCGCCACGGATGGCGAGGACGAGACGTTGATTGATCTGACGCTGACGGGCGCGGTCGCCCCCGGCACATGGGTTCTGACCCATCTGGGTGCCGCGCGCGAGGTGTTGGAGGCGGGCGAGGCGGTCAAGATCGCCGCCGCCGTGCGCGCGCTCAAATCCATCATGGCGGGGGGCGGTGTGGGCGATGCCTTTGCCGATCTGGAGGCGCGCGCGCCTGCCTTGCCGCCGCATCTGGAAACCGCCCGCGCTGCGGGCAAGACAACCGCATGAGAGAGGGAAGGCCATGACACATCCGTTGATTGACCGGCTGAGCGCCGAACTGGGCTGGCCCTATTTGAATACGGCGGACGATTTGACCGCCTTTACCATGGGTGAGGGGGTGCATGCCTTGTTCATCCCCGGTGATCCCGCGCGCAATCTGGAAAGCGCCGATGTGGCGGTGATCCTGCCCGAATTGCGGATGGCCTTTCAGGGACGGTTTGATTGCGCTGTGGTGGGTGATGCAATTGAGACGGAACTGCGCGAGGCGACCCGCGTGCTGAAAACGCCCAGCCTGATTTTCTACCGCGCGGGCGCGGTGATCGGTGCGCTGCCCAAGGTGCGCGATTGGGATGAATACATGGCCCGGATCACGCAGATCCTGACCCGCAGCAACGCCGCCTGAGGAGGGCACGATATGGTCAGCAATTTTCACCTGCCCCCCACCGGTTTTGGCCCCGGATCGCAGCCCTTGGGCGAGGAGGGCGCGGCGCTGGAATATCTGCCGATGCCGCAGGACATGCGCGCCTATTCCCCGCATCTGCCCGAGGTCGAGGTGGACGACCGCCTGATGCCTGCGCTGGACCTTTTGGGCGAGATTGCCCGTGCGGCGACGGCCTGCGGGCGGGATGGGGTGAACCGGCGGTTTGATCTGTCGGGGTTGGACGCGGCCAATCGTGCGCTTGTCGCCGAGACGATGGGCGCGGGCGAGGTGGCGATCAAGATCCACGACATTCCGGCGATTGCGGTGCAGGAGAGCGTTTTTGCCGGGGTTTGGGGGCTGAAAGGCGCGGGAGTGGATGCCATCGAGGTTGGGCCGGTGCCGGCACAGGCGCTGAGCCGCGCCTTTGCCCCGCGCCGGGCCATGCGAGAGGTGCCGCGCAGCGCACAGGTGGTGAATGCGCCGCCGCTGTTGATTGAGTTGCAGGATAAATCGGCGCATTTCGTGCCGGGGGCAGAGGCGCATGTGATCAACCTCACGCTTTTGCCGCATACCGAGGCGGATCTGGAGTGGTTGGAGGCGCAGCTTGGCCAAGGCTCTGTCGATATTCTGTCGCGGGGCTATGGCAATTGCCGGATCACCGCGACCGCCTTGCCGCATGTCTGGCGGGTGCGGTTCTATAACTCGATGGATGTGCTTATTCTCGATACGTTCGAGGTGACGGCCATGCCCGAGGTGGCCTTGGCAGCACCTGAGGATTTGGACGACAGCGGCGGGCGCATTGGTGAAGTGTTGGAGGCGATCCGATGAGCGGCTTTGAGGGGTCGTATCTGGGGGCCAATGACAAGATCAGCCCGCAGGCGATCATGGAATGCAAGATTTGCTGGACGCCCTATGATCCGGCTGAGGGCGACGACACCCGGCAGATTGACCCCGGCACGCCGTTCATGGCGCTGCCCGAGGATTGGAAATGCCCCAATTGCGATGCGCCCAAAGAGCAATTTCTGGTGGGCGAGGACCCTGGCAGCGGGGCCATTGCAGAGGCGGCGATGATCGGGGCCAAGACCCATGCGCTGGTCACGGATTTCACCGAAGTCTGGCATGGCAAAATGCGCGATGTGCCGATTGTGAACAAGCTCTTGCATGTGCAAGCGGTGGGGTTTCTCGTGCATGAGGGGCGGCCAATCGGGGTTTTGATCAGCCCGTGGTTCATGAACCTTGTGGTGCTTGCGGGCGAGGGTGAGGATTGGTCAACCCTTGTGCCGGGGACCAAAGAGGTGATCGGATTTGCCTCGGGCGAGTATGAATTCATCCACAATGTGCGCGAGATGGTGGGGGGCTATAAGGCCTGTTCGCTGTTTTCCCCGATGGGCGAGTTTCGCAGCCAAGCGCAGGCGGTTGATGTGGCACGGGCGGTGATGGTGGCGCTCTTTCAGGACGAGCACCGTGCCGAGACCGACCGCGCCGCCGATATCCGCGCTGCGCGCGAGGCGGAATTGGCGCTGTTAGACGTGCCGGCGATGCCAGAGGTTCTATTGGAGGCCCCGACCCGGCGGCAGGTGATTTCCGGCGGTTTGGCAGGCGAGGGCTGAGGCGATGCTGGACCTTGACCGGAACGTGAGTGGCTTGCGCGCGGTGCCTGCACCGCCCCTGCCGCTGGCGCGTCTGGTCGAGGGGCGCGAGGTGGAGGCGGTGGCCGAATTGCTGCCGCGGCTTTTCAACCTCTGCCGTGTGGCGCAGACACTCGGGCTGCGGATGGCCTTGGGGTTGGAGAGGGGTGAGAGTGGCGCGCTCGCGGCTGAGATTGCGCGCGAACATGCGCTGAAGCTGAGCGTGGTCTGGCCGGTGCGGCTGGGCCTGCCTGCACAGGTGGGCCGGGAGGTGCTGGGCGGTGACTTTCCGGGCGATGCGGACGGGTTTGCGCGGTATATGCGGGGAGATGTCGGGATTGGGCCGCTCTTGCGGGCGGTGGCGGGACGGTTCGGGCCGGGCGAGGGGGGTTGTGGCGTTATGCCTGTGGTAACCCCCGAGAGCATTTTCACCCTGAACGCGCAAGAAAACTCTATCGCCGCGCGGCATCTGGTGCATCCGGTGATGCGCCATGTCGAGGCGCACTATGGGCGGGGGCCGCTCTGGCGCGTTGTGGCGCGGGCGCTGGATCTGCAAGCGGCGTTGCGGGGCGATTTGCCCATACCGCAGCTTACCCCGGACGGGGTGGCGGTGGTGCCTGCCGCGCGCGGGCTTTATGCGGTGCGGGCCGAGGTTCGGGCGGGCCGGGTTTGGCATCTTGAGCGGGTGACGCCCACCGATCACCTGATGGCGTGTGGCGGACCCATGGCGCAGGCGCTTGCCAGCCTGCCGCGGGCCAAGCATGCTGAGGCGGGGCTATTGGTCGATCTGCTTGATCCGTGCTCGCCGGTCACGCTGGAGGGGGGCGCAGATGCATGAGATGTCGCTGGTTGAGGGCATGCGCCGGGTGATCGAGGATCAGGCGCGGGTGCATGCCTTTGCACAGGTCAAGGTGCTGCGGGTCGAAATCGGGCGCTTTGCCTGTGTCGAGAAACCGGCGCTGGAATTTGCCTTTGACGTGGTGATGCGCGGCAGCGTGGCCGAGGGGGCGCGGCTCGAGATGATCGACTTGGTCGGTCGGGCGCTGTGCTACGACTGCATGATCGAGGTCGAGATTGCCGAGCGGCTTTCGCCCTGTCCGGACTGTGGCGGCGGGCGGCTGATGCCGGTGGCGGGGGAAGAAATGCGGATCAAGGATATGGAGGTGATCTGATGTGCACGGTTTGCGGATGTGGAACGGGAACGGTCGAAGGGCAGGGGCATGATCATCACCACAATGCCCCCCATCATCATGGTCATGGCGATTTGCATTTCGGCCATGGTCCGGCGGGGGTTGAGGTGGCGGGGATGTCTCAGGCGCGGCTGATCGAAATCGAGACCGATATTCTGGCCAAGAATGACCGTTATGCCGCCGCCAACCGGGCGCGGCTGGCAGCATTGGGGGCCTTTGCGATCAATCTTGTGTCGTCACCGGGATCGGGCAAGACCACCGTTTTGTGCAAGACGATCGAGGCCTTGGGCGCGCAGCCCTTGGCGGTGATCGAGGGCGATCAGCAGACCGCCAATGATGCCGACCGCATTCGTGCCACCGGGGCGCAGGCCGTGCAGGTCAATACGGGCAAGGGCTGTCATCTGGATGGGCATATGGTGGGGCATGCGATGGAGCATCTGGATCTTGCGCCCGCCTCGCTGCTTTTTATCGAGAATGTCGGCAATCTGGTTTGCCCCGCTGCGTTCGATCTGGGCGAGGATTGCAAGGTGGCAATCCTGAGTGTGACCGAGGGCGAGGACAAGCCGTTGAAATATCCCGATATGTTCACCGCCTCACGGCTGGCCTTGCTGAACAAGGTTGATCTTGCGCCCTATTGCGATGTCGATCTCGATCTCTATGAGGCCAATCTGCGCCGCGTCAATCCGGGGCTGGAGGTGATCCGCATCTCGGCGCACACGGGCGAGGGGATGCAAAGCTGGCTGGGCTGGTTGCAAGGCGCGCTGGCGCGCAAAGCGGCCCGCGCGGCGGCGGAGTGAGGGATGACGACCCTGCCCACCCTTCTGCTGGTCGATGACGAGGCGCATTCCCTGAATGCCATGCGGATGGCGTTGGAGGATGAGTTCGATTGTCTGACGGCCTCGGACGCGGACGAGGCGGCGCGGTTGATGGCCGAGCATGACGTGCAGGTGATTTTCTGCGATCAGCGTATGCCCGGACGCTCGGGTGTGGCGTTTCTGACCGACATGCGCGACCGCTGGCCTGAAACGGTGCGCATCATCATCACCGGGTTCACCGAAACGAATGACATGATCGCGGCGATCAATGAGGCGGGGATTTATCAGTTTGTCACCAAGCCTTGGCATCCCGATCACCTGTTGATGACCGCCAAGAATGCCGCCGACCTTTTTCGTCTGAGCCGCGAGCATGAGCGGATGTCGCTGGAAATGCGCTATCTGGCGCGCACTGTCGAAAGCAAGCTTGGGCAGCAGCGCCGGGCGCTGCGCGAGGGGCTGGGATTTGAAAAGGTGCTGCGCGCGCCAAATTCACCCCTCAACGCTGTGATCGCGCAGGCCCGGCAATACGCGAGTTTCGATGTGCCGGTGTTGATCACCGGCGAGGCGGGCACCGGCAAGGCGGCGCTGGCGCGGGCGATGCACTATGGGTCGTTGCGCGCGGACCGACCGTTTCAGGAAATCGACTGCACCGGGGTTGAGGACGATATTCTGGAGTTGGAGCTGTTCGGCGCAAGGCGGGGTGCGATTGCGGGGCTTCAGACCGGCAAGGTGGGGCTGGTGCAAAAGGCGGATCGGGGCACGCTGTTCCTTAATGGTCTGGCGGGGCTGAGCCCGAGGATGCAACTGGCGCTGTTGCGGGTGGCGCGGGATGGGGCGTTTCGCCCGGCGGGCAGCCATGAGGTGAGCCGCGTTGATCTGCGGCTGCTGGGGGGTGCAGACTGCGATTTGCGTATCGCGGTGGCCGAGGGGCGATTTCGCGCGGATCTGTATTATGCCCTGGCGCGGGCGGTGCTGGAGATGCCGCCGCTGCGCGAGCGGCGCGGCGATATCGGGCTTTTGGCGCAAACGCTATTGTTTGACGCGGCGGCGGCGCATGGCAAGCCGGTGCATGGTCTGTCAGAGGATGCGACCCGGTTTCTGGCGGGCTATGACTGGCCCGGAAACCTGCGCGAGTTGGAAAACGAGGTCACGCGCATGTTGATCTTTTCGCAAGATAGCGTGCTGGGGCCAGAACTGATCTCGCGGCATATCCTGCAGGCGGCGCCCGGCACGCAGCCTGATCTGGCCTTGGGGGCGGTGTTGACAGGGCGCGGCACGCTGAAAGACCGGGTGGACGAGGTCGAGGCGCGCATTCTGCGCGAGACCCTGACGCGGCTGAAATGGAACAAGAGCCGCGCGGCGCAGGAACTGGATCTGAGCCGGGTGGGCCTGCGCGCCAAGATCGAGCGTTATGGCATCGAGGAACCGGGCAAAGTGCCCCAATCAGAGGAGGAGTGAGCCATGTGTCTGGGAATACCCGGTCAGATCATTGCCGTTACCGATGCCGCCCGCATGATGGCCATGGCCGAGGTCTCGGGTGTGCGGCGCGCGGTCAATGTGGCCTGTATTGCGCAGGGGCCGCTTGACGATCTTGTGGGGCAATGGGCGCTGATCCATGTGGGCTTTGCCATGGCGGTGATTGACGCCGACGAGGCGGCCAAGACGCTGGAGGCGTTGCGAGGCTTGGGCGAAGCACAGGAAACGCTGGAGGCCATGGCGGCGGGCGACGCGGCACTGGAGGGGTAGGTATGAAATACGCAGATGAATTCCGCGACCCCAAGGCGGCGCAGGCGCTTTTGGCGCGGATTGCCGCTGTGACGGACGAGATTGGCGCGACCGCGGAAAACCCCACGCGCATCATGGAGGTTTGTGGCGGGCATACCCATGCGATCTTTCGCTACGGTCTCGACAAGTTGGTGCCGGAGGGTTTGGATTTCATCCATGGCCCCGGCTGTCCGGTCTGTGTGCTGCCGATGGCGCGAGTGGATGAATGTGTGGCACTGGCCGAAGATCCGCGCGTGATCTTTACCACCTTTGGCGATGCGATGCGCGTGCCGGGCAGCGCCAAGAGCCTGCTTCAGGCCAAGGCCGAGGGGGCGGATATCCGCATGGTCTATTCGCCGCTGGATGCGTTGGAAATTGCGCGGCGCAACCCCGAGCGCGAGGTTGTTTTCTTTGGTCTGGGGTTTGAGACCACCACGCCGTCAACGGCGCTGTCAATCCAAGCGGCGGCGCGTGAGGGGTTGGCGAATTTCAGTGTGTTTTGCAATCACATCACCGTGCCGCCCCCCATCAAGGCGCTGCTCGATGACCCGTATATGCGGCTGGATGGGTTTGTCGGGCCGGGGCATGTGTCGATGGTGATCGGCATCCATCCTTATGATTTCATTGCCCGCGACTATGGCAAGCCCATCGTGGTGGCGGGGTTCGAGCCACTGGACCTGCTGCAATCGGTGCTGATGGTGCTGGAACAGATCCGCGACGGGCGGGCGGAGGTGGAAAACCAATACGCCCGCGTGGTGCCGGAACATGGCAATCCGGTAAGCCTTGCGGCGATTGCCGATGTCTACGAGCCGCGCCCCTCGTTCGAGTGGCGGGGATTGGGCGAGATTGACGCAAGCGGGCTGCGTATCCGCCCGGCCTATGCTGCCTATGACGCAGAGGTGAAGTTTGGCGTGGGCTATGGGGCCGAGCGCCGCACTGTGCCAGAGCCCGAGGGCTGCGCCTGTGGGGCGGTGATGACGGGGCGGATCAAGCCGGTGGAGTGCCCACAGTTTGGGCGCGGCTGCACGCCAGAGATGCCGCTTGGCGCGCTGATGGTCAGCTCGGAAGGGGCCTGTGCCGCCTATTATCAGTATGGCGGTGCGCGGGCTGTGGAGCGGGCGGGATAGGGGGCGCTGCCCCTGCGCCTTTGGCGCTCTCCCTGAGTATTTTTGGAAAGATGACAGCATGAGTTTGAGGGATACGCGGGTCACGCTGGCCCATGGCGGCGGCGGCACGGCGATGCGGGATCTGATCGAAGAGGTGTTCACATCGGTTTTTGCGCCCGAGATGATGGAGGATCAGGCGCGGCTGATGGATGCTGCCTTGCAAGAGCCGGGGGCGCGGCTGGCGTTCACCACCGACAGTTTCGTCGTCGATCCGGTCGAGTTTCCGGGGGGCGATATCGGCACGATTGCGGTCTGTGGCACGGTCAATGATCTGGTGGTAGGGGGCGCGCGGCCACTCTGGCTGTCGGCGGCATTCATCATCGAAGAGGGAACCGAAGTGGCGCTCTTGCGGCGGATCGTGGGTTCGATGCAGGCGGAGGCAGAGGCGGCGGGGGTGCGGATTGTGACCGGGGACACCAAGGTGGTAGGGCGCGGCATGGCGGACAAGCTTTTTGTGACCACTGCGGGTGTTGGGGTGATCCCGCCGGGGCGGAATTTGCAGGCTGGGCATATCCGGGCGGGCGATGTGGTGCTGGTCAATGGCGTGCTGGGCGATCACGGCGCGGCGATTTTGGCGGCGCGGGGGGATATGGCGCTGTCGGTGGATCTGGTTTCGGATTGTCAGGGATTGGGGCATCTGATGGAGGCGGTGCTGGCGGCGGCACCGGGCACACGTGCGGCGCGCGATGCGACGCGGGGCGGTGTGGCCTCGGTGCTCAATGAGATGGCGGCGGCGGCGGGGCTGGCGATTGAGATTGACGAGGCGGTATTGCCGTTGCGACCAGAAGTCCGGGGGATTTGCGAGATCCTCGGGCTTGAACCGCTCTACCTTGCGAATGAGGGGCGGATGGTTTTGGTGGTGCCTGAGGCGGAAGCTGAGGCGGCGCTGACTGCGATGCGCGCGCGCCCCGAAGGTGTCGGCGCGGTGGCGATTGGGCGGGTGTTGTCGGGGCGCGCCGGTCAGGTCACGATGCGCACGCTTTTTGGCGGTGCGCGGATTGTTGACATGCTGGTGGGCGAGCAATTGCCGCGGATCTGCTGAGATAGGGGACGTTTGCGCGCTTAGTGCAGGAGCGCGTCAGCCCCTGCTGCGAGAGACAGAATGATGGCGACAGTCAGCAGGACCGAGAGAGCCCCAAGTATGAGGCCGACGAAGGTCACGAGCCCGTCACGTTCGACAATGCCCACGCCCACGGTGAAGAGCGAGACCGCCGGGAACCAGCCGCTGAGCGGCACTGGCAAGAAGAGTGCGAAGGCGATCACGAAGAGCACAAGACCGAGTGGACGCTCGTTGCGGCGCGCAAAAAGCGTGATGTAGCGCGGCCTCAGGATACGCTCTAGCCGCCGCGTTACAGGGCGTAGGCGCAGTACGCCGCGACGCAAGCGGTCTTGGTCGATTCGCAACCCCGCAAGCCGCGCGGGCAGGCGGACATGCGGATACCCCAAAGCCATCTGGCCGGATGTAACCAGCAAAGGCAAAGCCGTCAAAAGCGTTGTGCCGGGGGGCAGGGGCAGGAGTGTCACCAGCGAAAACACTACAATAGCCCAACCAAAAGAGGTTTCGCCCAAGGCGGTGAGGAGCGTGCCCAAGGTCAGGGTTCCGGCGCGATGCTGGGCGCGCGAGGTTCGCAGGATCGGAAGCGACAGCGAGGGTCGTTTCCGCTTGGCTTTTTTGCCTGTCATTCTGCGCCTCTCACAGTTCCGGGCGACATATCGGATGCCGCGCGGCCGAATTCAATCGCTGCTCTCTGTCTAGTCGCGAATGATGACGAATAAACATCGAAATTTTGCGCCACCCCTTCTCTTTTGGTCTGTGGACCCTTAGGTGCCCCCACGTTGTGTCCGGGCAGGCGCCGGGATGAACAAGGCAAGTCAGGATTCCAGATGTTGCACGATCTCGTTCTCGTGGCCGCGGGCCTCGTTCTTTTGTTTGTGGGCGGTGAGGCGCTGGTACGGGGCGCGGTGGCAATAGCTGAGCGGATGGGCGTTTCCAAGCTGTTGATCGGATTGGTGATCGTGGGCTTTGGCACCTCGACGCCCGAATTGCTGGTATCGGTCAAAGCTGCTCTGGATGGGGCGTCGGAAATTGCCTTGGGCAATGTGGTGGGATCGAACATCGCCAATATTCTGCTCATCTTTGGTTTGGCGGCGGTGATCGCGCCGGTCATGGGCTGGGCGCGGACAGCAGTGCGCGAGGCGTTGGTGGCGACATTGGTCAGCCTTGTCGCCTTTGCGCTGGTGCAGGGTGCGGTAATCAGCCGGATGGAAGGCATCGCCATGCTGCTGGTTTTGGTGGGCTATCTGGTCGCCAGCTATTGGTTGGAGCGGCGCGACCGCAGCGCGCAGACCTTTCAGCATGAGGCGGAGGCGTTCGCTGGGGGCGTTGCCGCGCGTCGCTGGGTGCCGCCGCTTTTGGCACTGGGCGGTATCGTGGCGCTGGTGTTCGGTGCGGACCTGCTGGTTGAGGGGGCCGTGAACATCGCGCGGGTCTATGGCGTGCCGGATGCGGTGATCGGCCTGTCGCTGGTGGCGATTGGCACGTCTTTGCCGGAACTGGCCACTGCCATTGTCGCCGCGATCCGGCGGCAATCCGATGTGGTGCTGGGCAATGTGATCGGCTCGAACATCTTTAACATTCTAGCCATTCTGGGCGTGACCGTGGTGATCCAGCCTATTGAGGTCAGTGCGCGGTTTCGTGATGTCGACACGCCGGTCATGCTTGGCGTGGCGCTCTTGCTGCTTGCGCTGCTTTTTGCCACGCGCAGGATTGGCCGGGGTTGGGGTTTGGTGATGCTGGGGCTTTATGCGGCCTATATGGTCATGCTTTTCACGGGTGGCATGGTGGCGTGATCGGCACAGGGGCGGCGCGATCCGGCAAAAACCTGCCCTAGCCCCGACAAGCTTCGATTCCCAATTCCTGAAATTCCAGCTATTTCAGGGATATGGATATTGTTCTTGTCACGACGATCATTGCGTCGCTCTTTCTGGTAATTGCTGCGGCTGACCCTTTGGCCGCGCGCCTGCGGCTGCCCTATAGCGTGATCCTCGCCTGTCTGGGGATGCTTATCGGGGTCGGGGCGATCTTTTTCCTGCGCACCGAGTTGACAGATGCGCTCAACCCGGTGGCAGAGGCCATTCTGGGCCTGCCGATCCGGTCGAATGTGTTTCTTTACGTGTTTCTACCCACGCTGCTTTTTCAAGTCACGCTCGGGGTCAACCCGCGACGGATGATGGATGATTGGGTGCCCATTCTGGTGCTGGCGGTGGTGGCGGTGGTGGTGGCGACGCTGGCGGTGGGCTATGCGTTGGCCTATGCGAGTGCGCTGCCGCTGGTGGCGTGCCTGCTGATTGGCGCGATTGTCAGCACGACCGACCCGTCGGCGGTGGTGGGCATTTTCCGCTCGATTTCCGCGCCGCGCCGATTGTCACGGATCATCGAGGGCGAAAGCCTCTTGAATGACGCGGCGGCCATTGCGCTTTTCGGTCTTTTCATGGCGTTTGTGATGTTGGGGGTGCCTGACCCAAGCTTTCAAGACGCCTTGGCGCAGTTTCCGGTGCTGATTGCGGGGGGTGCTGTGGTGGGCTGGCTCACGGCGCGCATTGCTGTCTGGCTTATGGCGCTGATGGCGCGCTATGAGCTTGCGGTGATCTCGGTCTCGGTGGCGTTGCCGTATCTGGCCTATATCGGCGCGGAACAGAGCATAGGGGCGTCAGGTGTGATCGCCGTTGTGGCGGCGGGTCTCACGCTTAATCTTACGGGTCCGGCGCGATTGCCGCCGCTTATCTGGACCAACCTGCGCGAGGTCTGGGATTTGCTGGCGCATTGGGCAGGGGCGCTTATCTTTATTCTCGCGGCGCTCTTGATACCGCGTCTTCTGGAAGAAGTGCGGGCGGGGGATTTTGTTTTGATCATCGTGGTCATTGCCGCGGCGGTGGCGGCGCGGGCGGTGATCCTCTTTGGCCTTATGCCAGTGTTGAGCCTGCTCAAGCTGTCGCCGGTGGTGGAACGGCCCTATCGCGTCGCGATTCTCTGGGGGGGATTGCGTGGGGCGGTGACGCTGGCGCTGGCACTGGCGGTGACCGAGAGTTTTAGGGTGCCGGTCGAGGTCAAACGGTTGGTGGGTATTTTGGCCACCGGCTTTACCCTTTTCACGCTGTTGGTGCAGGGCACGACCTTGAGATGGGTGATCGGGCGGCTGGGGCTGGACCGGCTTACGCCGCTGGATCAGGCGCTGAGCAATCAGGTCATTGCCGTGGCCCTGCAAACCGTGCGCGCGGATGTGGCGCGCACCGCCGAGAATTATGAGCTGACGCGCGAAACCGTGCGTTCGGAGGCCAAGCGCTTTGCCGAACGGCTGGACCGGGCGGTGGAGACCGCAGAGGAGGGGGCCGAGATACAGGACCGCGACCGCATCACGCTGGGGCTGATCGCCTTGGCGGGGGCGGAGCGCGATACCATTCTGGCGCGGTTTCGCGAACAGGCGATTTCGGCGCGGCTGTCGGAGCAGATCCTGACCGAAGCCGACCGGCTGATCGAGGCCGCGCGCTCGGGTGGGCGGACCGGCTATCAGCGCGCAGCGCGGCGCAGTTTGCGGTATGGGCGCGCGTTTCGCTTTGCGGTGCTGCTGAATAACCGGCTGCGGATTTCGCGGCCCCTTGCCTTGATGACGGCGGACCGGTTCGAGGTGCTGCTGTCGCAGCGTCTGATCCTGCGCGACCTGAACGGGTTTATTGATGGGCGCATTCGGCGCATTCATGGCAAGCGGGTGGCGGACCTGTTGCACGAGTTGCTGACGCGGCGGCAGGAGGCGGTGGAAACCGCGCTTGAGGGATTGCGGCTGCAATATCCCGGTTATGCCGAGGAATTGGAGCGGCGGTTCATCCGGCGCACCGCGCTGCGGCTGGAAGAGCGCGAATACGGTATGTTGCGCGAGGATGGGCTGATCGGGGCGGAATTGCATGTGTCGCTAATGCAGGACATCGCCACGCGCCGGTTGCGTGAGGAGCAGCGTCCCAAGCTTGATGTGGCGGTGCAAAAGGCCGAGTTGGTCCGGCAATTTCCGCTGTTTGCCGATCTTGATGAACGCAGTTTGCGGCAGCTGACGCGCGCGTTGCGGACGCGGTATGTCAACGAGGGCGATGTAATCCTGCGCAAAGATTCGCCTGCACGGCGCGTGTTCTTTATCGCTTCGGGTGCGGTGGAACTGGCGGTTGCGGGGCAGACATGGCGTTTGGGCCGGGGCGAGATGTTTGGACAGATGGCCATCCTGATGCAGAAACCGCGCCGCACCGCTGCGACGGCGATTTCGTCCTCAACCCTGTTGGTGCTGGATGAGGTGCGGTTTCGGCGGTTGCTGAAACGCAGCGCGGGGTTGCAAGAGGCGGTGCGTCAAAGCGCCAAGGCGCGCGGGGTCAAGACAGATGCGTTCACCATTCCCGCGCTGATCGACGCATAGGGCTGCGGCACGCGCCGGTGCGACTTGCTGCATTGCGGCGGAAATGGCTTGGCATTCGAGCCTGCGTCGGTTAAATCCGCGACCTAATCGCATGGATTTCGGGTGCAATCCCCGGATGGCTCTTCCGGCCGCCTATCCGCCGGATCATCTAAAGCTCTCAAGCGCGTCATCGGGCCGGTTATGGCTGGCCGGATCAGGGACGGATTTACATGATTTCAATAGATGCCTATCGGGCACAATGGTTTGGCAATATCCGGGGCGATTTGCTGTCTGGTCTGGTGGTGGCGCTGGCGCTGATCCCCGAAGCGATTGCCTTTTCGATCATAGCAGGCGTGGACCCCAAAGTTGGGCTTTATGCGAGTTTCTCGATTGCGGTGATCACGGCGATCACGGGTGGGCGGCCCGGTATGATTTCGGCGGCCACGGCGGCGACGGCGGTGCTGATGGTGACGTTGGTGCGCGATCACGGGCTGGAATATCTGCTGGCGGCAACGGTTCTGGCGGGGCTTATCCAGATCGGAATGGGGGTGCTGCGGCTGGGGTTCGTGATGCGCTATGTGTCGAAATCGGTGATGACCGGCTTCGTCAATGCGCTGGCCATTCTGATCTTTATGGCGCAATTGCCGGAACTGGACCCAAGGTCGGTGACGTGGATCACCTATGTTCTGGTGGCGGCGGGGCTGGGGATTATCTATCTTTTCCCGCTTGTAACCAAGGCGGTGCCGTCGCCGCTGGTGACGATCATCGTGTTGACGGCGCTGACCCTGACCCTTGGCCTTGATGTGCGCACGGTGGGGGATATGGGCGCGCTGCCCGATACGCTGCCGGTGTTCTTGATCCCGGACATCCCGCTCAGCTTTGAGACCCTGATGATCATCCTGCCTTATTCGGTGGCGGTGGCGGTTGTGGGCCTGCTGGAAAGCCTGATGACACAAAACATCGTCGATGATCTGACCGATACCAAATCCAACCGCAGCCAAGAGATGGTGGGGCAGGGCATTGCCAATACCGCCACCGGCTTTATCGGCGGGATGGCGGGATGCGCGATGATCGGCCAATCCATCATCAACGTCAAATCTGGTGGGCGTGGGCGGCTGTCGAGCTTTGTCGCGGGGCTGTTTTTGCTGATCCTTGTGGTGGGGTTAGGTGATCTTGTCAGTCTCATTCCGATGCCGGCCTTGGTCGCAATCATGATCATGGTATCGGTGGGCACGTTTTCGTGGTCGTCGATCAAGAACCTGCGCGAGCATCCGCGCTCGTCCTCGGTGGTGATGATCGCCACCGTTGTGACGGTGGTCTATACCCATAACCTCGCGATTGGCGTGCTGGTGGGGGTGCTCTTGTCTGGCATCTTCTTTGCCGCCAAGATTGCGCAACTGTTCCGTGTGACCTCTGAGATTTCCAAGGATGGGCGCGAACGGATCTACCGGGTCGAGGGGCAGTTATTCTATGGCTCGGTTGAAGATTTCATGAATGCATTTGATTTCCGTGAGGCGTTGGAGAGGGTCGTGATTGATGTGAGCGCCGCGCATATCTGGGATATTTCGTCGGTTCAGGCGCTGGATATGGCGGTGCTCAAGTTCCGCCGGGATGGGGCCGAGGTGGAAATCCGGGGTATGAACACGGCCTCTGAGACCCTCGTGGACAGGCTGGCCGAGCATGACAAGCCGGGGGCCATCGACAAGCTGATGGCACATTGAGGAAGGATAGAGACATGGCAGACAAGATCATCGCCTTGGTGGATGGCTCGATGTATTCAGCCTCGGTCTGTGACCATGCGGCCTGGATTGCACAGCGCACGGGGGCGCCGGTGGAGGTGTTGCATGTGCTTGGGCGACGCGAGGGGGCCGAGACCTCTGACCTCTCGGGGTCGATCCGTCTGGGTGCGCGCACGGCCCTGTTAGAGGAGTTGGCGGCGCTGGATTCGCAGCGGGCCAAGTTGGTGGCCCACCGGGGGCGGGCCATTCTGGAGGATGCGCGCGCCCTGCTGGAGGCGGCGGGCGTGACGGAGATCACCACGCGGCTGCGTCATGGCGATATTGTCGAGACTGTCGCCGAGGTCGAACATGAGGCGCGCGTCATCCTGATCGGCAAGCGGGGCGAGGCGGCGGATTTCGCCAAGGGGCATCTGGGATCGAACCTAGAGCGGATCGTGCGCGCCTGTCACAAGCCGGTGTTTGTCGCGGCGCGTGCGTTTCGACCCATCGAGAAGGTGTTGCTGGCCTATGATGGCGGCACCTCTGCGATGAAAGCGGTGGATCACATCGCGCGCAGCCCGCTTTTTGTCGGGCTGAGGGTGCATGTGGTGACGGTGGGCACGGCCACGCCTGAGGCCAAGAAGGGCCTGGAGGATGCCCGCGCGCTGTTGGCGGCGGCGGGCATTCAGGCGGAGACCGATGTTGTGACCGGTCAGCCGGAGAGCGCGCTTGGCAAGCTGGTGGACGAGGCCGGTTTCGATATGGTGGTGATGGGTGCCTATGGGCACAGCCGCATCCGCAGCCTGATCATCGGCTCGACCACGACCGAGATGGTTCGGTCGTGCAAGGTGCCGGTTGTGTTGCTGCGGTAAGGCATCGGGGGCCGAGGCAGGTGTAACTGCTTAGCTCGATGCCCCTATTCCGTTATCGTCCCACGATCTCGAAATGCGCCTCGGTCGGCACGCAGGCGGCCCCGTTGATCGGCAGGATGTCCTGTGGGCAGGCTGACATGGCCACGACGCAATCCATCACCGCGCGCAGCACCACGTGATCGCCCGGCTTGCTGAGCGGTGTGCCCCAAGAGGTGTGCCCCGCTGCATCGACGGGGATGTTCATCCAGAGATTCAGAGGACTGGGGGTTTCGGGGCTGCTGAGGCCCAGTTGGCGCAGGGCGGCGTGCAGGTTGTCGGTGCAATTGTCGTGATAGTCGGTGCAGCCCAATAGGCCGTAGCGGTAATCATCGCAGGCGGCAATCAAGGTATCGTGGCGGCCCGGAGAGCTGTCTTCTTCGAACATCAGGATCGGACGGCGGCGGTTCGTTACAAGCGCATCGCCCGCTGTCGGAAAGATGCGGCCAAGGGTGGGGCGAATATGCTCCATCGACATGAATTCGCCCATGTCATCGGCGCTGAAGGCCCAGGTATCCACCACTTGCGCGCCATGGGTGTTGATGATGCGAATGGCCTCTCCGGCGTTCAGGCGCGTGGCCTTGCCGCGGCGGGCGGGAATGGTGTTGAGGGGTGGGGGCATGCCTGCGCCTTTCGTTTGAACCTGGCGCAGGCTAGCAGCTTGCGGTTCGATGCCAAGACCAAATCGCGCGGCGTTTTTGCGATCGTGCATAGCGCTTGTGGGGGATAATGGTAGCGGAGGAGGGACTCGAACCCCCGACACGCGGATTATGATTCCGCTGCTCTAACCAACTGAGCTACTCCGCCAAACCGTGCGGCTAGGTAAGACAGCCCGCGCCAAGCGTCAAGGGCGAAAATGCCGGGATTGGCGCACTTGTAGAGGGGCGGTCTTTGTTTCATGATCCTTGCCATGACAGGTAGTAACCCCGCAATTCTGAACGAGATCACCGCGATTGTTGGCCCGGCGTATGTGGCAACCGGCGCAGAGGCCGCGCGGTGGTCGCAGGATTGGCCGGGGCTGACCCAGTGGAGCCCTCTGGCGGTGGTGCGGCCTGCCACGACGGGCGAGGTTGCGGCAGTGGTACGGCTGGCCAATGCGCGGCGCGTGCCGATTGTACCGGTGTCTGGCAATACCAACCTTGTCAAAGGAACGGTGGCAGACAGCGCGCTGATGCTGTCGTTGGACCGGATGTCGGCCATCCGCGAGATCCGTGCAGAGGCGCGCGTGGCGGTGGTGGAGGCCGGGGTGATCCTTGCGACGTTGCACGCGGCGGCGGCAGAGCAAGACCTGATTTTTCCGCTGAGTTTCGGGGCGCGCGGATCGGCGATGGTGGGCGGCGTGCTCTCGACCAATGCGGGCGGCTCGAATGTGCTGCGCTATGGCACTACACGCGATTTGTGTTTGGGACTGGAAGTGGTCACGCCCACTGGCGATGTGATGAATTTGATGAGTGCGCTCCACAAGAACAATTCGGGCTATGACCTGCGCCATCTGATGATCGGGGCCGAAGGCACGCTTGGAATTATCACGGCGGCGGTGCTGAAACTTTTTCCGCGCCCCAAGGCCTATGCGACGGCAATGGTGGCGGTGCCATCGGTTGGGGTGGCGTTGCGGCTGCTCAATCGGTTGCAAGATGAGACAGGCGGTGCGGTGGAGGCGTTTGAATATATGCCGCGGTCGTTTTTGGCGGCGCTGTTGCAGCGGTTTCCACAGATGCGACCGCCATTTGAAAAAGCCCATGATGTCAATGTCTTGGTCGAGTTAGGTGCGCGGGCGCCGCGGGATGTGACACCGGATGCCGCAGGGGCTGTGCCAATTTGCGCGCATCTCGAGGCGGTTCTGGCGGGGTTTTACGACGAAGGGCTGATTCTCGACGCGGTCGTAGCGCAGAGCGAGGCGCAGCGGGCGGAAATCTGGGCCCGGCGCGAGGCCTCGGCGCAGATCTTGCGGGTGCGCAAACCGGTGGTCGAGAATGACATCGCTGTTGCAACGGACCGGATGGAAGAGTTGATCGCGCGCATTGAGAGTGTGAGCAAAGCCCTTGATCCCAATATAGAAAACACTGGCGTGGCGCATCTGGGGGATGGCAATCTGCACTATGTCGGCTGGCCCTCGCGGGAGGATCCGGCGCTCTGCCGGGCGGTGCAAGAGGCGGTGGAGCGCGAAGTGATCGCCCTTGGCGGCAGTTTCTCGGCGGAACATGGCATTGGCCTGTCGAAACTGCCCGCAATGGCGGAGCACAAAGACCCCGCCGCCCTTGCAATGATGCGCGCAATCAAGGCGGCGGTGGATCCGAACGGGATCATGAATCCCGGAAAGTTAATTCCAGATCAATAGGTTAGCTGCGCCAATCAAAAAATCCCGAACCAGCCTGCGCAAGCAGTTTCGCGGCCATGGCGCGGCCAAGTTCGGCCCCATCCTCGATCGGGGCGGATTGATCGTCTGTCAGGCTCTCGCTGCCATCGGGGCGCAGGATTTCGCCGCGCAGGCGCAGGGTGGTGCCGTTGAGTTCTGCCAGACCGGCAATCGGCGTCTCGCAAGAACCATCAAGGGCAGCAAGAAAAGCCCGTTCTGAAACAAGGCGTTGGCCGGTTTCCTTGTGGTGAATGGCGGCCAGCATTTCGGCGGCGCGGGTATCATCGGCGCGGCGTTCGATGCCGATGGCACCCTGGGCCACAGCGGGCAACATCACGTCGGCGTCGATGGCGCAGGTGGCGACCTCGGAGCGGCCAAGACGGTTGAGCCCCGCCATGGCAAGGAACGTGCAGGCAGCCACACCATCCTCTAATTTCTTCAATCTTGTCTGCACGTTACCGCGAAATTCGACGACCTCGAGATGCGGGTAGGCGACCAAAACTTGGGCTTTGCGCCGCAAGGACGAGGTGCCGACGAGGGAGCCTGCAGGCAAATCGGCCAAAGAGGCCACGGTGGGCGACACAAATGCATCGCGCACGTCCTCTCGGGGCAGGTAGGTGTCGAGCAAGAGGCCTTCGGGTTGCAGGACGGGCATGTCCTTCATCGAGTGGACGGCGATGTCGATGTCGCCGGTCAGCATCGCCTGTTCAATCTCTCGGGTGAACAGCCCTTTGCCGCCGATCTCCTTCAAGGGGCGGTCGATGATCTGATCGCCCGTTGTTTTTATAACAACGATTTCAAAGGCTTCTTCCGGCAGGTCAAAGGCTGCGCCAAGACGCGCGCGCGTCTCGAAGGCCTGCGCAAGCGCCAAGGGCGATCCGCGGGTGCCGATCTTGAGCGGGTGGGACGGGGTGGGCAAATCACGTGTCATGGCGCAGGTTTAGACGTGACAAAGCGACGTGGCAAGCGCCTGACGCTTGACATCTGGAAGTGTCAAGGCGACCACAGGCAAAACGGAGGATAAGATGCCCGCGCAAAAGACCATTCTGAGAGCCCTCGCAGGGGAAACCCTGCCCACACCACCGATTTGGATGATGCGGCAGGCGGGACGCTATTTGCCAGAATATCGGGCGACACGGGAAGAGGCGGGCGATTTCCTTTCCTTGTGTTATAACAGTGACTTGGCGACCGAAGTTACCTTGCAGCCGATCCGCAGATACGGGTTTGATGCAGCGATCCTGTTTGCCGATATTCTGCTTTTGCCACAGGCGCTTGGGGCGGATTTGTGGTTTGTGACGGGGGAAGGGCCGCGGCTCTCGACGATCACGGATCGGGCGGGATTGGAAAAACTGAAGCCCGTGGCGGAAATTCACGAAACATTAAATCCTGTGTATCAGACTGTGCGCAACCTTGCCGGGGCCTTGCCGAAGGAAACGACGCTGATTGGATTCGCGGGCGCGCCCTGGACGGTGGCGACCTATATGATCGCCGGGCGCGGCACCCCGGATCAGGGGCCTGCCCATGCGCTGAAGGCTGAAAACAAAGAGGTTTTTGAGGGGATCATCGAGCGGTTGACCGAAGGCACGATTGAATATCTGTCGGCCCAGATTGAGGCTGGGGCGGAGGTGATCAAGCTCTTTGACAGTTGGGCCGGGTCGCTGAAAGGTGATGATTTCGAAAACTATGCGGTCGCACCGGCCAAGCGGATCATTTCCGAGTTGAAAGCGCGGCATCCGGGGATTCCGATCATCGCCTTCCCACGGGAAGCGGGCGATAACTATCGGGGATTCCACGCGAAAACCGGGGCAGATTGTGTTGCCGTGGATGATTCGGTGAGCGCTCAATGGGCGGCGGAGAATGTGCAAAAAGACGGCTGCGTTCAGGGGAATCTCAAGTCTTCCCATATGGTTACGGGGGGTGAGGCGCTGGTGCGTGAGACCCGTGCCATTGTCGATGCTTTTGCCAAGGGGCCGCATATTTTCAATCTTGGTCATGGCATCACGCCCGATGCGAACCCCGACAATGTGCAGCTGATGATCGACACGGTGCGGGGCGGCTGACCTTACAAAACGTAAGGTTTGCATGGCGATTTTGTAAGCTCGCGGGCGGCGCGCCGGTTTTTTCCGGCGCGTGAACCTGATGTTAACCTTTGCCCGGCAGGGTGGGTGCATGAGGCCGCAGAGGAGCACGCCATGCCGATAACCCACCGACCGCCCGGTTCCCGCACCAAATGCGACCATCGGCGATGTCGCCGCTGAGCGCGCCAAGGCGGGGGACCGGTCACAGTCTGAGGATCGGAGGACCTGCCGATGAACAGACATTACCGCGATACCCGCAAGATCGATCCAAGCCGTGGCCTGACGCTGGGCGATGGCACGCCCAATGACGCCGACCGGGTGGAGATTGGTCCCACACAGCTGGCTTACGGCGAATGGGCGGCGGCGGGGCTGGAGCTGCCGGACCTGCCGGCAATGCGGCAGTTTCGATGGAAGCGTCTGACGGCGGCGATTGGAGCGCGGGATTATGCGGGCCTTTTGATGTTCGATCCGCTCAATATCCGCTATGCGACCGACAGCACCAATATGCAGCTGTGGAACACGCATAACCCGTTTCGTGCCGTGCTGCTCTGTGCCGATGGCTATATGGTGATCTGGGATTATAAGAATTCGCCGTTCTTGTCGCGGTTCAATCCGCTGGTGCGCGAGGCGCGGTCGGGGGCGGACCTGTTCTATTTCGACCGGGGCGACAAGGTGGATGTGGCCGCTGATGTCTTTGCCCGCGATGTGGCGGCGCTGTTGGCGGAACATTGCCCCGGCAACCGGCGGCTGGCGGTGGATAAGGTGATGCTGCACGGGCTGCGCGCCTTGGAGGCGCAGGGGCTGACGATCATGGAAGGAGAGGAGGTTACGGAAAAGACCCGCGCCATCAAGGGACCCGACGAGATCAAGGCCATGCGCTGTGCGAGCCATGCCTGCGAGGCGGCGGTGGCGGAGATGGAGCGGTTTGTCCGCCGTGCGGTGCCGGGGGGCGGGGTCAGCGAGGATGACATCTGGGCGGTGCTGCATGCCGAGAATATCCGGCGTGGCGGTGAGTGGATCGAGACGCGCCTGTTGGCGAGTGGGCCGCGCACGAACCCGTGGTTTCAGGAATGTGGGCCGCGCATTGTGCAGAATAACGAGATCGTGGCCTTTGATACCGATCTGATAGGCAGTTACGGCATTTGTGTCGATATCAGCCGGACCTGGTGGATCGGCGATGCGCGCCCGCGCCCCGATATGGTGGCCGCCATGCAGCACGCGCATGAGCATATTCAGGCGAATATGGCGCTGCTGCGGCCCGGTGTGACGATCCCCGAGTTGATCGCGGGCTGTCACCGGCTGGAGGAGAAGTATCAGGCGCAGAAATACGGCTGCATGATGCATGGCGTGGGTCTGTGCGATGAGTGGCCGCTGGTTGCCTATGCAGATAAGGCGGTGGCGGGTGCGTTCGATTACGCGCTGGAGCCCGGTATGGTGCTTTGTGTCGAGGCGTTGGTGAGCGAGGCGGGCAATGATTTCTCGATCAAGCTGGAGGATCAGGTTCTCATCACCGAGACTGGTTATGAGAACCTGACGCGCTATCCGTTCGATGCGGCATTGATGGGGGCCGCTTAACGCGGCTGTCCCGCGCCTGTCCAATGCGAGCGCATGACATTGCCGTGCCAGTCCTCGGGTATGGGGGGCTGGGCCGTGGTGTGTTCGGCTGGTGGCGCGGGGGCCAGAGCGGCGACGACCAAGGCGGCAAGCAGCAGGGTCACGATGGGGGCAAGCGCGGGGGCTTGCGGGGAGCGGGCTGGAGCTTTGGCGCTGTGGCAGAGATCTTGGGGCATGGTCCGATCCTTTTGGTTGGATGGCCCGAAGGTAATTGCACCGTATGAATTCTTAAAACGAATTTATGAGTGATATTAAATCACGGATTGTGATGGATTTGGGTGGCCCCGGTCTGTCCGGGGCCTGCGTCAAGCGCCGGGTCGTGGAGGCAGGCGCGATCGCGCCCGGCGCCTTTGGCGCGGTAGAGGGCGCGGTCGGCCCGTTGCAGGCCCGCGTCGAGCGTGTCGCCCGGTAGGAGCGCCGCGACGCCGAAGCTGGCGGTGAGGGTCTGCGGGCCGGTGTCGAGAAAGACCGGGCCCTGCCGAATGCGGCGGGCCATGCGATTGGCGGCGCGCAGGGCATTGGCCGGGCTGGTCATCGGCATCAGGATCACGAATTCTTCGCCGCCCAAGCGTGCCACTAGATCGCCCGCGCGGCAATTTTCCCGCAGGAGCTGCGCAAAGTGGCGCAGGGCGAGATCGCCCGCCGCATGACCGTGGCAATCATTGAAGCGTTTGAAATGGTCGATATCGGCCACGATCACGGCGCAGGGGCGCGCGGTGTCGCCCGGCACGCCGGCACGCAGGCTGGCGCGGCTTCGTAGGCCCGTGAGGGAATCGTGGTGCAGCGCATGTTCGAGAGCCTGCGCGTGCCGCTGATTTGCCCGGAGACGCTGGCCCATGGCATAGGCGAGGGGGGCCGCGATCATCACGGCCGTGAGCGCGCCGGGAAGCAGGGCAAGATCCCGCAGCAGAGTGTCGACAATCAGCACGCCAAGGCAGATCAGCGCTGCGAAGCGCCGCACATCGCCCGCCGATTCGATCTGCCTGCGCATGGTCCCACCCTCCTCTGTGCATCCGAGGATCGCGCGCGCCGGTTAAGGAAGGGTTGGGGGCGGGCGGCGGAATAGGCCGGGTTTTAGGCAAATGCCACAATGTCTCACCTTCGCGTGACATTGGGCGTGGCGGGGTGGCGATCTGTAGTTCGGGTACATAGTCTGGCGAGGTAGCACGCAGAGGATGTGAGATGCCCACCGAACGCCTGACGTTTCCCGGCCATGCAGGCCATGATCTTGTGGCGCGGCTTGATCTGCCGGAGGGGCCACATCTGGCGACGGCGCTGTTTGCGCATTGTTTCACCTGTTCCAAGGATATCCCGGCCGCGCGGCGGATTGCGGCACGGCTGGCGGGGGCGGGAATCGCGGTGTTGCGGTTTGATTTCACGGGTCTGGGGCATTCGGGGGGCGAGTTCGAGAACACGTCTTTTACGTCGAATGTTGTGGATCTGGAGCGGGCGGCAGAGGCCTTGGCAAAGCGCGGCATGGCGGTGAATGTGCTGATCGGGCACAGTTTGGGCGGCGCGGCGGTTCTGGCCGCTGCGGGGCGGATCAAGAGCGCGCGGGCGGTTGTGACGATTGGCGCGCCCTATGATCCGGGCCATGTGACGCAGAATTTCGGGGATGCTTTGGAGCGGATCGAGGCTGAGGGTGTGGCTGAGGTGCGGCTGGGCGGGCGCGGTATTCGCATTGGGCGCGGCTTTGTCGAGGATGTGCGGGCCGAGGTGCTTGGCCCGAAGATCACGGGACTACGCAAGGCGCTGTTGGTGTTGCACGCGCCACGGGATGCGGTCGTGGGGATCGAGAATGCCTCAGAGATTTTCCGGGCGGCGAAGCATCCCAAGAGTTTTGTCACGCTGGATGGGGCGGATCATCTGATTTCCCGCGCGGGGGATGCCGAATATGCGGCGGATGTGATTGCTGCCTGGGTGCCGCGCTATCTGGATATGCGCGTGCCCGCGCCACCGCCCGGAGCCCCAGAAGGCGTGGTGCGGGTGAGTGAGGCAGATGCAGACGGGTTCTTGCAGGATGTCAACGCAGGCCCCGCGCATCATGTGCTGGCCGATGAGCCGGTGGCCTATGGCGGCACGGATCGGGGCATGTCGCCTTATGGGTTTCTGGCGGCGGGGCTTGGGTCTTGTACCTCGATGACGATCCGGATGTATGCGCGGCGCAAGGGCTGGCTGCTGGATCATGTGAGTGTCGATGTCTGCCATGACAAGGTGCATGCGCAGGATGCGGATGCGCGGGGCGAGGCCAAGGTGGATGTCTTTACGCGGGTGATCCGGCTGGAAGGGGATCTGAGCGCGGCGCAACGCGAGAAGTTGCGCGAGATCGCGGATAAATGCCCGGTGCATCGTACGTTGGAGAAATCATCGCGCGTCGAGACGCGGGTGGTTGAGATCGGCTGAGACGCGCGCCCGTCGGTGTGGGCGAGATGGTCTGGCCTGTCACCTGTGGCCCCGCGCCCGATTGGCACGGGGAGGGGCGACAGGCGCAGGGTCAAATCCGCAGGAACGGTTGCGCGATGCGCGGCATCAGGGCGCGGAAGCGCAGGGGCGCGTCGGTGGCGGCCAAGCAGATGCAGTCAGCGCCAATTTCGGCGACAGGGGTGTGATCGAGATCCTCATTGGCGACCTCGATGTCACCGGGGCCGAAGCGCGCGACCTGATCGCAGAACGCCCCTTGCAACACCAGTGTCAATTCGGTGCCGCGATGCCCGTGGTCGGGCACGGCCGCACCTGCGGGGATATAGAGCAGCCGGGCGGTCGCCGCGCGAGAGGTGGGCAGGATCGCCTGTTTCACGCCCATGCCGACAGGCCGCCAGCGGACCGCAGCCAGATCGCCGCCGACGTAATCGCGTAGCGGCGCGGGAAAAATCCCTGTGCGCTGGGCTGGTGCCTCGCGCTGCGGTTTGCCGGCGCGGATGAGTGCGATTGTCGCGGCAAGACTATCCTGCGCCATCTCGGCTGTTTGCGTCTCTTCAATCATCGCGCCGCCCACGGCATCAAAGGCCGCCGCGCGCGCACGACACTCGTCGCACATCGACAGATGGGTGGCCACCGTGAGATTGAACGCCTCGGGCAGGCTGCCTGCCGAATAGGCCATCAAGAGGGCGTCGGTCAGGTGGTGGGTGATCTGATTTCTGGTCATGGCATACACTTTACTTCATTGCGTGGCGCAGTCGATCGAGCGCCAGTCTGATGCGAGATTTGATCGTTCCAAGCGGCAGGCCGGTATCGGCGGCAATCTCGGAATGGCTGAGATCGCCAAAATAAGCCTTTTCGATCAATTCCCTTTGTTTCGCGGGCAGGGCGGCAATCGCGCGCCCCAGTTGGTCGCTTTCCTGTTGCAGGGCGAGCACGTCGGCCTGATCGGGTTCTGGGTCTTGGCCCCAAGGCAAATCCTCGGGTTCGGGTCGTCTTTGCTTGCGCAGCGCATCAATTTTGCGGTTCCGCGCGATGGTGAAAATCCAAGTTGCGGCAGAGGCGCGGGTCGGATCGAAGAGATGCGCCTTTTGCCAGAGCGTCGACATGACCTCTTGGGTGCATTCCTCGGCCAGCGTCGCATCTGCGCCGGAGCGCATCAGAAACGCCTTCACCCTTGGGGCGAAATGGGCAAAAAGCCGGGCAAATGCCGCCTCGTCCCCGTGATCGCGAATGGCCGCGATACAGGCCACCCAATCGGTATTCTCAGTCTCTCGTGCCGTAGTCACCTGTGCCGGTCCCGCCCGTTTGCCCGTTGTCACGCGCCTCATAGCACGGGCGACAGGCACCGGCGAGGGGGCTGGGTCACAGAGGAGGGTGGCATCATTCAACATAGACGAGTTACGCGACGCAGGTCATGGTGGATCACCGGGCGCGCGAAAAAAACGCGAAGGGCAGACAAAAACAATCTAATCCGTTTGCGGTGCCGGTCCGTAAACAGGATTGTAATAAGAAAATGACAGGTGACACGCCCAATGCCCTTCGAGACCAGCGCAACCGCGCGCAAGACAATTGCCGTGATCGGCGCAGGCATATCGGGAATGGGGGCGGCAGAGCGTCTGGCGGACAGGCACCGGGTGGTGCTGTTTGAGGCAGAGCCCCGTTTGGGGGGGCATGCGCGAACGATCCTGGCGGGACAGCGCGGAGATCAGCCAGTTGATACCGGCTTTATCGTGTTCAACTATGCGACCTATCCGCATCTAAGCGCGCTTTTTGAGCGGTTGGATGTGGCCGTGACCCCGAGCACGATGAGCTTTGGCGCGTCCTTCCGGGGGGGCGCGTTGGAATATGGTCTGCAAGGGTCGGGGGCGTATTTTGCGCAGCGGCGCAATCTGGCGAACCCGGCGCATTGGATGATGTTGCGTGATATTTTCCGGTTCAATGCCGGGGCGCTGGAGGCGTGCAGCGAACCGGGTTTGACGATGGCCGGTCTGATTGACAAGATGAAGCTGGGCCGGGCGTTTCGCGACTATTACCTGACGCCATTTTCCGGGGCGATCTGGTCGATGCCGGTAGAGCAGGTGTTGCAATTTCCGGCGCAGGCGCTGGTGACATTCTTCAAGCAGCATGGGTTGCTTGGATATAGTGAGCAACATCAATGGTATACGGTTGTTGGCGGATCGGTGGCCTATGTGCGCCGGTTGGAACAATCGCTGCGCGCAAAAGGGGCCGAGATCCGGTTGGGTGCGCCGGTGGCGGGTATTCGGCGTCTGGCCGAGGGCGTTGAGGTCCGGGCCGAGGGCGGCGCGTGGGAGCGGTTCGACGAGGTGGTCATTGCCGCGCATAGTGATGACGCGTTGCGGCTCTTGTCGGATGCGGATGAGATCGAGCGCGGTGATCTGGGGGCGATTGCCTATCAGCCCAATGACATCGTGCTGCATGCCGACACCAGCGTGATGCCGCGTCGGCGGGCGGTCTGGTCGTCGTGGAATTACACCGAGGCAAAGGTGAAGCGGGTGGGGCAGATTGATCTGACCTATTGGATGAACAGCCTGCAACCGATCCCCGAGAATGATCCGCATTTCGTGACGCTGAACACCACACGGCCCATTCGGGACGACTTGATCTATGATCAGGTGACGCTGCGCCATCCGGTCTATGATCTGGAGGCGGTCGCGGCGCAATCCCGGGTTCGGGCGGGCAACGGGCGGCGGAATACATGGTTTTGCGGTGCGTGGATGCGACACGGGTTTCACGAAGATGGGCTGTCGAGCGGGTTGGAAGTGGCTGAGGCGCTCTGTGCGTCGCTGCCGCAGGCCGTGGCGGCGGCGTGAGCCGGGTCGATCATATCGCGGGCCACACCTGGCATGGGCGCAAGGGCGGGATTGAAAACGCCTTTCGCTATGGGATTGACTATGTGCTGTTGGATGCCGAGGCAGAGGTAAGCGCGCCGCGTCTTTTTGGGCGCAATCGGGGCGGGTTGGCCTCGGTCTGGGACAAGGATCATGGCGGCGTGCCGGGACAGGGGCGCGGGGCGGCGTGGGTGCGCGCGGTGCTGGCCGAGCGGCAGATTGCCCCGCCCGCGCGGATCGAGCTTTTGGCGCAGCCGCGTATGTTGGGGCATGTGTTCAACCCGGTGAGTTTCTGGATTTGCCGTGATGCGGCGGGTCAGGTGCCGGTCATCATTGCCGAGGTGACGAATACCTATGGCGATCGCCATTCCTATCTGTGTCATCGCGATGATATGGGGCCGATCACCGCAGAGGACCGTATCCGTGCGCGCAAGATTTTCTATGTTTCGCCCTTTCTGAAGATCGAGGGCGGTTATGAATTCCGCTTTGATCTGCGAGAGGATCGGGTTGGGATCTGGATTGATTTCAGCGGCGGCCATGGCGGGGTGATTGCCACGCTGGTGGGGGCGCGCAAGCCGCTGACCACGGGCGGGCTGGTGCGTGCCATGCTGCGGCGTCCCTTTGGATCGCGGCGGGTGCTGGGCCTGATCCATTGGCAGGCGCTCAAGCTTTGGTGGAAGGGGGCGCGGTTTCAGAGCCGTCCGGTGCCGCCCGCCGATGAGGTGAGCCGATGAGCGCGGTTCTGGCGGGGAGCGTGGCGCAGGCAGCGCCGCGCCTGCCGGGTTATGCGCTCTTTGGGGCGCTTTTGGCGGCGGCGGGATTGCCGCTCTATATCCATGCGCCGAAATTCTATGTGGATGAATATGGCGTATCGCTCGGGGCTTTGGGGGCGGTGCTGTTTGCGCTGCGGCTGATCGATGTGGTGCAGGATCCGGCGCTGGGGCGTTTGGCCGAGCGGTTGCGCGCGCATCGTGCGGTGAGCATTTGGATTGCGGTGGCGGTGATGGCGGCGGCGATGCTGGGGCTATTTGCCGTGGTGCCGCCCATCGCGCCGCTTTGGTGGTTTGCGGCGATGCTGGTGCTGGTGTTTTCGGCCTTCAGCTATCTGACCATCTGCTTTTACGCGCAGGGTGTGGCGACGGCAGCGGCCTTGCCGGGGCAGGGGCATTTGCGGCTGGCGCGGTGGCGGGAAACCGGCGCTTTGTTGGGGATATGCGCGGCGGCGGTGGCACCGCTGGTGTTGGGCGGGTTTGGCGGCTTTGCCCTCAGCTTTGCGATTTTGTCGGGGCTGGCGGCGTTGGCGATGGTCGGGCAATGGCAGGATCGCGGAGGGGTGCCGGGAACCGGCTTTGGCCCGGTGCTGCGGGATGCTGTGGCGCGGCGGTTGCTGATGGTGGCGATGGTCAACGCAGCCCCTGTGGCTGTGAGTTCGACGCTGTTTTTGTTTTTCGTGGAGAGCCGGTTGCAGGCACCGGGATGGGAGGGGGCATTTCTGTTGCTCTTTTTCCTGTCGGCGGCGGCGGCGGCCCCGGTTTGGGGCGCCTTGGCCGAGCGGTTTGGGGCCAAGCGGATGCTCTTGGCGGGAATGATGCTGTCGATTGCTGCCTTTGCCGGGGCGATTCTGCTGGGGGCGGGCGATCTTTGGGCCTTTGGACTGATCTGCGTTGCCTCTGGCGCGGCGATGGGGGCGGATATGACGCTTTTGCCGGCGCTGTTCGCACGGCGGATGGCGCAGGTGTCGCCGGGGGCGGCGGAGGGGTTTGGCCTCTGGTCGTTCGTGTCGAAATTCACGCTGGCGCTGGCGGCAGTGGCGCTGTTGCCGCTGCTTGAGGCGGGCGGCTTTGCTGCCGGGCAGAATAATGATGCGGCGGCGCTGACTTTGCTGAGCCTACTTTACGGGGCAGTGCCCTGTGTCTTGAAACTTTTGGCCATTGCGCTCTTGGCCCGAACACCGATTGAGGAAAGGAGCTGATCTGATGGACGCTTTGGGATGGACCCTATTGGGGGCGGTCGCGATGCTGGTGCTTGTGCTGCTTAAGGAGCGGTTTGCGGGCTTTGGCGCGCAGGTGCCGCAGGATTACGCAGGCCAAGGGCCGCAATTCGATCTGCGCGAGCATCTGAACGGTGCGATCAAATGCGAGGGGGTGATTTACGGACCTCTGGGGCGGGTTGCGTCGCGGTTTACTGGCGATTTCGAGGCCAGTTGGCAGGGCAATCGCGGCGTGATGCGGGAGCATTTCGAGTATGACAGCGGCAATGCGCAGGACCGCGAATGGCAGCTTGAGTTGGGCAATGACGGATCAATCCGGGCCGAAGCCGACGATTTGGTGGGCACCGGAACGGGGCAGCAGATGGGGGCTGCGGCGCGGCTTTGCTATCGCATCCGCCTGCCGAAAGAGGCGGGCGGCCATGTTCTGAGCGTCACCGACTGGATGTATCTTGCCCCTAACGGCGTGGTGGTCAATCGCAGCCAATTCCGCAAGTTCGGGATCAAGGTGGCGGAATTGGTGGCGGTGATGCGGCGGGTCGAGGCATGATGGATTGGCGCGGCAAACGCTATTGGCTGGTGGGCGCGAGCGAGGGTCTGGGTGCGGCACTGGCGCAGAAGATCAGCGCTGCCGGGGCAGAGGTGATCGTGTCAGCCCGGAGTGCCGAGCGGTTGCAGGAGGTTGTTGCCAGCCTGCCGGGGCGGGCCAGTGCGGTGCCGGTCGATGTGAGCGACAGTGCCAGCGTGGCAGAGGCGGCGCGCGCGGTGGGGCCGGTTGACGGGTTGGTGTGGCTGGCCGGGGTCTATTGGCCGATGCCCGCGACCGAGTGGAAGCCCGAGGAAGCGGTTGCCATGGCGGATGTGAATTTCACCGGTGCGGTGCGGGTGATTGGCGCGGTCTTGCCCGATATGGTGGCCCGGGACGCGGGCCATGTGGTGCTGACCGGCTCGCTTTCCGGGTTTCGTGGCTTGCCGGGGGCGATTGGCTATGCCGCGTCCAAGGCGGGGATCATGTCCCTGGCGGAATCGATGCGCGCTGATCTGTGGCGGACGGGGGTGCGGGTGCAACTGGCCAATCCCGGTTTCATCAAGACGCGGTTGACGGATAAGAACGCCTTTCGCATGCCCTTTATCATGACGCCCGAGGCGGCGGCGCAAGAGATGTTCGAATTGATGTGTGATGAGGCGGCATTTCAGCGGCATTTTCCACGGTTGTTCAGCTATCTCTTTCGTTTGTCACGGTTTTTGCCGGATTGGGCCTATTACCGTCTGTTTGCGTAAGATCAAGGACGGGTGGCTGTGTGACCGTCATTCCTGTGCTAGGATAGGTGCGACAGGAGGGCGGGAGAATGCTGGACATCACGGTACACAAGATTGCGCAGGTGGTGCTGATGGCGCGCGAATTGGAGCGCGCCGAGGGCGAGTTGCGTGCGTTTATCGACCGGCTGAGCGAAGAAGAACAGGCAAGTCTGGTGGCGGTCATGTGGATCGGGCGCGGCAGTTTCGAGGCCGAGGAATTGGCTGAGGCCAAGCGCACCGCCTATGAAGAGGCAACCACGCCCTGTGCCGATTACCTGCTTGGGACGCCGCATTTGTCGGATCATCTGGAAAACGGGCTGGATGCGCTGGGCCTGTCGGCATCGGATGACGAGGATGAATTGATCCGGGGCGGTTGAGTGATCCTGCCCTTGCGCGTGGTGGTCTAAGATCTGCCACGCTGTCCTTTGTTGGGGGTGAATTGCGGCCCTGACGACCTGTGCGCCGTGCAATTTGGCGCAGTTTTTGCAGCGCTCTCCTGTGTCGATCATCGGATAAGGAGGGCACTAAGTGATACTTTCGGAAACTGACCTGACCCGGGCCATAAAAGGGACCACGGACCTGGCTGCCGCATCGCTGGCCACCCGCATTGTTTTGAATCGTCTTCGTGTGCAGGCGCGCACAGAGCCCGCTAAGCTAAGCGGTCTCGTTGCAGAATTGCGTGCGTTTGTCGCCAAAAATTCTGATGCCGCCGCTGAGCTGGCAAAACTCTGACCTATTGCGAAGGAAACCCCATGAAGAACGAATTTCTAACCCCCCAAGAGGCGGCGGAACGGATTGAGGCCGGCGCGGTCATGTCGATTGCCGGTGCGCCAGAGTTGTTGAGCACTTTGCCCAAGGGCAATTGGATCGGCGGCAGCACCGTCTATTTCATGACGAAAACCGGGGGCAAGGTGGATCGTGAGCACCTGTTCTGCACCACCTTTCCAGAGGGAAGCCACGCCTCTGCACGGTATCTGGCCACGGCGGACCTTGCCAACTTGGCACAAGGCTATGAGGCCGGTGGCGTTACTCTGGTGATCATTCCGGCGTTTTCCGAGGCGCATGCCCGGTTTGCCGAGGATGGTGCAGGCTATGCCGATCTGTTTGATCAGCCGCTGTTGGGCTGGATCAGTGGTGTGCATCTGGACGAGATTGGTAAAGTGACGCCCTCTGTTTTTGACGGAGCGCAGGGTGCCAAGCACGAGGACGGGGCCGTTCTTTTGCATGTTTCCGTGCCTGAGGGGATGCGACCGAGCCTTGATATCGTGAATATCTTCAAGCAAGGCGACGATGCCGAGCTTGTGTTCTCGTTTCCCGAGGCGGGATTTTCGGCGCATAAAGCCATCGTGAACGGCCAAGAGATTGGGTTTGCCCGCTATGTCACGGACAAGGGTATCGACACCAAATTGCCGCTGGTGGCCAATTATGCGGGCGCGCTGATCAATGTGTCGTTCCAGTCGGTTGATCCGGATGCGGGCGAAGTGGCCTTTTACGCGCCAGTCTTTCCGGGTGTGGAATATCGTCTGGCGGCCGCGCAAGAGGATTATGCCAAGACCTTTGCCACGCAGGTCGGGTCCGCAGGTGAGGGCAGCTATTCGTGCAACTGCATTCTCAACTACGTTTACGGTGATATGGAGGGCAAGCTGACGGCGGGCTTTACCGGGCCGGTGACCTTTGGCGAGATTGCTTATGTTCTGTTGAACCAGACGCTGGTCAAGCTGGATCTTGCCGCCTGAGGCGGCGCTAGGGGTGGCCTTGGGGCCGCCCCGACCATGGCACGACGGGGCGGGTCTCTTGCATTGTATGCGCGCGCGCATTTGGCTATAGCCGCGAGGGACAATTGCAACCGGAGGCCCCATGTCAAACGCAGCCCTAGAATCCGCAATCGAAGCCGCCTGGGAGGCGCGCGACACGATCACCTCTGCAACAGGCGGAGAGACCCGCGAGGCGATCGAGGCCACGCTGGCAGCGCTTGATAGCGGCAGCATGCGGGTGGCGGAGCGGCAGGCGGATGGCCAATGGCATGTGAACCAATGGGCCAAGAAGGCGGTGCTTTTGGGGTTCCGCATCAAGGATATGGAAATCCACGCTGGCGGGCCGCAGGGCGCGGGCTGGTGGGACAAGGTGGACAGCAAGTTCAAGGGCTGGGGCGATGCCGAGTGGCGTGAGGCCGGGTTTCGGGCCGTGCCCAACTGTGTTGTGCGCAAATCGGCCTATATCGCGCCGGGCGTCGTTTTGATGCCGTCCTTTGTCAATCTTGGGGCCTATGTGGACAGTGGCACGATGGTGGATACCTGGGCCACGGTGGGATCTTGCGCGCAGATTGGTAAGAACGTGCATCTTTCCGGCGGTGTTGGCATTGGCGGCGTATTGGAGCCGATGCAGGCGGGGCCGACGATCATCGAGGACAATTGTTTTATCGGTGCGCGGTCCGAGGTGGTCGAGGGCTGTATCGTGCGCGAGGGTTCGGTTCTGGGGATGGGGGTTTTCATCGGGAAATCCACCAAGATCGTCGACCGCGAGACCGGCGAGGTCATGTATGGCGAAGTGCCGCCCTATTCGGTGGTGGTCGCAGGAAGCATGCCGTCGAAGAACGGCATCAACCTATACTGTGCCGTGATCGTCAAGCGGGTGGATGCGCAGACGCGTTCCAAGACGGGAATCAACGAGTTGCTGAGGGATTGAGAGGGCAGGCGCAAGGGGCGTGTCCTCTGCGCCAAATATTCTTTGCGCGGAATCAAGGTGCCGCAGGCACCGCCGCGCAGCGCCCGTCCGCCCCGTCGCACCGTAGGTGCGCCGCTTTCTCTCGGCACGCCTCTGGCGTGACGGGCGGGCGCTTTTGCAACGGCCCATCTCATTGAAAACGCGAAAGACTTCTCAGGCATAAAGTGCCGATCACGTCTGTTGCTGCGCCCACCCGGCGGACGGGCACCGCGCGGCTTGTTTCGCGAGGCAAGCTAGGCAAAGAGCCATCCCCCAAAGAAAAACCCCGCCGGTTGGGCGGGGTTTTGATCCTTCAGCCTTAGGGCTGATCGCGGCTCAGCCCTGACGGGCTTTGAAACGCGGCTGGGTCTTGTTGATCACGTAGACGCGGCCTTTGCGGCGCACGACGCGGCAATCCCGATGCCGGTTCTTGAGCGAGCGGAGCGAATTACGAACCTTCATGGTCGTCTCCTCGGTTGTCGCGGCGCGGGCCAGCGCCTGGGGTTGCGGGCGTCCCGGTGGGCGGGACAGTGAATTCATGGTGGGCGATACAAGGTTCGAACTTGTGACCCCTTCGATGTCAACGAAGTGCTCTACCACTGAGCTAATCGCCCATGAATGCCAGCCGATCGCCTGCCCCAAAAAGAGGGGCGCGGAAATCCGCGCCGGTTCGGTGGTCTATAAAAGGAGTCGGAGAGGGGATCAAGGGCTTTTAGAAGCTCAATTTCAGTCTATTATCGCCTGAGAGAGGAACATCAATGCCCAAGGTCGCTTATCACCTCACGCATCCCGAACGGCGCACCACGGCGGTGGTGTTCGCCTCGCCCCATAGTGGGCGGGATTACCCCTGGACCTTCCTGCGGCGCACCACGCTGAATGAGCATTCGGTGCGCTCGTCCGAGGATGCTTTTGTCGATCAGTTGTTCGACAGCGCCCCGCTCTATGGGGCACCTTTGATCAAGGCGGGGGCACCGCGCGCCTATGTCGATCTGAACCGCAGTGCTGATGAATTGGACCCGGCGCTGATCGAGGGCGTGGCGCGGCAGGGGCATAATCCGCGTGTGGCCTCTGGTCTTGGGGTCATTCCACGTGTGGTGGCGAATGGGCAGGCGATCTATGCGGGCAAGCTGAGCATGGCCGAGGCCGAGCACCGGATCGAGAGCTATTGGCGGCCCTATCACACGGCGTTGCAAGGGCAGTTGGATCAAGCGCATCTGATGTTCGGGCAGTCGATCCTGATTGATTGTCATTCGATGCCGCATGAGGCGATGGACGCGGTGGCGCGGCGGGGCGTGCGGCGGCCCGAGATCGTTTTGGGGGATCGGTTCGGGGCGGCGGCGGATGGCGCGGTGGTCGAGCGGATCGAGGCGGCCTTTGCCCGCGCAGGTCTGGTGGTGACGCGCAACACACCTTTTGCCGGGGCCTATATCACGCAAGCCTATGGTCGCCCTGCGCGCGGGCGGCATGCGGTGCAGGTAGAGATTGACCGCGCGCTTTATATGAATGAGCGGCTTATTCGGCCCAATGGCAATTTCGAAGCGTTCCGGACGCTGCTGTCGGGCGTGATCCGCGAGATCGCCGAGATCGGGCGCGCGGAGGCGCGGCCCTTGGCGGCGGAGTAGAGGGCAGGCACCTGTGGTGCCGCGCGGAATCAAGGGCGAAGCCCGCCGCGCGGATCGCTGGGCCGTCCGGCGGCCTAGCGATTATGAGAGCAAGCGAAACACTGTTAAGTCTTACGGACTTGGCTGGCATTAAGTGGAAGCCACGGATGGTGTTTCGCTAGTCCCTGGCCCAGCGACCGCGCGGCTAATGCGCGTATCGCAAGCATCGGCACCCGCCGCCTATCGCAACGCCCGCCCTTTGACGATTGCATCTGGGCCGAATTTGGCGCGGATGGCATCGGTGGCGCGTTCGGCCCCGGCGCGGCGGGTGGCTTGGGGATCGAGCAAGTCGCCGGAGCGGTCGGCGGCGGTCTCTTCCACGAGGTCTGACAGCCCGACGCCGATGAGCCGATAGGCGGCCCCGTCGGGCACCTGATCCATCAGCGCGCGGGCGGTACGATAGAGTGTATCGGCAAGTTGCGTCGCGTCACGCAGGGCATGGCGGCGGGTGAGAAGCGTGTGATCGGCCCGCTTGAGTTTGAGCGTGACGACGCGGCCCGCGAGGGCGCGGGCCTTGGCGCGGTCGGCCACCTTTTCCGCCAGCCGCCAGATATGGCCATCAAGCAGGTCGCGGTCGCGCGTGTCCTCGTAAAAGGTTGTCTCGTTCGAGATGGATTTGACCGGCGCATTGGCCGAGACGCGGCGGCGGTCCTGCCCGCGCGCCAGATGCCAGAGCCGGTCGCCCATCGAGCCAAAGCGTGCGTGCAGATCGCGGCGGTCCCATCGCAGGAGATCGGCAAAGCTGCGGATGCCTGCGTCATTCAGCGCCTTGAGGGTTGATTGGCCCACGCCCCAGATCAGGCTGACGGGGCGGTCACGCAGGAAATCGGCGGTCTCGCCTGCGCCGATCACGGCAAAGCCATGCGGTTTGTCGAGGTCCGAGGCGATTTTGGCCAGAAACTTGTTATGGCTGAGGCCGATGGACCCGGTCAGGCCCAACTCGTCGCGCATCCGTTTGATAAGCTGGGCCAGCACGACGGCGGGCGGTGCGCCATGCAATTGCGCGGTGCCGGTGAGATCGAGAAACGCCTCGTCAAGCGAGAGCGGTTCCACGGCGGGGGTGAGATCGAGCATCATGGCGCGGATGGCGCGCGAGACCTCGGCATAGACCTGCATGCGGGGTTTGATCACCACCGCCTCGGGGCAGAGTTTGAGCGCCTGAAACATCGGCATGGCAGAGCGCACGCCTTTGATGCGGGCGATATAGCAGGCGGTCGAGACCACGCCGCGCCGCCCGCCGCCGATGATGAGCGGCTTGTCGGCAAGATCCGGGTTGTCGCGTTTTTCGACGGAGGCGTAGAAGGCATCGCAATCCATATGGGCGATGGAGAGGTCGAAAAGCTCGGGATGGGCCACGATGCGGGGGCTGCCGCAAGCGGGGCAGCGGCGGGCGGTGTCGAATCGGGTCAGGCAATCGCGGCAGAGGCTGGGCATGATGCGGGAGTGTAGGGGCTGTGCGCGGGGGCGCGCAAGTTGGGGGATGTGGTGGAAGAGGTGCGCGGGACGGCCCAGCGATCCGCGCGGCGGCGCGTGCCGCGCCTTGTTCCGCGCGGGGCTCAGGGACAGCGCTGTATCTCGTTGCCAAAAGAGAAAGCCCGGATGCTGGGCATCCGGGCTTCGTCGTTGGGTTCGATCCCCTCGGCTCAGAGCAGGGATTTGACCTTGTCCGCCACGGCCTCGGCGGTGATGCCGAATTCCTTGTAGAGTGTGGGGGCAGGGGCGGATGCCCCGAAATCATGCATGCCGACAAAGCCGCCCTTTTCGCGGCGGCCGCGCTCGCCGTAGAGCCAGCGGTCCCAGCCAAAGCGGATCGCGGCCTCAATGGCGACGCGCACCGGGCCTGCGGGCAGGACGCGGCGGCGATAGCTGTCGTCTTGTTCCTCGAAGAGTTCCCAGCAGGGCATGGAGACCACGCGCGTGCCGATGCCTTCGGCTTCCAAGAGGTCGCGCGCCTTCATGGCAATCTCGACCTCTGATCCGGTGGCCATCAGGATCGCCTGACGCTTGCCCGTTGCATCGGCCAGCACATAGGCACCTTGGGCGGTCAGGTTCTTGGCCTTGTGCTCGCGGCGCAGGGTCGGCAGGCCTTGGCGGGTGAGCGAGAGAACCGAGGGCGTTTCCTTGGACGTGAGCGCCAGTTCCCACGCTTCGGCGGTCTCGACCGTATCGCAGGGGCGGAAGACCCAGGTGTTGGGGGTGGCGCGGCTGATCGCCAGATGCTCAACGGGCTGGTGGGTCGGGCCATCCTCGCCCAGACCGATGCTGTCATGGGTCATGACGAACACGGTGGGGATTTTCATCAGCGCGGCCAGACGCATGGCGGGGCGGGCGTAATCGGTAAAGCACATGAAGGTGCCGCCATAGGGGCGGATGCCGCCATGCAGCGCCATGCCGTTCATCGCGGCGGCCATGCCATGTTCGCGGATGCCCCAGTGGATGTAGCGGCCCTTGCGGTTGTCCACGTCGAACACGGACATATCGCCCGAGCGGGTGTTGTTGGACCCCGAGAGATCGGCAGAGCCGCCGACGGTTTCCTGAAGGATCGGGTTCACGACCTCGAGCACCATTTCAGAGCTTTGACGGGTGGCCACTTTGGGGGCCTCGGCGCTGATCTGTTTTTTCAGGGCGCGGATGCGCGCGCCCAGTTTCACCGGCATGTCGCGGTTGAAGATGCGCGCAATCTCGGCCTGACGCGCGGGCGAGGTGTCTGCCAGACGCTTGGCCCATGCGGCATAGGTGGTGGCCCCACGGTGGCCGATGGCCTCCCATGCGGATTTGACATCAGAGGGGATCTCAAAGGGGCCATAGGGCCAGCCATAGGCCTCTTTGGCGGCGGCAAGCTGGTCTGGGTTGGTCAGCGCGCCATGACCCTTGGAGGTGTCCTGCGCGGCGTGACCAAGGGCGATATGGGTTTTGCAGGCGATCATCGTAGGCTCTGCGGTGGTCTTGGCCTCGGTCAAGGCTGCGTCAATCGCCGCCGGGTCATGCCCGTCGATTTCCAGCACATGCCAGCCGGAGGCGCGGAAACGCGCGACCTGATCAGTGCGGTCGGCAAGATCGACGGTGCCGTCGATGGTGATGTTGTTGTTGTCCCACAGCACGATGAGGCGCGACAGTTGGTGCCGACCGGCAAGGCCGATGGCCTCTTGGCTGACACCCTCCATGAGGCAGCCGTCACCGGCGATGACATAGGTATAGTGATCCATCAGCTTCGCGCCAAAGCGGGCGCGCAGCATTTCTTCGGCCATGGCAAAGCCCACGGCGTTGGAAATGCCCTGACCGAGCGGGCCGGTCGTGGTCTCGATGCCGGTGGCGTGGCCATATTCGGGATGGCCTGCGGTTTTTGCCCCCCATTGGCGGAAATTGCGGATTTCGTCGAGCGTCATATCGGCATAGCCGGTCAGATGCAGCAGGGAATAGAGCAACATCGAGCCATGCCCCGCCGAGAGGATAAAGCGGTCGCGGTCGGGCCAATTGGGATTGGTGGGGTCGAATTTCAGGTGCTTTTCATAGAGCACGGTTGCGACATCGGCCATGCCCATCGGCATGCCGGAATGGCCGGAATTGGCGGCGGCAACGGCGTCGAGGGTCAGCGCGCGGATGGCGGTGGCCTTTTTCCAATGATCGGGGTTGGCGGAGCGGAGGGCGGCGATGTCCACGGGGCGTGCATCCTTTGAATGGGGCGGTGTCTGACGGGTCTATCTGGGCGTTGAATACCAGCCCGGTCCAGAAGTTCAAGCACGAGGCGGTGCAAGCGGTGCATTGAGCGGGTTTGGGGGCGCATTTCGCCGATCCTTTCATTAGACTTGATCAAAACCCGCCCGGTGTGCGATTCGTGGGGCACGCGGGCAAGCAAGCGAGGACCCTCGAGGATGAGCCAGATAAACGAGTTACAGGCACGGATCACGGCGGCGCTGGACCGCATCGCGCAGGGGCTGGAGGGGCGGCCCGTGGCTGCGCCAAGTGCCGCGCCGGACGCGGGAGCAGATCCTGAAGAGCTGGCCCGGTTGCGCGAGCAGCTTGGCGAGGAGCAACTGGCCAATGCGCAGTTGCAAGAGCGCATCAAGGTGCTGCATGCCAAGCTAGAGGCGGCGGAAGGCGCGCGGTCTGAGAGCCTGCGCAAGCTTGATGCGGATCTGCAAGCGCTGCGCAAGGCCAATCAACAGCTGCGCGACAACAATCAGACGCTGCGCGAGGCGCAGGTGGCGGGCGTGTCTGAGCCGCATCTGATCAACAAGGCGATGATGGCCGAGTTGGAGGGGCTGCGCGCCGCGCGGGGTGCGGATCGGGGCGAGGTTGAGGCGGTGCTGGCGGCCTTGGGGCAGGTGATAGCCGAGGCGGAACCGGCGGCGGCGCAGAACGAGAAAACGGAGACATCGGATGCCTGAGGTGCAAATCGAGATCGGGGGCCGCAATTTCGAGGTGGCCTGTCAGGCGGGCGAGGAGCATTACCTCTATGCCGCAGCCAAGATGCTGGATGAGGAGGCCGCCGTGTTGGCGGCGCAGATCGGGCGTATTCCTGAGCCGCGTATGTTGCTCATGGCGGGTCTGATGCTGGCCGACAAGACCGCAGGTTTGCAGGACAAGCTGCGCGAGGCCGAGGACCGGTTGGCGGAGAAAGAGGCGGAGCTGGACCAGATGCGCACGGCGCCCGCGCCCGAGGCGCAGCGGATCGAGGTGCCGGTGGTGCCCAATGAGGTGGTCGAGACTTTGGCCGAGATCGCCGCGCGGGCCGAGGCACTGGCCGAGACCGTGGATGGGGCGCGGGCCGGGTGAGGCTGGCTGAGGGGGTGCGATGAAGCTCGTCTTTGGTCTGGTGCTTTTGGCGCTGGTCGCGGGCGCGGCCTATGTGCGGCTTGCGCCGACCGATCCAAAGCACTGGCACGGGATGCCGCAGAGCGTTTCCCCCGGTGATCTGGACGGCGGGGCCGTGCGGGTGGTCAGCGGCGATTTGGCGGCGCTTGATGCAATCATCCGCGCCACGCCGCGCACCCAAGTGTTGGCGGGGGATGTGGCGCAGGGCATGATCACCTATGTCACGCGCTCGCGGGTCTTTGGCTTTCCGGATTATACGACGGTGCGGCAGAGCGGCGCGCAATTGGAGATTTACGGGCGCCTGCGCTTTGGCAAGTCAGATCTGGGCGTCAACGCCGCCCGTATCGACGGCTGGTTGCAGCGATTGGGGCAGGCGGGAGGATAGGCATCCATCCGTGATCTTGCGCCACATCGGCACGTTGAGCGACATCTGGCACTGCGCCATGAACATATTGCCATCCACCTGAAGGCAGATCGTCTCGCCCATCTCGACGCGCGCGCCGCTTTTGTCGGTGCAGTAGCATTCAACCGTTTTGCGCCCGATGGTGGCATCGGCGAGCGCCGGGGTGGCGCAGATCAGAAGAAGAGGTAGGAGCGCTTTCATAGCGTAATTCTAGCACAGGTGACACCTCTTGACCAAGTCACAAGGATGGGACAGAGGATCATTCCCATGATACCCTTGGACAGATTGCAACAGATCGTGGAGCGCTTTGACTATGTCGAGGCGCAGATGATGCAGGGCGGTGGCGATATTGCCCGCCTTGGCCGCGAATATTCCGAATTGCGGCCCGTGGTTGAAGAGATCCGGGCCTATCGTCTGGCCGTCAGCGATCTGGACGGTGCGCGGGCGATGCTGGCCGATCCCGAGATGCGCGATCTGGCGCGCGAAGAGGTGGCGGTGCTGGAGGCGCGGTTGCCCGAGATGGAGCAGCGGTTGCAACTGGCGCTCTTGCCCCGCGACGAGGCGGATGCGCGGCCTGCCATCCTTGAAATCCGGCCCGGCACGGGGGGCGAGGAGGCGGCGCTCTTTGGGGCGGACCTGATGCGGATGTATCAGCGCTATTCCGAGGCGCGCGGCTGGTCCTTTGAGGTGATCGAAGAACAGCAGAGCGAATTGGGCGGTATCCGCGAATTGGTGGTGCGGATTGGCGGTGAGGGCGTTTTTGCCCGGCTCAAGTTCGAATCGGGGGTGCACCGCGTGCAGCGCGTGCCCGAGACCGAGAGCGGCGGGCGTATCCATACCTCTGCCGCGACCGTGGCGGTGCTGCCCGAGGCGGAAGATGTGGATATTCAGATCAACGCCAATGACCTGCGGATCGACACGATGCGGTCGTCTGGTGCGGGTGGGCAGCATGTAAACACCACCGATTCGGCGGTGCGGATCACGCATTTGCCCACTGGCATCGTGGTCACGAGTTCCGAGAAATCGCAGCATCGCAACCGCGAGATCGCGATGCAGGTGTTGAAGACCCGGCTTTACGATTTGGAGCGCAACCGCGTGGACAGCGAACGCTCTGCCAATCGGGCGGCGCAGGTGGGCAGCGGCGATCGGTCAGAGCGGATTCGCACCTATAATTTCCCCCAAGGGCGGATGACCGATCACCGCATCAACCTGACGCTTTACAAGCTGGAGCAGGTTCTTGGCGGTGATCTGGACGAGGTGATCGACGCGCTGACAGCGGATGCACAGGCCAGCCTGCTGGCTGAGATGTCGTGATCCTGCGCGACGCCTTGGTAAGCGCCGTGCGACGGCTGGAGGCCGAGGGGATCGAGGGGGCTGCGGGCGATGCGCGGGCGCTTTTGGCGGGCGCGGTGGGCCTGGCCCGTGACCGTCTGACGCTGCATCTGGGGGAGGATCTGGACGCGGCGGCCTTGGCGCGGTTCGAGGCCATGATTGCCCGGCGGGCGGCGCACGAACCTGTGGCCAAGATCCTTGGGCGGCGGGTGTTCTGGGGGCGGGAATTCGAGGTTACAGCGGATGTTCTTGATCCACGCCCGGAAACGGAATGCCTGATTGCCGAGGTGCTTTCTGGAGCCAAGCCATTGACTTTGCTTGATCTTGGCACGGGTAGTGGAATTCTGGCGGTGACGCTTTTGGCGGAATGGCCGGACGCGCGGGGCGTGGCCACGGATGTGTCCGATGCCGCCCTTGACGTGGCCACGCGCAACGCGGCGCGGCATGGGGTGGCGGGGCGCTTGACGCTGAGCCGTTCGGATTGGTTTGCGCGGGTGGCCGGGGTGTTTGATCTGATCGTGTCGAACCCGCCCTATATCGCGGCGGCGGAAATGGCGGGGTTGATGCCCGAAGTACGCGAGCACGATCCGCGCGGCGCGCTGACCGATGAGGCGGATGGGCTGACCGCCTATCGGGCGATTGCGGCGGGGGCGGGGGCGCATCTGAGCCCCGGTGGGCGTCTGATGGTTGAAATCGGGTGGAAACAGGGGCCGGCGGTGGCCGATCTGCTGTGTGCGGAGGGATTCGACGCGGTGACGATCCGGCCCGATCTGGAAGGGCGCGACCGGGTGGTCTGCGGGGTTTGGCCGGGGACCTCACGCAGAAATGAGCCATAATTGGCGAGATTTGCGGAAATTTTCCGCTTTGCTCTTGTATGGTCGGGCGGCGCGTGCTTATTGGGGAGCAGTCACGACGGAGGATGCCCAATCGGGCGGTCCCGCTTGACACCAAGCCAGAACATGTCCGATCCGGTTTCATTCGGCGCAAGGGGCGCCCATCGGGTCAAGCGAACATTTTGAGCATCAGGGCTGGACAGCACCATATGAGATCATCGAAGTCACGTCAGCGGAACAAGCCGAACCGCAATCGAACCGTCGGGAACGTTGTCAATCGCGTGTTTGACAGCTCCGGCCCAGAGGGCAAGGTGCGCGGCACACCGCAGCAGATCATTGAGAAATACAACCAGTTGGCGCGCGATGCGCAATTGGCGGGTGACCGGGTTGCGACCGAGAATTTCCAGCAGCATGCAGAACATTACCTGCGCCTGCTGAGCGAGGCGCAGAAGGAACAGGACGCGCGGCGCGAGGAGCAAGAGCGCTTCAACCGTGATCGTCAACAGGATCGCGACCGCGACCGCCCCGAGCGGTCAGGTGGGCGTGAGAGCGACGAGGGCGAACAGCCCGTGTCGCAGGACCCCGCAGCCCAAGCGCAGCCCGATGTGATCGGCAGCTATGACGAGCGCGACATCGGTCTGGTCGAGACGCCCGAAAGCAAGCCGCAGCCCGAACCGTCGCGCCGCCGGGCGCATTCGGCGGACCGCGGTCCGCGGCGTGGACAGGATCGCGCAGGCGATGCAGGTGCTGGGGCTGTTGCCCCAGAGCCGCGCGCGGAGGCCTCGGTGCCAGAGGCAAGCGGGACAGATGCCCCCGAGGCCCCGGCGCCCGAGGCTCCGGCCCCAGAGGCTGCCGCCAAGCGCCCGCGCAAGCCACGCGCCAAGCGTGCCCCCAAGGCCGAGGGCAATGGGGCCAATGGCGATGCGGGCGGCGAGGTTGCGACCAAGGCGGCCGAGTGATCCGATCCGGTGCCCCCTTGGGGCGCGGTGCGAGATGAGTATTTGAAGAACGATGAAAGAGGGGGCTTGCCGGTGGCGGGCCCCCTTGCATGACACCGGAGTGAGAGTGCCTATGCCGAGCGACCGACCCCAACCCGCCTTTGTGCTCGTGCGTCCGCAGATGGGCGAGAATATCGGGGCGGCGGCGCGGGCGATGTGGAATTTCGGTCTGGACCGGATGCGGCTTGTTGCGCCGCGCGACGGGTGGCCCAACCCCAAGGCCGATGCCATGGCAAGCGGGGCGGGGCGGCTTTTGGATGAGGCGCTGTTGGTTGCGGATACGGCCGCAGCGGTGGGGGATTGCACCTATGTGCTGGCCACGACGGCGCGGGCGCGGGGGCTGACCAAGCCGGTATTGAGCCCCGAGCGCGCCATGGTGGTGGCGGCGGAAAAAATTGCGGCTGGGGAAAAAGTGGCGGTGCTTTTTGGCCCCGAGCGCGCCGGGTTGGAAAACGACGATATCGCCCGCGCCAATGCGATCATCAACGTGCCGGTGAACCCGGAATTTGCCAGCCTTAATCTGGGGCAATGCGTGCTTTTGATGGCCTATGAATGGCAGCGCGCGGCGGGGCAGGTGGTGCCTGAGCGGGTTGATCTGGCCAAGACCGACTGGGCCGCGCAGGTCGAGGTTGAGGCGCTGGCCGCGCATTATGAGGAGCGGCTGGAGGAGGCCGGTTTTTTCTTTCCCGAGCACAAGGTCGAGAGTATGAAAACCAACCTGCGCAATATGTGGAGCCGGATGCCGATGACGCGCGCCGATGTGCAGACCTTGCACGGTGTGATGCGGCAGATGGTCCGCTGGAAGGCGCGCGGTTGAAGCACGGTGGGCTGCGCCCTAGTGTTGCTTGGTGCCAAGGGAAAAGAGGCTGAGGGATGAGCGGAAAACGCAGCATTTTCGAAGAGGTGGGTCAGGCCGAGGCGGTAAAGCCCGTGCCGCAGGGCGGCATGATCGACGCGGGCCGTCGGGGCGCGCGGGGGGCGATCCGGGTCTGGCTGATGGTGCTTTTTGCGCTGGTTGTTGTGATGATCGCGGTGGGGGGGCTGACGCGGCTGACTGACAGTGGCCTTAGCATCACCGAGTGGAAGCCGGTGACGGGCGCGCTGCCGCCGATGTCTGAGGCGCATTGGATGGAAGAGTTCGACAAGTACCGCGCCATTCCGCAATATGAGTTGGTCAACAAGGGCATGACCCTATCGGAATTCCAATTCATCTATTGGTGGGAATGGGGCCACCGGCAATTGGGCCGGGTGATCGGGCTGGTCTGGGCCTTGGGGTTCTTTGGATTTTTGCTGGCGCGGCAGATCCCGAATGGGTGGAGCGGGCGTTTGCTGCTGTTGGGTGCGCTGGGCGGCACGCAGGGGGCCATTGGCTGGTGGATGGTATCCTCTGGTCTGACGGGCGAGATGGTGGCGGTGGCCTCTTACCGGTTGGCAACGCATCTGGGGCTGGCCTTTGTCATCCTTGGCGTCATCGCGTGGTTCGTCTTTCTGCTTGGGCGCGAGGAGCGCGAGTTGATGCAGGCGCGGCGGGGGCGTGAGGCGAAGCTCTATAGCCTGTCGACGGGGCTGATGCATTTCGTATTCCTGCAAATCCTGCTGGGGGCGCTGGTGGCGGGGATTGATGCCGGGCGCAGCTATACCGATTGGCCGCTGATGGCGGGGGGCTTTTTGCCGCCTGATATGATGGAATTGCAGCCATGGTGGCGGAACCTCTTTGAGAACGCCGGGACGGTGCAGTTCATTCACCGGATGAGCGGCTATCTGTTGCTCGCCTTTGCCGTGGTGGTTTGGTTGCGCGGGCGCAAGAGCGCGCATGAGCGCACGCGGGGCGCGTTCAACGCTGTCTTTGCCGTGCTTCTGTTCCAGATCGCTTTGGGCATCATGACGGTGCTTTATATCGCGCCGTGGCACTTGGCGATTGCGCATCAGTTCGTGGCGGTCATCCTTTGGGTGTTGATCCTGCGGGCGCGGTTCCTGAGCCAGTATCCGCGCGCCACATCCATTCGGGGAACCTGAGCATGAGCGCCTATGACGATCTGATGGCGCGCGAGCGCGAAACGCAGGCGCTGGCGCAGGTGGCCGGGCGGCTGGGCTGGGATCAGGAAACCATGATGCCGCGCGGGGCCGCCGATCAGCGGGCCGAGGAATCAGGTGCGATGCAGGCGGTATTGCATGCGCGGCGGGTGGACCGGGCCCGGGGCGATGTGCTGGCAGAGGCAGAGGGGCAGGCGACCGAGCCTGTGGCGCGGGCGCAGTTGCGCCATATCCGGCGCGATTATGAGCGGGCGGTCAAGGTGCCGGGGGATCTGGCCGTGGCGCTGGCGCGGCTGACAAGCCGGGCGCAGGGGCAATGGGCCGAGGCGCGGGCGGCGGATGACTATGCCGCCTTTGCGCCCGTGCTGGCCGAGGTGGTGCGGCTCAAGCGCGAGGAAGCGGCGGCGTTGTCGGCGGGCGGCACGCTTTATGATGCGCTGCTCGAGGATTACGAGCCGGGGATGAGCGCGGCCAAGCTTGATGCGATGTTTGCCGAGATGCGACCCCGGTTGGTGGCGCTGCGCGGCGCGGCGCTGGCGGTGGAATGGCCTAGGCTGGAAGGGCGGTTTGACCGCGACGGGCAATTGGCGCTGTCGCAGGATCTGGCGCAGGTGTTTGGCTATGATCTAAGCCGGGGGCGGCTGGATCTGGCGGTGCATCCGTTCAGTTCGGGCAGTGGCGATGATGTGCGCATCACCACGCGGGTGAGCGAGGCGGACCCGTTCAACTGTTTTTATTCCACCATCCACGAGGTGGGGCATGCCTGCTATGAGCAGGGCATTGATCCGGCCTATCGCCTGACACCTCTTGGGCAGGGTGTGTCGATGGGGGTGCATGAAAGCCAGAGCCGGATTTATGAGAACCAATTGGGGCGCAGCCGGGCGTTTTGTGGCTGGCTTTACGGGCGGATGCGCGATGGGTTCGGCGATTTTGGCATTGCCGATGAAGAGACATTCTATCGCGCCGTGAACCGGGTGCATCGAGGCTATATCCGGACCGAGGCAGATGAGGTGCAATACAATCTGCATGTCATGTTGCGCTATGATCTGGAGCGGGCCTTGATCGCGGGGGATCTGAGCGTGGCCGATCTTGAGGCGGCGTGGAATGACCGCTTTGCCGCCGATTTCGGATATGCGGTGGATCGCGCGTCGAATGGCGTGTTGCAGGATGTGCATTGGTCGGTGGGGCTGTTTGGTTATTTCCCGACCTATAGCCTTGGTAACCTTTATGCCGGGTGTCTTTTTGAGGCGTTGCAGGCCGCGGTGCCGGGCCTCGACGCGCAATTGGCGAGGGGTGAGTTGGCTGAAGCGACGGTGTGGTTGCGCGGCGCGGTGCAGCGGCATGGCGGGCTATTCGAGCCGACAGAGGTGATTGCGCGGGCCTGTGGCGCGGCCCCGACGGCGGGGCCGCTTCTGGATTATCTCGACCGGAAGTTTGGCGATTTGGCGGGCTGAGGCCTATTGATTGACCGTGGCGTCGGGGCGGTCTTCGATCTGTTCGATCCATTGCGCCAACACGCTGCGCAAGAGGGCGACATCGCGGGTCTCGATCGCTTCGGACAGGGATTTCAGCGCCTTGGCAAGTTCGATTTCCGACAGATGCCCCTCTTGGGCGCGCAAGATCTTGGGGTGGGGTGTGGTCAGCATGTCAGAGCCGATCAGCAGTTCCTCGTAGAGCTTTTCGCCGGGGCGCAGGCCGGTGATCTCGATCTCGATGTCGCCATCGGGGTTGTCGGCATCGCACACGGTCAGGCCGGAGCCTTCGATCATCTTGCGGGCCACATCGCGCACGGCGATGGGTTTACCCATGTCGAGCACGAAGACATCACCGCCTCGGGCAAAAGAGCCGGCCAAGAGCACGAGGCGCGCGGCCTCTGGGATGGTCATGAAATAGCGGGTGACATCGGCATGGGTCAGCGTGACCGGCCCACCGCGCGCGATCTGTTCGGCAAAAAGCGGGATGACAGAGCCGGACGAGCCCAGCACATTGCCAAACCGAACCATGGAAAAGCGTGTGGTGCTGGTGCGGGTGGCGAGATCCTGCACGATCATTTCGGCAAAGCGCTTGGATGCGCCCATCACACTGACCGGGCGCACAGCCTTGTCGGTTGAGACGAGGATGAAGCGTTCAACGCCTGCGTCCCGCGCTGCCTGTGCCACGGTGCGCGTGCCGATGACGTTGTTGCGCATCCCCTCGATGGCGTTTGATTCGACCATGGGCACATGTTTATAGGCGGCGGCGTGCAGCACGATTTCCACCTTGCGCGATTGCATGAGCACGTTGACGAGGGATTTTTCGCAGACTGAGCCAAGAACGGGGGAAATCCGCATCAAAGGTGCAAGGCTGCGCAATTCGCGCTCGATTTCGAACAGGGCGTGTTCGGCGTGGTCAAGAAGGATGAGATGCGCAGGCTCATAGGCGATAAGTTGGCGGCACAGTTCTGAGCCGATAGAGCCGCCTGCGCCGGTGACAAGGATGCAGCGCCCTTTGTAGCTGTCGCGCGACCCCGGCAGTTTGTCGGCCAGACCGTCACGACCAAGAAGCTCGTTCAGATCGACCGGGCGGCTTTGATAGAGGCTATGGGCGTCGTTCGAGATCAGATCGGCAAAGGAGGGCAGGGCGTGCACCTCGACCCCATGTTCGGCAATGCGCCGCGTCAGCAGGGTGCGTTTGGCGGGCGGGGCGCTGGGCATGGCGAGGATCACGCGCTGAATGTCATAGCGTTTGACCAGTTCGGGCAAATCCTCGGATTTGTGCACTTTGAGCCCGGCGATGGTCAGGGATTGCAGGCGCGGTTCGTCATCCACAAAGGCCATGGGCAACACGGCATCATCGGTGGCAAGGGCCGTGGCCAGCTGTTGGCCAGTCTGGCCAGCGCCATAGATCAGCACGCGCAGGCGCCGGTTGCCGTTGCGGTAGATTCGAAGAAGCGCGATGCGCAGCGCCAGTCGAGAGGTGACGGACAGGATAAGAAACATCATGCCACAGACGATATAGACCGTGGCGGGGGGGGTGACGTCTGGGTCTAAGGCGGAAAACGCAAGCCCGCTGGCGGTGATGGCCAGCGCCACCCAGCCAGAGCTGAGCATGCCCTGCATTTCGTAGGATTTCAGCTTGACCTTGTGCAGGCCGAAATAGGTGGCGAGCGCGGCTGCGATGCACATCATCGCAAAGAGATCGTTGGAGGCGGCGCTGAGATTGCTCGACAGGGCAGAGGGCCCCAGAAACAGAACCATAGAAAAAACGTAAGACAGCACGACAATCAGCATGTCTAGCGTCAGGAAAAACGCCTGTTTCTGGCCCTGTTTCAGTGAGGTGACGGTTTTGTACAGCACGGCACGATCCCCTGATATCAAGCACATTGAAATCAAACTGTTTGTAGGCATTCACGGCGGCTTAAGGAATGCCGATTCATCGCGATTTGAAAAGAGATGCGCTGCTTCTGAGCAAGTTTTAGCCGATTGGATCAAAAAATGTGCAAAAGATGTTGGGTGGCTCTTGGGGTCAGCCCCGCTTAACGCGGTAGCTTCGCCGTCGTGAGAACACACGAATCACAGTCTGGTAAATCAGTCGGATATCGTAACAAAGGCTTTGGTGGCGGGCCCAGATCAGGTCGAGCCGGGCCTTGCGCGGGATGCAGCGGGTGACATAGGTGCTCTCGCCGCTTTCGTGGCAGCTGCAGGCCAAGAGCAGCTTTTCTTCGGTGCGGTGATAGACAAGAGTGGCGAGCCCCGTGACGCCGGGGCGTTTTTCAAGCACGCGGGCGTAGATTTCGGGGCAGCTTTCGACATAGCACCGCAGCGGCGGGCGGGGGCCGACAAAGCTCATGTCGCCGCGCAAGACGTTGAGCAATTGCGGCAGTTCATCGAGACGGGTGGCGCGCAGGCGGCGGCCAAGTGGGGTTACGCGGTGCTGTTTATAGCCGCTGGAGACGCCTGCATCGTTTTCCACCACGCGCATCGTGCGGAATTTCCAGAGGCAAAACGCGGTGTCGGGCGTTTTCATCCGTTCCGAGAGGTAGAACACGGGCCGTCCGTCGCAGACCGCAATGAGAAAAGCGATCACAAGCATGACCGGTGACAGCAGCACGATCAACAGCAGGGCTAATCCCACGTCAAAGGCCCGTTTAGCCGGATTCATGCTGCCATCTCCAAGCTGTGCCAATCGTCGATCATCGCGCGTGCTGTGTCTTTCAGATACAGAAAGGGAAGCAAACCGGCAAGAGAGCTGCCATCAAGGGTGACGGCCTGCACGGCGTTTTCCGGGGCCTCTTGCCAGATGAGGGGCCGGTCGGCAGCGCGCACAAGGCTTTCCATGGTCACGGGCACTGGCGCGGTCACATTAAGCCGCGCGGGCAAACGGTCTGGCGGAAGCTGAGCCAAGGCGCAGAGCACCTGTGCAAGGTCACCGGGGGCGATATAGCTGCGCAGGGGGCCGGTGCCATCGGCGAAGCGGTCAAGCCGTACAGGGCCCTTGCCCGCGCGCAGGGCCGGGGCGAGGCTGTCGGCCCCCACGACATTGGCCAGTCGCAAGCAGCAATGGCGCGTCTCGTCCGAGGGCAGCGCGCGCACCGCCTCTTCCATTGCCAGCTTGGCATGGCCATAGGCGTTGGCGGGACGGGGGGGCGTATCCTCGGTCAGGGCTGTGCCGGGGCCGTAGACCGCAGCGGAGGAGAGATGCAGCATCCGCCGGGCACCGCAGGCCCGGGCCAAGCTCGCGCCGTGATGCACGAGGGTCACATTGGCGGCAAGATCCTCGGACGTGCCTGAAATTTGGCCCCAAAGGGCTATCACAGTGTCGCAGCGGGGCAGCACGGATGGCAGCGCCTCCCCCGGCGACCACAGGATATCCGCCGGGCAGCGACGCGCCAACCATAGCGGGCGCGGGCCTGCCGGGCCCTGCCAAGCCCTGCGCAGCAGCGTGCCGATGCGGCCGGTAGAACCGGTGATCAGCATGGTTTCATCGTGGCATATTTCGGCCAACATAGGGTGGTGCCTGACGTTCGAGGGCAGATTCCGATTGTCTAGCACGGTCGGACCGGGGTAGGAACCGATGCAATGCCAGAGGGACCGGGGAGTCGGAGAGTGACGCGCAAAATCAGGGTTATCCTCGGAATCATGATGTTTGCCGCGTTGGCGGCATGCAGTCTGCCCCGAGGAGCCGCCTTGCAAAGCGAGGTTCTGGCCGAGAAAGACAACAAGGTGCCGACGTTTCAGGTGGTTGAGGTTACACGCCGGTCGACTCCGGCGTTGGCGCTCTGGCCGGCGTCGGGATGGAAGGGCAGCTATAACTGGCTGTCCGCCAGCCGCGGGCCGGATTCGTCGATCATCCAGACGGGTGACAGGCTGGCTGTGGTGATCTGGGACAATCAGGAAAACTCCTTGCTGGCGAGCGAAGCATCGCGCTCGACGCCGATTGAGGGATTGACGGTCTCGTCTTCGGGCACTGTGTTCATGCCCTATATTGGCGAAGTTGCGCTGCGTGGCATGACCGAGTCGGAGGCGCGCGCCACGTTGCAGACGCGGTTGCTGGAAATCGCGCCATCAGCGCAGGTGCAGTTGACCGTAGAGCCGGGCCGCAACAATGCCGTGGATGTTGTGGGGGGCGTGGCGGCACCGGGGAACTATCCGCTTTTGTCACGCAACACCCGTATTCTGAGTGTCTTGGCCAGTGCGGGCGGTATCGCGCCGACGATGAATAACCCGCTGGTGATTCTGCAACGCGGCGGTCAGGTGTTTGAGACGCGGGCCGAGACGCTCTATGCCGAGCCGGCGCGCAACGCGCTGGTCCAGGGCGGTGATCAGATCGTTGTGACCGAGGATGACCGCACCTTCAACGTGCTGGGGGCCGCTGGCAGCCAGAAGGTGATTCCCTTTGAGGAGGAGCGGATTACGGCGATGGAGGCGGTTTCGGCCATGGGTGGCTTGAGCGCTGCGCGGGCCGATCCCAAGGGTCTTTTGGTGCTGCGCGAGTATGAGCCGCAGCACATCAACCCCGACAAGCCCGGCCCTGAGCTGCGTCAGGTGATTTTCTCGCTGGATTTCACCAATGCGGATGGTCTGTTTGCGGCGCGCCAGTTCCATATCAATCCGGGCGATACGCTGCTGGCCACCGAATCGCCGGTCACGCGCGTCCAGACCATTCTTGGCCTCTTTGGGACGGTGGTTGGCTTTGCCTCGACCGCGAATAACGTCGCGAATTAAGGTGCACGCCTAACACCGGTGCGCAGGCGGGGGACGCTGTCCCCCGGACCCCCTGAGGTATTTCAAGCCAGATGATCGCCTGCGTCAGATAAGGGACATGCGTTCGGCCCCTTCCGCATCCGGGAAGGGGCGGTAGAGCGCAAACTGGGACTGTGCGATCTGGGCATGCACGCGGTCATGCAGCACGGTCGTTGTTTCATCCTGCGCCCCGGTGAGGCGAAAGGCGCGGTCAAGCTGGGCCAGATCCTCAACCTCGATTTCAAGCAGGAAATCACCATAGGCATCGGCGGCAAGATTGAGTTTGCGGCGGCAAAGGCGCCAGCGCCCGATGGTGCCGTGGCTGTGGAGATGCGTAAGCCACGCGTCCAGTGCTGCGGCAAAGGCCAGCGCCTTGGCATCCTGCTTGAGGTCGATCATGCAGCAATAAAGGTTCATTCCCAAGCATCCTGTGCAAGCAGCGGCGTGCCCAGTCTGGAGCGCAATGGTTGAGACAGGGTTAAGCGGCCCCGGTCTCGTCAGATATTCGCAAAGATGTTTTCGGCGTCGTCCTCGTGGGAGGCGGGGCGACGCGACAGGGTGGAGGCGGCGAGGGCGGAGCGGATTTCCTGTTGAACGGGCCGTTTTTGCACAGTCTGAGGCGTGATGCGGCGGGGGTTGATGGCCCGTTGCGCCATGGCGCGGCGTAGGCGTGCGCGGTGAGCGAGGACCGAGGCGCGGCGCAGGGCACCGGGGCCGAGGGTGAGATAGGTCAGCAGCACCGCCGTGGCCAAGGTCAGATCGCGCCAAAAGGCCGAGAGGCTATCGGGGGTGACGATAATGAGGTTTTGCACGAGGCTGGAGCAGAACACCAAGAGGGCGAGGCTTAGCGCGCAGAGGCGGAGCTGCAGCCCGGCCATGAGCGCCGCGCTGAGGCAAAAGAGCAAAGTCGATCCGATCAGGTCTGCCGTCGCATGCGGCAGCAGGGCGGCAAAGAGTGTTGCGGCGTCGAGCCCTGAGACAAGATCGAGCGAGAGCGCAAGGAAATACGAGCCGATCACGATCCGGATCAGGTTGAGGCCGGTCTGGTCCATGCTTGGGCGCAGGGGCGTTGTCATGTGAGAATCCGCTGTGAGGGGGTCGGAAACCAAGTGAGACAAATACAACCATGCCGCGAGGCGACTAGGGTATCATCACTGTAAATCCGGCGAAAATGGGGCCGGAGCGTGATGATACCCTGACGCGCGTCTGGGATCAGCCTTCTGCGGTCTCGTCTTCTTCGGCCTGTTCGGCGATCCAGGCGACCGAGACCACCTCTTCTCCGGCGCCGGTGTTGAACACCTTGACCCCGCCTGCGCTGCGGGAGCGGAAGGAGATGCCCATGACGGGCACGCGGATCGACTGTCCCTTGGAAGTGGCGAGCATGATCTGGTCTTCGAGCGTGACCGGGAAGGAGGCCACGACCGTGCCGCCGCGCATGCCCTTGTCCATCGCCTGCACGCCCATCCCGCCGCGCCCGCGCACGGGGTAATCGTGGCTGGAGCTGAGTTTGCCGGTGCCGCGCGCGGTGATGGTCAGGATCAGATTCTCGGCCGCCTGCATTTCCGCGAATTGTTCCGCGCTGAGCGCGGCGTCGGCATTGCCTTCGTCATCGCTTGTGCCGTCGTCCTCGGCCCCGGCCAATTGGCGGCGCATCTTGAGATAGGCGGCGCGGTCATCGGCGGAGGCGTCGAAATGGCGGATCACGGACATCGACACCACGCGGTCATCGCCGAGCAGGCGGATGCCGCGCACGCCGGTGGATTTGCGGCCCTTGAAGACGCGCACCTCGGTCGTGGGGAAGCGGATGGCGCGGCCTGAATCGGTGACCAGCATCACGTCATCCTCGGGGCCGCAGATGCGCGCGTTGACCAGTTCAACGCCCTCGGGCAGGTCCATCGCGATCTTGCCATTGCGCATGACATTGGTGAAATCCGAGAGCGCGTTGCGCCGCACATCGCCGGCAGAGGTGGCAAAGACGATTTGCAAGTCTTCCCAATCTTCTTCGGGGCGGTCCACGGGCATGATCGCGGCGATGGAAACGCCGGTCGGAATGGGCAGAATGTTGACGATGGCCTTGCCCTTGGAGGTGCGCCCGCCGAGTGGCAAGCGCCATGTCTTGAGCTTGTAGACCATACCGCCGGTGGTGAAGAACAAGAGCTGTGTGTGGGTGTTGGCGACAAAGAGCGTGGTGACCACGTCTTCATCCTTGGTGGCCATGCCCGACAGACCCTTGCCACCGCGCTTTTGTGCGCGGAAATCGGCAAGGGCGGTGCGTTTGATATAGCCGCCACTGGTGACGGTCACGACCATATCCTCGCGCTCGATGAGGTCTTCGTCTTCCATATCGCCGGACCAGTCCACGATCTCGGTGCGGCGGGGGACGGCGAAGAGTTCACGCACTTCGCGCAGCTCGTCGGAAATGATCTGCATGATCCGCTCGCGGCTGGCCAGAATAGCGAGGTATTCCTTGATCTTGCCTGCGAGGTCTTGGAGTTCGTCGGTGACTTCTTTGACGCCCAGTTGTGTGAGGCGTTGCAGGCGCAGATCGAGAATGGCGCGCGCCTGTACTTCGCTCAGGTTATAGGTGCCATCGGCATTGGCCGGGTGGCTGGGATCGTCGATCAGCGCGATATAGGGCAGGATGTCGCCCGCGGGCCAGCGACGTTCCATCAGTTTCTGGCGCGCCTCGGCGGCATCCATGGAGCCGCGGATCGTGGCCACCACCTCATCCACGTTGGACACAGCAACGGCCAGACCGCAGAGCACATGCGCGCGCTCGCGCGCCTTGCGCAGGTCATAGGCTGTACGGCGCGCGACCACCTCTTCGCGGAAGGTGATGAAGAGCGACAGGAACCGGTGCAGCGTCAATTGCTCGGGTTTGCCGCCGTTCAATGCCAGCATGTTGCAGCCGAAATAGGTCTGCATCGGGGTAAAGCGGTAGAGTTGATTGAGCACCACCTCGGCGGTGGCGTCACGTTTCAGTTCGATCACCACGCGCACGCCGTTGCGGTCGGATTCGTCCTGCACATGCGCGATGCCTTCGATCCGCTTGTCACGGGCGGCCTCGGCGATCCGCTCGATCATCGTGGCCTTGTTCACCTGATAGGGGATTTCGTCGATGATGATGGCGTAGCGGTCTTTGCGGATTTCCTCGGTGCGGGTTTTGGCGCGGATGATGACCGAGCCGCGCCCTTCGAGATAGGCCTTGCGCGCGCCGGAGCGGCCCAGCATGAGGCCGCCGGTGGGGAAATCGGGGCCGGGGATATATTGGATCAAATCCTCGCTCTCGAGATCAGGGTTGTCGATCAGCGCCAGCGTGGCATCGACCACCTCGCCCAAGTTATGCGGCGGGATATTGGTGGCCATGCCGACGGCGATCCCGCCCGCGCCATTGACCAGCATATTGGGAAAGCGGGCGGGCAGGACGGTGGGTTCGCGGTCTTTGCCGTCGTAATTGTCCTGAAAATTGACGGTCTCTTTTTCGATATCGGCCAAGAGATAGGCGGCCGGTTTGTCCATCCGCACTTCGGTATAGCGCATGGCGGCGGCGTTATCGCCATCCATCGAGCCGAAATTGCCCTGACCATCGAGCAGGGGCAGGGACATCGAGAAATCCTGCGCCATGCGCACGAGCGCGTCATAGATCGCGCTGTCGCCATGGGGGTGGTATTTGCCCATCACATCGCCCACGGCGCGGGCGGATTTGCGGTAGGGTTTATCGTGGGTATTGCCGCTTTCGTGCATGGCATAAAGGATGCGGCGATGCACGGGTTTGAGGCCATCGCGCAGATCGGGAATCGCGCGGCTGACGATCACGCTCATGGCGTAATCGAGATAGGAGGTTTTCATCTCATGGGTGATCGAGACGGTGGGGCCGCTGTAGGCGGGCCGCTCTGGCGGGGTTTCATCCATGTTTTCAGGGGGTTGAGGCGTATCGCTCACGTTTGGGACCGTCCTGTGATCATTCTCTATATCTTGTTGAAAGGACTATATCAGAGGCAGGATATAGGGTGCAATGGGGCTGGGGAATTGCCTTTGTCAGCCAGCAGCCATGAGTGCTAACATACTGTTTTAATTGAAAAGTAATTTATTTCTGGCACCATGAGTCTGTCAGGCAGTGACAGGAGAGACACATGCAGATGTCTGAGACGGAAATGATGCTCAGGGGATATGGGCTGACGACGGCGGAATTTTTCTATCGAATGCCCGATTATCGCAACGTGCTGAACAGTTATCTGTGGCAGGATTTTGATCTGGCGCCGGACCATCCCAAGCTCTTTGGCTTTATCGAGTTCTGGCAACGCGAGATTGAGGGGCCGTTGCATTCGGTGCGCTTTACCCATCGCAAGCTGATCGCGCCGGGGGAGTGGCGTAACGTCGTAGGTGAATTCACGCTGCACTAGGGCGGGGCGGGACTTTGACGGGTTGAAGCCCCGAAGCTGGCGTGGTCTTTTTCTGGCAGGGCCGGGTGCGCCCGCAGGAGAGGCGCATGACCGCAGCACAGATGATGATCCTTGGCATTCTGGCGCTGACCATGGCGCTGTTTCTCTGGGGGCGGTTGCGGCATGACGTGGTGGCGTTATCCGCCCTTATGGCCTGTGTCGTAACGGGGTTGGTGCCGGGGGCAGAGGCCTTTGCCGGGTTTGGGCATCCGGCGGTGATCACCGTGGCCTGTGTGCTGGTGCTGAGCCAAGGGTTGCAGAATACCGGGGCGGTCGATGCTTTGGCGCGGACGGTGTTGCCGCGCGACGCGGGGCGGCTGGTGAGCATCGGGGCGATCTTGGCGCTGGGTGCGGCGCTGTCGGGGTTCATGAACAATGTGGGAGCGATGGCGCTTTTGATGCCGGTGGCGGTGCAACTGGCCAAGCGGCTTGAGATGCCAGCGGGGCAGGTGCTGATGCCTTTGGCGTTTGGCACCATTTTGGGGGGGATGACGACGCTGGTCGGCACGCCGCCCAATCTTATCGTCTCGGGCTTTCGCGAGGGCGCAGGGCGCGGTGCCTTTGCCATGTTCGATTTCGCGCCGATTGGCGTGGCGGTGGCGGTTGTGGGCGTGCTGGCGATCACGTTTATCGGTTGGCGGATTGTGCCTGCGCGCAAGGCTGCGGGCGCATCAGAGTTTGACGCCGGGGCCTATATGACCGAGGTGCGGGTCGGCGAGAAGAGCAAGGCCATTGGCCTGACACTGCGTGCCTTTGAGCGGGAGGTCGAAAGCTCTGATGCGCAGGTGGTCGCGCTGGTGCGCAATGATGTGCGACTGCTGGCACCGCATGGCGGGCGGCGCATCCGGGGGCATGATGTGCTGGTGCTTGAGGCAGATGTCGAGGCGTTGGCGGAAACGCTGTCGGTGTTTGATCTGACGCTGGAGGAAGACGTCAAACAGGCCAAGGACGCGACACCGGAGGACGCAGAGGAGGAGGCGAGTGAGGAGGCCAAATCCAACGATGAGCGTGACACGGTGCTGCGTGAAGTGGCGGTGCTGCCCGCATCGTCGATTGTCGGTCTGTCGGCCAGCGATCTGCATTTGCGCACGCGCTATGGGCTGAACCTATTGGCGGTGGCACGGGCGGGGCAGGCCCCGCGTGCACGGCTGCGGTCGGTCAAGCTGCGCTCGGGTGATCTGCTTTTGATGCAAGGACCGGCGGAATCGCTGTCGGAATTCATCCATGACACCGGCTGTGTGCCGCTTGGGGCGCGCGATCTGCGCCTGCCAAGCCGTCGGATGGCCATCACGGCGACGGCGATCATGGGTATGGCGATCCTGTTGGTGACGTTTGGGGTGCTGCCAGCGGCGGCGAGTTTTGCGTTGGGCGTGCTGGCCTCGATGCTGTTTCGCACGGTGCCCCCAAGAGAGGTGTACACGGCGATTGATTGGCCGGTGATCGTGCTTTTGGCCGCGCTTATCCCGGTGGCGGGGGCGATGCAGGAAACCGGGGCGGCGGGGGTTCTGGCGGAATTTCTGGTGACAGAGGTGGCGCGCGGGCAGGCGGTTGCGGCGCTGGCCGTGATCCTGATCACCACGATGTTCCTGTCGGATGTGATGAACAATGCCGCGACCGCCGCCGTGATGTGCCCCATCGCGCTGGGCATTGCGGGAACATTGGGGGTGAGCCCGGACAGTTTCCTGATGGCGGTGGCGATCGGGGCCTCTTGCGCCTTTCTCACGCCTATTGGGCATCAGAACAATACGCTGATCCTTGGTCCGGGCGGGTTTCGGTTTGGGGATTACTGGCGGCTTGGGTTGCCGCTAGAGGCTTTGGTGGTGGCGGTTAGCCTGCCGCTCTTGCTGATCTTCTGGCCGCTCTGACGCCGGCACGCCCAAGGGCGCGCGGCGTCAGGGGGAGATGATATCAGGGAATGATGCGGGTGTATTTCATGCCTTCCAGCGACACGCCCGCCAAGGCCCCGGCCTGACCAAAGATCACGGCAATCACCGGGCTGGAGGAGGTGGTTGTCTCGGCGCGCAGGTTCTCGCCCCTGTCGTTGAAGACATATTCCACATCGGCACCTGCTGCCCAACCGGACGAGCGGCGGAATTTCTCGAGCGCATCGGGGGTCATGAAAAAGAGCACATGTGCGAATTGCTGTGCCCCGATCTGAAGCCCAACGCTGCCTTTGGTCGCGGAATAGTAATCGACCGTGACATTGTTGATGCGCAGCGCGCCCCGACCAAAGCCGCCGCCGACGAGAAAGCCCGCCTCGGTCACGACTGGCATGACGAGCATGCCGTTGGCCTTGTCTGCAAGGTCCCGGGTGTTGGGGTAGCGCGAATACATCTGGCTTAGCGTGGCATCGACACGCGCGTCGATGGTGGCCGCGCCGGAACTGCCCACGCCATTGCCACAGGCCGCAAGAAGCGGCGTGCCAGCCATCAGGCCAAGGGTAAAATTGCGTCTTGTCAGAATGCTCATGGGATTGCCTGTCTGTTGCCTCGTTTCGAGCCGGTCTTTTGTCTCATACCGGTCTGCTACTCAGTATAGGGGCAAGGCGGGCTGATGTCACCATGGATTGCGGTCATGGGCGGGATGCTGCGCGCGGGCACTATCCTTTTGCCAATATCCGGGCCACTTCGGGGGCGAAATAGGTCAGCACCCCGTCACAACCGGCGCGTTTAAAGCACATGAGGCTTTCCAGCATGGCGCGCTCGCGGTCGATCCAGCCGTTCTGCGCGGCGGCCATGATCATCGCGTATTCGCCGGACACCTGATAGGCAAAGGTGGGTGCGCCAAAGGTTTCCTTGGCCCGTCGACAAATGTCGAGATAGGGCATGCCGGGTTTGACCATCACCATATCAGCCCCTTCGCTGAGGTCACGCTCGATCAGGCGCAGGGCCTCGTCGGTGTTGGCGGGGTTCATCTGATAGGTTTTCTTGTCGCCCTTGAGCGCGTTCGCCGCGCCCACCGCATCGCGGAACGGGCCATAAAAGGCAGAGGCGTATTTGGCGGCATAGGACATGATCATCACATTGGGATAGCCATGCGCCTCGAGCGCCGTGCGGATCGCGCCCACGCGCCCGTCCATCATGTCGGACGGTCCGATGATATCGACGCCCGCCTCGGCCTGACTGAGCGCCTGTTTGACGAGCGCGGCCACGGTGGAATCGTTGACGATCTCGCCATCCACGACAAAGCCGTCATGGCCGGTGTCCGAATAGGGATCAAGCGCCACGTCGGTCATCACGGTGATGCCCGGCACTGCCGCTTTGATCGCGCGGGTGGCGCGGTTGCTGAGGTTCTCGGGGTTCCAGGCCTCGGCGCAATCGGCGGTGCGGTTTTCCGTCGAGGTATAGGGAAAGAGGCAGATGGCGGGAATGCCAAGGTCAGCGGCCTCTTGTGCGGCTTCGACCACGCGGTCGATGGACCGGCGCATGACACCGGGCATGGAGGGCACCGGCTCTTCTATCCCGTCGCCGTCGCGCACGAAAAGCGGCCAGATCAGATCGCCCGCTGTCAGCGTGTTTTCGGCCACAAGGGCGCGGATGCTGGGCGTGGCGCGGGTGCGGCGCAGGCGGGTGGCGGGAAAGGCGGCTTGGGTCGGGCGCATGGGCGGTCTTTCTGGCTGGATCAACCCTGACTGAGTGGCATGGAAATTCGCGCATCTCAAGGGTAGGAATTGCCGCGCTCCGGCGCTAAGAGAGGCGATGATGCGGCAAGAGGGGCGCGGGCTTGGACTGGTACGATACGGTTTTCGAGTTGATCGACATGCGGTCTTTCAGCAACCTGTGGTTCTGGATTGCGCTGGCGGTGACATGGTCTTCGGCCAGCCACTGGGTTCTGGGGGTGCCATGGGACATGGCCATTCGCGCGCGCAAGGGCCAAAATGCGCAGGCGATGACCGATTTCGAGGATATGGTGCGGATCAATATCAACCGCTTGTTGTATCTGGTGCAGGAATCCGGCCTGTTGATGGCGGGGATTACGGCGTTCTTGATGACCACGCTGGTGTTGCTGGGATTTGTCTATGACAGCGAATTCGCTCAGGCGCTGTTTTTGCTGGGCTTTCCGCTGTTGCTGGTTTGGGGGTTGTCGATCCGGCTGGCGCAGCGCATCGCATCGCGCGGGTGGACGGGTGTTGCCTTGATCAAGCGGGTGCAGACGCATCGTCTGGTGATTCAGGTGATCGGTATGCTGTCGATTTTCGTGACTGCGATGTGGGGCATGTACCAGAACATGAACGCCAATATTCTGGGATGACATGCGCAGTTGACGGCGCGCAAGATGCAGGAAGATCATGACCAAGGCGCAACATATCACCGTGGGCGGCGCGCCCGAAGGCTTTGACGCGACGCTCATTCTGGCTGAGGTTGCCAAGACCGGCGCGCCGGTGCTGCATGTGGCACGCGATGACAAGCGGATGGCGGCGATGCAGGCTGCATTGCGCTTTTTCGCACCAGATATGCCGGTGATTACCTTTCCGGGCTGGGATTGCCTGCCCTATGATCGCGTGTCGCCCAATGCCGAGATCAGCGCCACGCGGATGGCGACGCTGGCGGGGCTGGCGCATGGGGGGCCGTCGCAGTTCGTTCTATTGACCACGCTCAATGCCGCGACACAGCGGGTGCCTGCGCGCGAGGTGTTGCGCGGTGCGGCCTTTGTGGCCGCAGTGGGCGAGCGCATTGATGAAAAGGCATTGCGGGATTTTCTGGTGCGGATGGGGTTCACGCAGGCACCCACCGTCACGGAGCCGGGGGATTATGCGCTGCGTGGCGGCATCATCGACATCTACCCGCCGGGTGAGGGCGGACCGGTGCGGCTTGATCTTTTTGGTGATGTGCTGGACGGGGTGCGCGGGTTTGATCCGGGCACGCAGCGCACGACCGAAAAATTGGACCGAGTAGAGCTGGCCCCGGTCTCTGAGGTTATTCTCGACGAGGAAGCGATCCGCCGCTTTCGTCAGAATTACCGGATCGAATTTGGCGCTGCGGGCACCGATGATCCGCTCTATGAGGCGGTGAGTGCCGGGCGCAAACATGCCGGGGTCGAGCATTGGTTGCCATTCTTTCACGAGCGGCTGGAGGGGCTTTTTGACTATCTGCCGCAGGCGACGATCACGCTGGATGAGCAGGTGACGCCGCAGCGGTTGGCGCGTTGGGAGAGTATCGCGGATCAGTATGAGACCCGGCATCTGGCGCTGAGCCAGAAATCGCGCGGTGACACGGTGTATAAGCCGGTGCAGCCGGGGCTGCTCTATTTCGACGATGCCGCGTGGACGGCGGCGGTGGCCGAACGGCGCGTGTTGCAATTCGCGGCGCTGCCGCAGGCGACCGGGCCGGGGGTGATCGACGCAGGCGGGCGCATCGGGCGCAATTTCGCACCGGAGCGGCAGCAGGAAAACATCAACCTCTTCAGTGCGTTGAAGGATCATATTCGCGCGAAACTCGACCGTGCGCCGGTTTTGGTGGCCTCCTATTCCGCAGGCGCGCGCGAGCGGCTTGAGGGCCTCTTGGAAGACGAGGGGTTGATTGGCGCTGTCGGGGTGAGCAGCGCCAAGGGCATTGGCAAGCATGGGCTGCATTTGGCGGTTTGGCCGCTTGAGAGCGGGTTTGACGCGCCGGGGCTGACGGTGATTTCCGAACAGGATGTGCTGGGCGAGCGGTTGATCCGCGCGCCGCGCCGGCGACGGGCCGAGAATTTCCTGACCGAGGCGCAGAGCCTGAGTGTTGGCGATCTGGTGGTGCATGTCGACCACGGTATCGGGCGGTATCTGGGGCTTGAGGTGGTCACCGCCGCCGGGGCCGCGCATGAATGCCTCGTGCTGGAATATGCCGAAAGCTCCAAGCTGTATCTGCCGGTCGAGAATATCGAGCTCTTGTCGAAATACGGCCATGAAGAGGGCCTGCTTGACCGTCTGGGCGGCGGCGCGTGGCAGGCCAAGAAGGCGCGGCTTAAAGAGCGTATCCGCGAGATGGCGGATCGTCTGATCCGGGTGGCGGCCGAACGGGCGCTGCGCAGCGCGCCGGTGATCGAGCCGGAACATCACGCCTGGGAGGCCTTTGCCGCGCGGTTCCCCTATCAAGAGACCGACGATCAGTTGCATGCGATCGAGGATGTGTTGAACGATCTGGGATCGGGCGCGCCGATGGATCGGTTGATCTGTGGCGATGTGGGTTTTGGCAAGACCGAGGTGGCGATGCGCGCGGCCTTTGTTGCCGCGATGTCGGGGCTACAGGTGGCGGTGATTGCGCCCACCACATTGCTTGCGCGGCAGCATTATCAGGAATTTGCGTCACGGTTCCGCGGCTTTCCGGTCAATGTGCGGCCCTTGTCGCGGTTTGTGTCGGCGGGAGAGGCGGCCAAGACCCGCGATGCCATGGCGCGCGGCGAGGCGGATATTGTCGTGGGCACCCATGCCCTCTTGGCCAAGGGCATCCGGTTCAAGAACCTTGGGCTCTTGATCATTGACGAGGAACAGCGCTTTGGCGTGGCGCATAAGGAGCGGTTGAAGCAGTTGCGTTCGGATGTGCATGTGCTGACGCTGACCGCGACGCCGATTCCGCGCACGCTGCAACTGTCGCTGTCGGGGGTGCGCGACCTGTCGATCATCAGCACGCCGCCCGTCGACCGTTTGTCGATCCGCACCTATGTGAGCGAGTTTGACAGTGTGACCGTGCGCGAGGCGCTGTTGCGCGAGCATTATCGCGGGGGGCAGTCGTTCTATGTGGTGCCGCGCATCAGTGATCTGCCCGAGATCGAGGATTTCCTGAAAACGCAGGTGCCCGAGGTGAGCTATGTCATCGCCCATGGGCAGATGGCGGCGGGGGAACTCGACGAGCGGATGAACGCGTTTTACGACGGCAAATACGATGTGCTGCTGGCGACGACGATTGTTGAATCTGGCCTCGATATTCCCACGGCCAATACGATGATCATCCACCGCGCCGATATGTTTGGCCTGAGCCAGCTCTATCAGATCCGGGGTCGGGTGGGGCGCTCCAAGACGCGCGCCTATGCCTATCTGACAACCAAGCCGCGCCTGCCGCTGACGCCGGGGGCGGAAAAGCGGCTGCGGGTTCTGGGCAGTCTCGACACATTGGGGGCCGGGTTTACGCTCGCCTCACAGGATCTCGATATTCGCGGGGCGGGCAATCTGCTGGGCGAGGAACAATCCGGGCAGATGCGCGATGTCGGCTATGAACTCTATCAATCCATGCTGGAAGAGGCGATTGCCAAGATCAAATCCGGCCAGATGGAGGGGCTGTCGGAGGCTGATGAGCAATGGGCACCGCAGATCAATCTGGGCGTGCCGGTGCTGATCCCCGAGGAGTATGTGCCCGATCTCGACGTGCGTCTGGGGCTTTATCGCCGCTTGAGCGGGTTGGAGACCAAGGTGGAGTTGGAAGGCTTTGCCGCTGAACTTATTGACCGGTTCGGCAAGCTGCCGCGCGAGGTGAACATGCTGATGCTGGTGGTGCGGATCAAGGCGATGTGCAAACGCGCTGGCATTGCCAAGCTTGATGGCGGGCCGAAAGGGGCCACGATCCAGTTTCACAACGACAAGTTCGCCTCGCCGCAGGGCTTGGTTGAATTCATCAATGACGAGCGGGGTTTGGCCAAGGTGCGCGACAACAAGATCGTGGTGCGCCGCGACTGGAAAGGCGAGAGCGACCGGATCAAGGGGGCCTTTGGCATTGCGCGCGATTTGGCGGAGAAGGTCGTGGCCGAGGCCAAGCGCGCCAAGGGGTGAGGGCGGGGTGGGGGCGCTGCCCCCGTCCCGGATTTTATCCGGGACTCCCCCGAGGTATTTTTGGCCAGATGAAAGGCGCGGGCGATCAGCCCGCGATGGAGGCCCGGTAGATGTCGTCGATGGATTTCGCGATGGTGGCGTTGAATTCGGCGTCTGATTGCTGGGCCGAGAGACCTTCGGTCAGGGCGCGGCTGAAGCTCGCGATGACGCCGCGATTTTGCGCCAGACGCGCGTTGGCCTCTTCCCGGCTATAGCCGCCCGAGAGCGCCACGACGCGCAGCACGCGGGGGTGGTTGACGAGGCTTTCGTAAAGGTTTGCGGTTTCGGGCAGGGTGAGTTTGAGCATCACCTCTTGATCGGCGGGCAGCGCGTCAAGCTGCGCGAGGATGGCGGCGCGCAGGAGGGTTTCGGCCTCGGCCTTGTCGGCAATTGAGATGGTCACTTCGGGTTCGATGATCGGCACGAGGCCGTGGCCCAGAATTTGCTGTCCGACCTCGAATTGCTGGGCGACCGCCGCTGCAATGCCGGTGGGATTGGCCGCGTCGATCACCGAGCGCATTTTGGTGCCGAAAATCCCCGCCTTGACCGCGCGCTCCAAGAGCGGATCGAGATCGGGCATGGGTTTCATCAGCTTGACGCCATCGGTGTCACCGGCCAACCCCTTGTCGACCTTGAGAAAGGGGACGACGCCGCGCTCTTGCCAGAGGAAGGCGGGCGAGGGTTTGCCGCCGATGTCGCGGTCCATGGTCATTTCGAACAGGATCGCGCCCAGAACCTTGTCGCCGGTAAACTCCGGGGCCTGAGCGATGCGTGCGCGCATGGCGTGCACCAGATCGAACATTTCCGCCTCGGAGGTATAGGCGCTTTCCTCGATGCCGTAGAGGCGCAGGGCCTTGGGGGTGGAGCCGCCGGATTGGTCGAGAGCGGCGATAAAGCCCTGACCTGCGCGGAGTTTGTTGGCCTGTTCGGTCTTGGTCATATGGGACACCCCTGAAGGACTACACGGTTTCGCGCCCTCATAGGCGAGGGGCGCGGGCTGTGCAATCGTGGTGGCGCTAACAGGTGGTGGGCGGGTGGCACTCAGGCCTTGAGTGCTGCAACGCCAGGCAGATCCTTGCCTTCCATCCATTCCAGAAAGGCACCACCTGCGGTCGAGATATAGGTGAAATCCTCGGCGGCACCGGATTTATTGAGGGCGGCCACGGTATCGCCACCGCCTGCGACGGAGATGAGCTTGCCCGCCCGGCTGAGTTGGGCGGCATGGGAGGCGGCGGCATTGGTGGCGGTATCGAAGGGGGCGATTTCAAAGGCACCCAGCGGGCCGTTCCAGATCAGCGTTTTGGCGGCATCGAGCGTGGCGATGATGCGCGCCACGGCCTGAGGGCCTGCGTCAAGGATCATGGCGTCGGGCGGGCAGGCATGGGCGCCCACTACCTCATGCGGGGCACCGGCGGCAAAGTCGCGTGCGACGACCACATCGGCGGGCAGAACGATCTTGCAGCCTGCATCCCCTGCCTTGAGCATGATCTCGCGGGCGGTGGCGGTCATGTCATGTTCGCAGAGCGATTTGCCCACATCGAGCCCCATAGCGGCGAGAAAGGTATTGGCCATGCCGCCGCCGATGATGAGGCTGTCCACCTTTGCCACGAGATTGCCCAAGAGGTCGAGCTTGGTCGAGACCTTGGCCCCGCCGACGACGGCCACGACAGGGCGTTTGGGCGTGCCAAGAGCCGCCTCGAGCGCCTGCAATTCGGCCTGCATCAGGCGGCCTGCGCAAGACGGAAGATGCCGCGCCAAGCCTTCGGTTGAGGCATGGGCGCGGTGGGCGGCGGAAAAGGCATCGTTGCAGTAGATGTCGCCCAGTTGTGCCAGACGCGCGGCAAAGGCGGGATCATTCGCTTCTTCGCCGGGGTGAAAGCGGATGTTTTCGAGAAGCAGCACATCAGAGGCGAGCGCCTCATCGGTCAGGTTCTCGGCGCCTTCCAGCGTTTCGATCAGCCGCACCTTGCGGCCCAAGGCGGCCTCGAGCGCGGGCACGGTCACGCGCAGCGACATGTCGAGCACGACCTTGCCCTTGGGCCGTCCGAAATGCGCGAGAAGGATCGGGCGTCCGCCCTTGGCGAGAATGTCGGTGACGGTGGGCGCGATACGGTCGATGCGGGTCGCGTCTGTCACAAGGCCATTCTCGACCGGGACATTGATATCAACGCGCACCAGCACGCGCTTGCCGGTCAGATCGATGTCGTCAAGGGTTTTCCAGCTCATGCCTCAGGCCTCCCGAAATCTGGTCGCGCTTCTATTGGCGCGGGTCTTTGCCAGCGTCAACCTCTGTGCTTGGCAATCGTGTGGGAACCGCCTAGGTATCATGGCATATTTACCAAGGAGAGCCCCATGGCCGAGATCAAGGACCCCGAAAACACCATTCTGATGGAGCTGAAGGGTGGCACTGTCACCATCGAGCTTTTGCCCGCTATCGCACCGGGCCATTGCGAGCGGATGAAGGAATTGGCCCGTGCCGGGCATTATGACAACGTGGCCTTTCACCGCGTGATCGACGGGTTCATGGCGCAGACCGGCGACGTGGAACATGGCAATATGGAAAAAGACTATCAGCCGCGCCGGGCGGGCACCGGGGGCAGCACGCTGCCCGATCTCAAGGCCGAGTTTTCCAAGATCCCGCATGATCGCGGCACGTTGGGGGCGGCGCGCAGCCAGAACCCGAATTCGGCGAACAGCCAGTTCTTTATCAATTTCAGCGACAACCATTTCCTGAATGGTCAATACACGGTCTATGGCCGCGTGATCGCGGGCATGGAGCATGTCGATGCCATCACGCGCGGCGAGCCGCCGGCGAACCCGGACCGGATGATCAGCGTCAAGGTGGCCGCAGATGTATAAGATTGTTGTCGCACTTAGCCTGCTGGCGGGTCCGGCGCTGGCGACGGGGCTGGAAATCGAGATTGCGGGCGAGGCCAATGGCACTGTCAAGATCGACCTCTATGAGGATATCGCGCCGGGGCATGTGGAACAGATCACCGCGCTCGCCTCTGAGGGGGCCTATGATGGGGTCGTGTTTCACCGGGTGATCGAAGGATTCATGGCGCAGACTGGCGACGTGCAGTTTGGCAAGCTCGAGGGTGGTGATATGGGCCGCGCGGGGATGGGGGGCAGTGAGCGCCCCGACCTCAAGGCTGAATTCTCGAACGAGCGATTCTTGCGCGGGGTGGTGGGCATGGCGCGCAGCCAAGACCCCAACAGCGGCAATAGCCAGTTCTTCATCATGTTTGATGCGGGTGAGTTCCTGAACGGGCAATATACCGTGGTTGGTCAAGTCACTGAGGGCCTTGAGATCGTGGATGCGATCAAGCGCGGCACCGGGCCCAATGGGGCCGTGGTCGGGCAACCGGATGTGATGACACGCGTCACAGTGACCGACTAGGCATGACGGCTGCCCCCACCTTCACTTCGGAGTCTCTTGCTAAGGGGGTCTGGGGTATTGTGGGGGCCGCAGTGCCGTGGCGCGGCGGCGTTTCGATGCCGCTGCGAACAGTTGTGATTGAATTGCCCTCGGGCGACTTATGGATCCATGCGCCGGTGCCGCTGTCGGATGATTTGCGGGCTTGGCTGGCAGAGCGGGGCCGTGTGGCGCATATCGTTGTGCCACAGGCGCCCGTTTTGGCGCATCTGCCCGCGTGGCAGGCGGCCTATCCGTCAGCGCGGATCTGGCGCGGGGCCGAGGTGGCAACCGCCACTTGGGCGCGTGAGATCAAGCCGCTTGTGCTGGAAGGTGCGCAAACCGAGGTGGCGTTTTTACATCAGGCCAGCCGCTCTGCGATCCTGTCACGGCTGATCATGGCGGTAGAGACCGCGCCGTTGCCGGTGTGGATGCGCCCGCTGATCTGGCTTGCCGGGATTGACGACAGTGATGGCAAACCGCCTATGGGGCTTGCGCAACGTTTGGGCGGGCGCAAGGCGGTCGGGGATCTGGTGGAGCAGATGCTGGATTGGGGGCCAGAGCGGCTGATCCTGACACATGGGCGATGCTACACGCGGGACGCCAGCGGAGAGATCAAGCGCGCGTTTCGCCGGTTGATGCGCGACCGGTTGTGGGACCGCGCGCTGAGCGAGGCACGGCGGGGCTGAGACCCGGTTTCAGGCGCGTGGGGTGGGCTGGTTTGACACCTGCGATATGTGCATCTTGGGCTGTGACCGATGCTAGGACAGGCGGCGCTTGCCCCGCTTTCTTGGTTTGCTGACAACCCTCATGTTGATTGCCTCTCTGGCCCATGCCGATCCTTGGTCGTGGCGGTGCGGTAGGCAAAAGGCGACGCTGTGCTTGACTTCTGCGTGCTGCACCGCCATATGCACGTCAACCGACATTTCCTGCCGCGTGAGCAGCACTGCCTGAAACAGGCGTATCTTATGAAATGTCGCGGATGATCCCAAAATCACGCGTGGGGCCAAACACCTGTCAGAGTGCAGGGGGCATGCGGCCCCTTGGCTGCGGGCGGGTGCAACCACGACGACCGGGCGGTGTGAATCACTGCCTGTGACGGGCTGCGGGATGTCCTCGCGCCCCTGAAAGGATACGACTTGAACCTATTTGACGAAATGGGCCTGCCTGCTGCATTGGTGCGCAAGCTGGCCAACGAAGGCATCACCGAACCGACCCCGATCCAGACCCATGCGATCCCGCATGCGCTGAACGGGTTTGATGTTCTGGGCCTTGCGCAGACCGGCACCGGCAAGACCATGGCCTTTGGCCTGCCTCTGATTACGGCGTTGATGCAGGCACCGGGCAAGCCCGCGCCCAAGACCATCCGCAGCCTGATCCTTGCACCGACGCGGGAATTGGCCAGCCAGATCCGTGACGCGCTGTTGCCGCTGGTCAAGGACAGCCCGATCAAGATCAATCTTGTGGTGGGGGGGGCCTCGATCAATCCGCAGATCAAGCGGTTGGAGCAGGGCACTGATATTCTGGTGGCGACGCCGGGGCGGTTGCTTGACCTTATTGACCGGCGCGCGGTGCGTCTGGATGCGGCGCATTTCCTTGTGCTCGATGAGGCCGATCAGATGCTTGATCTGGGCTTTATCCATGCGCTGCGCCGGATTGCGGGGCTTTTGGCGGCGGAGCGTCAGACGATGCTGTTTTCGGCCACCATGCCCAAGCAGATGGAAGAGTTGGCCGGTAGCTATCTCAAGCATCCCAAGCGGGTGCAGGTCAGCCCGCCGGGCAAGGCCGCTGACAAGGTCACGCAAGAGGTGCATTTTGTTGCCAAGGCCGCCAAGCCCGATCTGCTGATCGAGCTTTTGGCCAAGCACAAAAGCGAATTGGCGTTGGTCTTTGGTCGTACCAAGCACGGCTCGGACAAGTTGGCCAAGCGGTTGGAGCAGGCCGGTTACAGCGTGGCGGCAATCCATGGTAACAAGAGCCAAGGCCAGCGCGAGCGCGCGCTCAAGTCGTTCCGTGACGGGCATGTCAAAATCCTTGTGGCGACCGATGTGGCGGCGCGGGGTCTGGATATTCCGGATGTCAAACACGTCTATAATTACGAATTGCCGAATGTGCCTGACAACTATGTTCACCGGATCGGACGGACCGCGCGGGCGGGCCGGGACGGGGCGGCGATTGCATTCTGCGCGCCCGACGAGATGGGCGAGTTGAAGGATATTCAAAAGGTTCTGGGCACGACGATTCCCGTTGCCTCGGGCCGTCCGTGGGAAGTGCTGCCTGATCCGAAGTCGCCCAAGCCCGCCACGGGGCGGGGTGGTCCGCGGCGTCGCACAGGCGGCGGTGGCGGATTTTCCGGCGGTGGCCAGCAGGGCAAGCCGGGCGCGGGCGGTGGTCGTCGGCGCAAGCCCGGTGGCGGCGGTGGCGGCGCGCGGTCGAACGCAGCCTGATCAAGACAAGAACGCCGGGGCATGCCCCGGCGTTTTTCATGTGCCGCAGAAGGTATTTTCCACCACCTCTGACGGGGTAGGCGGGCGTTTGAGATCGGCGGCATCAGGCTGATCTATGTAGGGGCGCGCCAAAACGTCGAGCAGCCGCTCGAAGGGGGCGTAATCGCCGGCAACGGCGGCCTCGATCATTTGTTCGACCCGGTGATTGCGGGGGATGAAGGCCGGGTTGGCGGCGCGCATCACCGCCTCTGGATCGGCCTCTTGCGCGATACGGGCGCGCCAGAGCGGCTCCCATGTGTCAAAGGTGGCGCGGTCGAGAAACTGATCGCGTGCGGTGCCGTCGATGAGGCCCCGGAAGGTATTGGTGAAATCCGCCCGCCCCTCGACCATGCGCGCCAGCAGGTCAGCGATAAGCGGGGCATCCTGTGCTGTCGCCTCGGCAAGGCCGATCTTGCGACCAAAGGCGCGGCGCCATTCGACCTCGATCTGGTCGGGCATGGCATGCACAAGGGCGGTGAAATCCTCGATCGCCTCGTCCTGATCGGGCATGAGCGGCACCAGAGCTGTAGCCAGTTGCGCCATGTTCCAGACGATCACATGCGCCTGATTGTCATAGGCATAGCGCCCGCGCGCATCAATCGAGCTGAACACGGTCTGCGGATGATAGGTATCCATAAAGGCGCAGGGGCCATAGTCGATCGTCTCGCCGGAAATTGCCGTGTTGTCGGTGTTCATCACCCCGTGGATAAACCCGATCGAGAGCCAGCCCGCCACAAGGCGCGCCTGCGCGCGGATCACCTCGGCCAAGAGATGCGCGGGGCTTTCGACATGGGGGTAATGGCGGGCCACCGTGTAGTCATAGAGCGTGCGCAGCCCGTCAAGATCGCGCCGGGCGGCGAAAAACTGGAATGTGCCAACGCGCAGATGGCTGGAGGCCACGCGCGTGAGCACGGCGCCGGGTAGGCCGCCCGCCTCGCGGTAGACTTGTTCGCCGGTTTCAACGGCGGCGAGGGCGCGGGTGGTGGGCAGGCCAAGGGCGTGCATCGCCTCGGACACCACATATTCGCGCAGCACCGGGCCAAGCCACGCGCGCCCGTCCCCCATCCGGCTATAGGGGGTGGGGCCAGAGCCTTTGAGCTGAATGTCGCGGCGCTGACCGTTGCGGTCGATCACCTCACCCAAGAGCAGCGCGCGCCCGTCGCCCAGTTGCGGCGAGAAGCCGCCAAACTGATGCCCGGCATAGACCTGCGCCAAAGGGGTGGCACCCTCGGGCACCTGATTGCCGGAAAACACGTCGGCAAGTTCGGGGTCTGGGACCTCTGCGATGCCCAGTTCGGCGGCCAAATCCCGGTTGAACCGGATGAGGCGGGGGGCGCGCACATGCAGGGCTGTCTGACGGGTGTAAAACCGCGCAGGAAGATCAGCATAGCTGTTTTGAAACGGGATCACGAGAGTCATGAGGTTTACCTAGGGTCAAGCAGGCGAAAGTCTAGAGCGCACAGGTCATGAGGCTGTAGGCGTCGCGTGGTTCGAAACGCAGCTTGCGATAAAGCGCGCGCGCCTTGTCATTGTCGCGCCGCACTTCAAGGTGCAGCGCCTTTAATCCGGCACCGGCCAGGGCCTTGGGCAGGCTGATCATCACTTCCGAGCCGATGCCGCGCCCGCGCACGCTGGGCCGGATGTAGAATTCATCAACATATCCATCGAGTCCGCCGAATTCGACCGACCAGCCAAAGCTGATGACGATATAGCCGATTGGCGCACGCCCCGGTCCGATGAGGTAGGTCACGCCATGCGGGCTGCCTTCGAGCATGGGCAAAAGTGCGGCGCGGCGGGTGGCCTCGGACTGGGCGATGCCGGTCTCTTGGTGAAAGGCGGCGACCAGAGACAAGAGCCGGTCCAGATCATCGGGCCGGGCGAGGGTTAGGGCGGTCATAGGCGCGCGAGCCTTTCAGTGAGCAGGTCAAAGAAGGCCTGCGCGTTGATATCGTGAACAAAGGTGGCATTGGCGGGGCGACCGGTGACAGCCCACCAATCCACCACGGTCATGCCCATGGTCAATTCCGAGTGCGTCTCGATTTCCACATTGACGTGGCGGGCGGTAAAAAGATCGGGGCGCAAGAGCCAGCCAATCGTGCAGGGATCATGCAGCGGTGCACCATCCGCGCCGTGGCGTTCGGGGCGGTAGCGTTCATAAAACCCGGTCAGTGCGCCGACAGCCTCGCCCACCGGGGTTCCGATGGCGCGAAAGGCGGCGTTGCGGGCGGGGGTGACCAATGCCTGATGCGTGACATCGAGTGGCAGCAGGGTCAGTAGCACGCCAGAGGCGAGCACGCAGGCGGCAGCCTCGGGGTCGACATGGATGTTGAATTCTGCCGCCGGGGTCACATTGCCATGCGCGGCATGGGCCCCGCCCATAAGCACAATCTCTTGTACGCGCGCGACGATGTCGGGCGCGCGCTGAAAGGCGGTGGCGATATTGGTCAGCGGGCCGATAGGCACCAGCGTGACCGTGCCGGCGGGGCGCGCGCGCAGGGTGTCGATAAGGAAATCGACAGCGTGCTGGTCCTGAAGCGGCATGGTCGGTTCGGGCAGGTCGGGGCCATCAAGACCAGAGCGGCCATGCACATGCTCTGCGGTCACGAGAGCGCGGCCAAGGGGCCGGTCGCATCCGGCAAAGACCGCAAGATCGGGGCGGCCCGCCAGTTCGCAGATTTTGCGCGCGTTGCGCGTGGTCAGATCCAGCGGCACGTTGCCTGCCACGCAGGTCAGGCCAAGCACGTCGAACGCCTCGGGACAGGCCAAGGCAAAGAGGATCGCCACCGCGTCATCCTGACCGGGATCGGTGTCGATGATGATCTGTCGTGCCGTCATACCTGTCCTCGCGGTGCCCGGCGCACCATGGGGCGGATGTGGCGAAATGTCCACCAGTGGTGTCGTGCGAACGCTTAAGGTTGCCGATCCGAATCAAGGGCTGCGTGATCCCGATGCCGCGGCGCAGCATCTGGGCGGGGCTAAGGATGTGTTGCCGCCCAATGGGCGTTGGGCACAAAAATCGCCCATGCTCAGCAAAAAACCGCATAGATTTCCGTCTCTTGCCCCGGCTTTCTGTTTGGGTTTCGCGGCATTCTGGCTATAGTCCCCTGCAACTGCCACAAAGTTACAAACAATAAGGCCGGGGGAGAGACCACCGATGATCCGATCGGAACTGATTCAAAAAATCGCTGACGAGAACCCGCATCTTTATCAGCGCGACGTCGAGCGTATCGTCAACACCATCTTCAACGAGATCACCGATGCGCTGGCCGAGGGCAACCGCGTCGAGTTGCGCGGCTTTGGTGCGTTCTCGGTGAAAAAGCGGGATGCGCGCACAGGTCGCAATCCACGCACCGGTGAAAGCGTGCATGTTGAAGAGAAAAACGTGCCCTTCTTCAAGACCGGCAAGCTCTTGCGTGACCGGCTCAACGGAAAGTAATCCATGCGCTATATCCGCTATGCTTCGATTGCCATTTTCGCCCTTGCGCTGGTGCTCATTGCGCTGGCCAATCGCGGGGTCGTGACCCTGCGGGTGTTGCCCGATGAATTGGCGGGGTTTGCCGCGCTCAATCCGACCTATGATCTGCCGCTTTTCATCGTGATCTTTGGCGGCATTCTGATGGGTTTGATTGTCGGGTTCATCTGGGAATGGATTCGTGAGGCGGGCGAACGGGCGGCGGCGGCACGGCAGGCGCGCGAACTGGCAAGCCTGCGAGCCGAGATCAAGCGGCTTAAGGGTGAGCGGCATCAGGGCAAGGATGAGGTTCTGGCGCTGTTGGATCAGGCGAGTTAACCTGAGCGCATGGCGAGAGATATTCGTGTCAAGATTTGCGGTCTGACCGCCGCTGCTGACGTGTCGGCGGCGGTCGAGGCGGGTGCGGCCTATGTCGGGTTCGTATTCTTCGAGAAATCACCGCGGAATGTGGGGCTGATGCAGGCGCGGGCGCTTGCCTTGGGCGTGCCGCCGGGAGTGGCCAAGGTGGCGCTGACGGTCGATGCCGATAACGCCACGCTTGATGCGCTGACGGATCAGGTGCCGCTCGATTTCCTGCAATTGCATGGGGAAGAGAGCCCCGCGCGGGTATCCCAGATCAAAGCACGCTATGGCCTGCCGGTGATCAAGGCGATTGGGATCGCCGAAGCTGCGGATCTGGCGCAGATTGACGCGTATAGCGGTGTGGCCGATCAGCTTTTGATCGACGCCAAGCCCCCACCGGGGGCGACAAGACCGGGCGGCAATGCGCTGGCCTTTGACTGGGGTTTGATCGCGGAGCGCGACTGGGCGTTGCCATGGCTTTTGGCGGGGGGGCTGAACCCGGACAATGTGGCCCTGGCGGTGGCGCGCACGGGCGCGCGGCAACTTGATGTCTCAAGCGGGGTCGAGGCTGCGCCGGGGATCAAGGACGCAGGCCTGATCCGCGCGTTTATCCGCAATGCCCAAGGTGCTTGAATTCCGCGAGGCGCGTCGTGATGAGGTTGCGCAGGTGGTTGCGCTTTTGCGCGACGATGTGCTGGGGCAGGGGCGGGAACTGGGGGATATGTCCGAGTATCTGACCGCCTTTGACGCCATGCAGGCCGAGGGCAACAATCACCTCATTGTGGGCGTTGACGCGCAGGGCGCGGTGCTGGCCACCTATCAAATCACGATGATCAGCGGGCTATCGCTTTTGGCGGTGCGGCGGGCGCAGGTGGAAAGCGTGCGGATTGCAAGGCATCTTCGGGGGCAGGGATTGGGGCATCTCATGTTTGCGGATGTCGAGGCGCGCGCGCGTGCCGCCGGATGCCGGTTGATCCAACTGACCATGAATGCGACCCGCACCGAGAGCCGCCGGTTTTACGAGAGCCTTGGTTACAGGGCGTCGCATGTCGGCTTTAAGCGGGCCTTGGATTAGGCGTTCCGGTTGACAGGCCCGAACCCGCGACAGATGCTTTTATAAAGAGCGACAAGAGGCTGCGATGACCCGTGATCCCGAGGATCTGAGCGATGTGTATGGGGCGAAGACGCCCGAGCAATCCCGCGCGATCTATAACGATTGGGCGCTGAGTTATGACGCCGATAATCTGGCGCGGGGGTTTCGGCTTCCGTCGCTGGGGGCGGCGATGTTTGCGCGGTTCATGGGGACGGCTGAGGGGCCTGTTTTGGATGCCGCCTGTGGCACCGGGCTGGTGGGCGAGAGCCTGCGGATTCTGGGCTATGGCCCGATCACCGGCTGTGATCTTTCGCCCGGTATGTTGGCGGCGGCGCAGGCAACAGGGCACTACGCCGATCTGGTCGAGGCGGAGATGGGGAGTGGTCTGCCCTTTGCCGATGACAGGTTTGCAGGCTTTATCTGTGTCGGGGCGTTTGGCCCCGGTCATGCCCCGGCGGAGAGCCTTATTCATCTGGCCCGCGTGACGCGCCCCGGCGGTATTGGGGTGTTCAACCTGCTGGAAGCCACATTGAAGGCGCAGGGGTTTCAATCGGTGCTGGAATCGCTGGTGGACAGTGGCCAGATCCATATCGCGCAGCGGTCAGAGCCGTTCTTGCCCTTTCTTTTGGCCGAGCCGGACCTTTGGTCGCGGCTCTATGTGATCCGCCGCCTTTGAAATTCTGCTTTTCGCTGGAAAATCCCCCGCGCGTCCCATATTCAACCCCAGACTTCCCCGAATGACAAAGGCCCGAGACAATGAACGATCTCTTCAACAGCTTTATGACTGGTCCCGACGAAAAGGGCCGGTTTGGCGATTTCGGCGGGCGGTTTGTGTCGGAAACCCTGATGCCGCTCATTCTGGAACTGGAAGAGCAGTATGAGCACGCCAAGACCGATCCATCGTTCTGGGACGAGATGCACGATCTGTGGACGCATTACGTGGGCCGCCCGTCGCCGCTCTATTATGCGGACCGTCTGACGCAGCATTTTGGCGGGGCCAAGATTTATCTCAAGCGGGATGAGTTGAACCACACGGGCGCGCATAAGATCAACAATGTGCTGGGGCAGATCATCCTTGCCCGCCGTATGGGCAAAAAGCGGATCATCGCGGAAACGGGGGCCGGTCAGCATGGGGTTGCCACGGCGACCGTCTGCGCCAAGTTCGGGCTGCAATGCGTGGTCTATATGGGCGCGCATGATGTCGAGCGTCAGGCGCCCAATGTGTTCCGGATGCGTTTGCTTGGCGCGGAGGTGGTGCCGGTCACGTCTGGTCGCGGCACGCTCAAGGACGCGATGAACGACGCGCTGCGCGATTGGGTCACGAATGTGCGTGACACGTTCTATTGCATCGGCACCGTGGCCGGGCCGCATCCCTATCCGGCGATGGTGCGC